>SCQK01000004.1 GCA_004321885.1 Patescibacteria group bacterium | reverse complement strand
GGATATTATCATTAATAATTTTGAGCAGGTGTTTGGGTGGACGAAGAGGGTGAAGTTGTAAGGCGAAGCTTCGCAATCGCGGCAGGGCTCGGAAATGAAATTAAAATTTCATTTCACTCGGAAACAAATGGCTGAAGCCTTTGTTTCTCTCATTCATTTCGTGTATAATATAGCCATGGATTCGCTAATCAAAACGGAAAATTTGAAAGTAATTTACAATCGCGGCAAAGACAATGAGTTTGTCGCGCTTAATGGCATTGATATTGAAATTTTTCCGGAAGAATATATTATTTTTTTCGGTCCGTCCGGCTGCGGCAAATCCACTTTGCTTTACACTATACTCGGTTTGCAACCTCCCAGCGAGGGAAAAGTTTTTATTAACGGCCGTGACACGGCCGAGTTCACCGAGAGAGACAAGAACGAACAGACCTCAAAATTCTTTGGCATCATCTTTCAGAATTTCAATCTCATCTATTCGTTAAACGTGTTAGACAACATCACTTTGCCCGAGGTTTTTATTGACAAGCCCTTGAAGCAAAGAAAAGAGGTCGCGTTCGCTTTGCTCAAACGTTTTGGCATTGAAACGCGAGCGGCCAATCTCCCAGGCGCTCTTTCCGGCGGCCAGCAGCAAAGAGTCGCCATCTCGCGCGCCCTGGCCAATGACCCAAAGGTTTTGTTGGCCGATGAGCCGGTCGGCAACCTGGACAGCGAATCGGCCGGCGTGGTGATGAACACTCTAAGAGACATCAATCGCGATGATAAAAAAACGATTATTTTGGTCACGCACGACCCCAGCTATCTTTCTTTTGCTGACCGCATCTACTATTTCAAAGACGCGAAAATAGAGCGCATGGTAAAAAACAGGCGCGGAGTTCCCGGCGGAGAGCCGCTCAAGCCGGGCCAGGCCTACGAGCCGGTAAACGAATTGGAAAAGCTGGCGCGCGTGCACGCGTACATGAACGTGCCCCAATTAAAGGCCTGGTCGCTGACAAATTATTTGATACAGGAATTGACCCTGAATCAAACCGAGCGCCTGGAAAGGGCCATGGAAAATTTGTTAGCCGGTAAAAACAGCGAGCATGAATTTTTTGAGTTTTTGAACAAGCCGTACAGCGAAGGCGGCGTGGGGCTTTATAAAACTACGGCCGTTCATTACACCGTCATGATTGGCCGCATTTTGCGCGAAGTGAAATTGTTTGTGGAAAACGCCAAAATTTTAGACACCCGCGAACAAAAAGAAAAGCTGGTGGCGCTCTTAAAGGAATTCTTGCTGGAAGAATACAAGGGAGAATTAAAGCCCGCGCAGATGGAGCGTTTGCAAAAGGTGATTTACAACCGCGTCTTCGGTGTTTCCACCATAGATGAATTCAACCGTTTTTTGGATTGGCCGCTCGCCGACGGCGGTGTGGGGCTAAACATAATGACCGCCGAGCGCATGGCGGAAAAGTTGGAAATAATTTTGGCGCAAGTTTATCAAGCGCAGAAATAGTATGAAATTAGCAGATATATTCGTGCTTTCAACCAGAATGTTTCGCACCCGGCCCACCAGAACTTGGTTGACGATTTTAGGCATCAGCGTGGGCATCGGCGCGGTGCTGTTTTTGGTTTCTTTGGGTTATGGTTTGCAAAATATTATCATGCAGAAAATAGTTTTTAATCAAGCCATGCTTTCACTCACGGTGCGTCCGGGCAGCGAATTGGTTTTGATGACCACCACCACCTTGGCGGATTTTAAGAACATTCCCAGGGTAAATGATGTGGCGCCCATGGCTGCTTTTGTCGGTCAGGCCGCCCTGGGCAATTTGAAGGGCAATGTGGAATTGCGCGGAGTGGACGCGTCGTTTTTCGGTTATTCGGGCACTGCGGCCAAAGAGGGCGGACTTTACGGAGATAACGCCACGGGCCAGGCCGTCATTTCGGAAGCGGTTTTGAAACTGTTTGGCATAGAAGATCCAAAATTGATTTTGGAAAAGGATTTGGGCATCCAGGTTTTTTTAACCAGGAGCGCGTTTGAAGGCAAGAGTTTGGAAATTATAGAATTGCCGATTAAATTCCGGGTAAGCGGCGTGGTGGGTGATGGTCAGTCTACTTTTATATATATACCCCTGGCCGATTTGGCCAACTATGTTAAGGTCCCGTCTTATGACCAAATACAAATAAACGTGGCCAAGAGCGCGGACCTTAATTTTGTCAAAGAACAGGTGATAGCCAAGGGTTTTTTGGTGGCTTCGCTTTCTGAAACCATTGAACAGGCCAATAAAATTTTTAAGGTTATTCAGATAGTGTTGGGTTTATTTGGCGCCGTGGCGCTCGTGGTGTCGTCCATCGGCATGTTCAACACCATGACCGTTACCTTGCTGGAACGGACCAACGAAATCGGGATTATGCGCGCCATCGGCGGCGGCAAGGGCGATATGCGTAATTTGTTTTTAAGCGAATCGGTGATTATCGGTTTTTTGGGCGGTCTGATGGGCATGCTCATCGGTTTTTTGGGCGGCACGTTTTTTAATTGGCTGGTCAATAGTCTGGCCGCTAGATTTGGCGGGGCCAAGACTGATTTATTCCTGTATCCGCAATGGTTTTTGTTGGTAATTTTGGGCCTGTCGGCGATTATTGGATTTTTGTCCGGTATTTTTCCGGCCCGGCGCGCGGCCCGCATGGACCCGCTGGAAGCGTTGCGATACAAATAATCGTTTATGAGTTCGTGGCTGTTGGTGGACAATCCAATTTTCTATATCGCGGCGATTCTTTATTTCGCTTTATTCGTGGTTTTGGCTTGGAAAAATTTTCGCTTGGCGGTCGGTTTGTTTATTCTGCTTCTGCCCACTTATTTAATCCGCTTCTCCCTCGGCGGCATAGTTTCAACTGTTTTGGAGATAACTTTTTTAAGCATTTTTCTGGTTTGGGTCATTCATTACTCCAGATACGATTTGAAAGAAATTCGGGCGTTTGTCGGCCGGCACAAATATTTTTTTGTGGCGCTGGTTCTGTTTTTTCTCGCTTCGTTCGTGTCGGTTTTTTCCCACGAACATCCATTCGGTTCGGATTGCGTTTGGCGTCCATATTTTTTGGAGCCGCTGTTGCTGTTTTTTATGCTGATTGGCCGTGGTGAAGAAATAAAAGGCCCGGATTTGATAAATTTTTTCGCTTATTCCACCATTCCGATAAGCGCGCTGGCTTTGCTCCAGAAATTTTTGAACTGGCTTTTTCCGGCTGATTTTTGGCATATTCCGCCCGAACGAGTAACTTCTTTTTTCAATTCCCCGAGCGCGGTCGGTCTTTATCTGGGCCCGCTCATTGTGCTGATGGGAGCGCTTTTATACAAGAAGGCGCACCTCCGGCACATTTTGGAGGAAGAAGAAAAGATTGTCAGTCCTTCAATGTGGAGCCTGCCCCAGCGAAAGCTGTGGCGGGGAATAAAAGGCGGCACGTTGTTGTTGGGCGCGGCCTTTATGTTGGCTATGTTGGCGCTTATTTTCTCATTTTCGCGGGGAGCGTGGGTGGCCTTAGGGGCCGGTTCATTTTTTTTCGCGCTCTTGCTGGGCTGGAAAAAGGCCGCGGCCGTGCTCGCTGGTTTTGGCCTCTTGCTATTCTTTTTCGCGCCAAGCCTGCGGCCCTCGGCCGCCCTTAGCGAACCAGCCGGCAAAACCAGGGCCATTTTATGGGAATACACATTGCATACTTTGGCTGTTTCGCCCGGGCGGCTGGTTTTTGGCGCCGGCCTCAATCGTCTTTATAGCCAGGCCTGGAATTCATATTTCAAATACAAAAAAGCCGAGCCAGTGGTTTATTCGCACGATTTATTGCTCAATTTTTTGGCTGAAACCGGCCTGGCCGGCGCTGTTTCATTCGTGGCGCTCATCGTCGGCGCTTTTTGGATTGTCAATCGTAAAAGAAAAGACGATGATATTATTCTTGGAGCCGGCGTAATGAGCGCTTTGACGGTAATTGTGATTCATGGCTTGATTGACGTGCCCTATTTCAAAAGCGATTTGGCCATGGAATTTTGGATTCTTATGTCTTTTATGTCCCGCTCCAAATGGATTTCCGACTTCACGATTTGGACAGAGGTCAACAAGTTGATGTGGAGGAAAAAACAGCCGGTGATAGTACCAGTGCTGAAAGAGCCGCCATGGATAAACGGGTGACGCAAAAAAAACGGTCCCGTTTAGCGGGGCCGTTTTAATTTTTACTGCGCGTGGTAACCCATGCTGGCCGTGGCCGCGCTGCCGCTTCCCAGATGATAATCGCCGTTCGCGCCCCAGGCCGCGGCCGCGAATTTGGGGTCGCCGTAAACATTGTTGTCGCCCAGCATGCCTACCTGCGATGAGGTGAGATTTTTGCCGCCGCTGTCCCAGATGTAACTGCTGTTCGGGAAGTAAAAGTCGCTGTTTGTGACAGTATATTTAACCGCGTCGGCCGTATAGATGGGCGCGTTCGCGCCGCGCGAGCTGAAAATAGAGTTTGTTATCGTGAGATTGACAGGTACCGAGGGGTAATCATATTGTACGTGCATCAGGTAGTTGCCGCCCAGATAATCATCAACCGTAACATTGGCGATGGTGAAATTAGCGTCGCGTTTTTGGGTGTGAATCACAATGGCCGACCAGGGCGAAGCATCGCTCGCGCCGTCGCCGCGGCCGTAAATCAGGGTGCGCTCCAGCTTGCTGTTCGTGCCCCACAATTTTACCCCGTCGCTGTTGTTGTTGGCCACCACGCTGTCGTGTATATAGGTGTTTTCGGCCTTGGAATCCAGGCCGTCGCCGCGGTTGTGCTCGGCGATGGTGTTCGCGATTTCAATCGGGCCGGCCGAGGGCTCTATGCCAAAGCCGTCCGGACGGTCGTAAGGTCCGAGCGCGTTTTTTCCCTGATAATAATGCCCGCCGTAAGACAGGGTACTGCCGGAAATAAGCGCGTTTTTCCAGCCGCCGCGGCTGCCGGCCGGGCCGCCGATGGAGCCGTAGCCGGTGTAGCTGATGACGCTGTTGATTATTTTGATGTCATCGGTGTCGCCGATATTTATACCAAATTCGTCCAAGTTATGAATGTATAAATTCTCCAAAACAATATGGTCGGCCGGGCCGTCCAGGGCCTGAATGCCGTCGCGGAAATGGGCGCCGTTGTTGCTTTTTATTTCCAAGTTGGAAATTTTCACAAAGCTCTTGTTGGATAAATCAATGGCAGTCAGTAAATTATTTCCTCCGGCCAGCACGGGTCGGTCGCTGTCCTCGCCCTTGATGACCACATAGTTGCTGACGTCGCCCGACGGCGGTCTGATGATATGATTTTCATAGTCGGTCATGGCATAAGTGCCGCCGCGGATAATGAGCGTGTCCCCGGGTTTTAGCTGGGACGCGCCATGGGCCGGCGTGGCCCAGGGGCTGGCGGAGGAGCCGTTGTTGGAATTGTTGCCGCTGGTTGCCACATAGTAAGTGGCTCCCGTAGTCGGCACAGTTGGGTTCGGCTGGGTGGGAGCGGGCGCTGGCGTTGGAACAAGAGTTGGCGTTGGCGCGGGTGACGGCGCCGGCGTTGGGGCAAGAGCTGGTGTTGGAACGATCAGGATTGGCGCCGGAGTCGGCGCAGACACCGGGGCGGGTTTGGTCTCTTGCGCGAGCTTTTTTTCATAGCCGGTTATTTTTTTCCCCACGAGCCAGCCTTTAATTTGCTTGGCCGTTACTTTAATGATGAGTTTATGCTTAAAAGAATTGGCCTTAAATCCGGCCGCGGTAAGAGGGCGGATTTTTTTTACCGCCGAGATATAGTAGACATTTTTTCCGGCGCTTATCAGCATGCCCGGGCGCAGCGGAGCCTTGGCCTGAGCGCCGGTCGTTAGAGTAATAATTAAAAATAAAACAACGAGGAGTCCGCCTGTCAGCCCGTACATAGAGAATTTTTTAGTCCGCATATTTATGTTTTATTTAATAAACTGGATTCCCGTTTTCACGGGAATGGCAGCGACATTCGGCTTATCTTGACTTTTTGTTTCTATACTATATACTACGTTTGTATTTTATGCAAAGTTACAATATGTGCGATATGTGCGATTCGCAACTTGGCCGCGCCTTGGAGCTGGCTCGCCGCACCGGCGACCGTTTGATTTACGTGGCCGACGATAAAGCCATGGTGCTCATGGGGTTGGATGAGTATGAAAATTTAATGGATGCGGCCACTTGGCGCGCCGCTGAATCAGCTTACATCCAACCAGAAACTTCTGTCAAGCCGGCTGAAGCGCGAGAGCCCGAAGAGCCCGAGGAGGACGATCGTTTTTATCTTGAACCAGTGGAATAATTTTGGAAATAATCTTGGAAAAGATAGCTATCCACAAGCAAGGACTTGCAATTTTTTTGAATCTGTATTATACTGTTGTCGGAGTTTAGAACGGTAATATCGTTTCTAAAATTACCATAAATTACTATCAAAAAACGGCTGGACATAAATCCGCTCCGACCACTCGGGGCGGTGCCGTCTAAGGGTCCGTTTGGACTTTTGGAAAATATGGCGGAATTTATCAGGAATAAGCCGCACGCGAACGTGGGCACAATCGGCCACGTTGACCATGGCAAGACCACCTTGACCGCGGCTATTTTGGCTGTGCTTCGCTCTCGCGGAGGCACGGCGCAGAACAAGTCGGTGGATGATTTGGACAAGTCGCCCGAGTCAAAAGCGCGCGGCATCACCATTTCCACGGCGCACGTGGAGTATGAAACTGACAACAGACACTACGCGCACGTTGACTGCCCGGGACACGCCGATTACGTAAAGAACATGATTACGGGCGCGGCCCAGATGGACGGCGCTATTTTGGTGGTTTCGGCCGCTGACGGCCCCATGCCCCAGACCCGCGAGCACATTCTTTTGGCCCGCCAGGTCGGCGTGCCTTATATCGTAGTTTTCTTAAATAAAGTTGACCAGGTTTCGGACCCGGAACTGATTGATTTGGTGGAGGCCGAGGTGCGCGACTTGCTTAAGAAATACGAATTCCCGGGCGATGCCACTCCCATTATCCGCGGTTCGGCCTTGCAGGCTTTGCAAAACCCGAGCGATGAGGCGGCTACCAAGCCGATTATGGATTTACTCAAGGCCGTTGATGAATATATTCCCCAGCCCCAGCGCGATACCGACAAACCGTTTCTCATGCCGATTGAAGACGTGTTTTCCATTGAAGGCCGCGGCACCGTGGTCACCGGTCGCGCCGAGCGCGGCATGATTCACATCAACGATGACGTGGAAATCGTGGGCATGAAAGAAAAGACCGACAAGACCGTCATTACCGGCATTGAGATGTTCAACAAACAGCTTAAAGAAGGACAGGCCGGAGACAATGTCGGGTTGCTTCTGCGCGGCACCAAGAAAGAAGAAGTGGAGCGCGGCATGGTTATCGCCAAGCCGGGCAGTATCACCCCGCACACCGAGTTTGAATCCCAGGTTTACGTGCTGACCAAAGAAGAAGGCGGCCGCCACAAACCGTTCTTCAAGGGTTATAAGCCGCAATTCTATATTCGCACCACCGACGTAACCGGCGAGGTGGAATTGCCGGCCGGCGCTGAAATGGTGATGCCGGGCGACACGGTCGCTTTGAAGATTAAATTGATAGTGCCGGTGGCCATGGAAGAGAAGATGAATTTTGCCATCCGCGAGGGCGGCAAAACAGTCGGCGCCGGAGTGGTAACCAAGATTATTAAATAAGAAAATTTAACCCCCCGCTACTTTCATTAAAAGTAGTGGGGGGCGCTCTTTTTAACATGAAATCAGCCACTACGACAACCAAAAAAACCGAGGAACAGGTGTCGCGGATTCGCATAAAAATCCGCGCCTATGACAATAAAATCATAGACCAGGCCACCAAAAATATTATAGAAACGGCCGAGCGCAATGGCGCCAAAATTATCGGTCCCATTCCTTTGCCCACCGAAAAGACGCGCTTCACGGTCAACCGTTCCACTTTTGTGCACAAAGACGCGCGCGAGCAGTTTGAAATGCGGGTGCACAAGCGCCTGATTGACATCATCAACCCCACGCCCAAATGCGTGGATGCCTTGATGAGTTTGCAGGTGCCGGCCGGTGTTGACATAGAGATAAAAATGTAGTAAGATGTCGGCAAAAGTTTTCGCGGCCCAGTAAATAAGATCGAACCACGAATACGAATGCGCCAATCACACTAATTCGATTAGTGAGCGATTGGTGAGTAAAATTAGTGGTTCAAAAACATTTATTAAGCCGCTTTGAACTTGGGAGATTTTACAAACAACAAAATTTAACGCCAATTTATCTAAACAAAGATAGAAAGGCTAGAAACTGGAACCACTAATCTTTTGACACCAATCTCACCAATTCAAATTCGTGTGATTCGTGTGTGAAAATTTGTGGTTACGGTTTCTAGTTTTTTGTTAAGAGGGCCTGTCGCCGAATACCATTTCTACTGCAATTCCAGAATTCCGGCCAAAATTGTCTCAAATTTTTTGGCTTACCTTCCAGGTAAGCCGCAAAATTATTCAACAATTTTGTCTCGGAATTCTGTAATTTCGTCACGAAAGCGTATTCGGCGACAGGCCCTAAGAGGGCGTGAACGTAGTATGGCCAAATTTATTTTGGGGAAAAAACTTGCTATGACCCAGATTTTCTTGGACAGCGGAGTCGTGGTGCCGGTAACGCGCGTCGCGGCTGGGCCGTGCCAGATTACTCGGGTAATCGAAGCGGACGGCCGCAAGCTGGTTGAATTGGGTAATGTAAAGCAATTTATCGCTGGCCAGGCGGACGCAATGAAAAAGGGAGATAGAATTTTGGCGGACACGTTTAGCGTGGGCGACAAGGTGACGGTCGTGGGTCAATCCAAGGGCAAGGGTTTTGCCGGCGTGGTGAAGAGACATCATTTCGCGGGCGGCCCGGCCAGCCACGGCCACAAAGACAATTTGCGCGCCCCGGGCAGTATCGGCGCCGGCGGGGTGCAAAGGGTTTTCAAGGGCATGCGCATGGCCGGCCGGATGGGCGGAAGTCGCGTCACTGTAAAAAATTTGGAAATCATGGGGGTTGATTTGGAAAGAAGCGAACTGCTGATAAAAGGAGCCGTGCCAGGCGGTAGGAACGCGCTGCTTATGATAGAAGGGGAAGGGGAGTTAAAGGTGACGAAGAAAGAAGTTGAAAAAGAAGTTGAAACCGCGGCAAGCTAAGCGATTTGCGCGGCTGTGGGATTTATGAAAGTAAAAATGTACAATCTGGAAGGAAAAGAAATCGGCGAGCTGGAATTATCAGACGCTGTTTTTGGAGTAAAGATTAAACCGTCAGTAGTGCATGAAGTGGCCGTAGCCATGGCCAACAATCAGCGCGAACCCTGGGCCGATACTAAGGGCAAGGGCGAGGTGGCTGGCGGCGGCAAAAAACCCTGGCAACAGAAGGGCACTGGCCGCGCGCGCCACGGCTCTATTCGCTCGCCCATCTGGAAGGGCGGCGGCGTGGTTTTTGGCCCCAAAACCGAAAGAAATTACAAAACCAAAATCAATAAAAAGACGCGCCGTCTGGCTTTGAAAATGCTTTTAAGCGACCGCGCCGGCGCCGGCGTTTTGTTGGCGGTGGAAAGTTTTAATTTTGCCGAACCGAAAACAAAGTTGTTTGCCAAATTCTTGAAAGTTTTGCCGCTTCCGACAAAGAAAGTTTTGGTGCTGGCCGACGGCAAGGATGAAAATCTTTTGCGCGCGACCAATAATTTGCAAAAAGTAAAAACAATGCGCGCCGAGGACGTAAGCGCGCTGGATATTTTAAATGTTGGTTTGGTTTTGGCCGGCAAAGACGGATTGAAGAAATTGGAGAATATTTTGAAATAAATGTTAGCCGGCGGGCTCGAAAAAACTCAAACCCGCCAGCTAATAAGTTCGTATGGGTTTATTGGGAAATTGGTTCAAAAAAAAGAAAAAGCAACAGCTTGAACAGGTGACCGAAAAAAAAGCGGATGAAAAGAAAGCTGAACCGGCTAAAGCAGCGCAGCCAAAATCAGCGCCGGTTGTTTTGAGCGGCCAAGGCGGCAAGAATGTTTCCGCCAAATCATATCAGATTATTTTGCATCCCCTGGTCAGCGAAAAGAGCGCCGTTCATGAAAGCCAAAACAAATACAGTTTTGTGGTGGCGGGCTGGGCTGGCAAAGACGAAATAACAAAAGCGATTCAAGAATTATACGACGTTTCTCCCCTGAAAGTAAGGACGGCCAATATTATGGGGCGCACGGTCAGATTTGGCCGCAGAGCAGGCCGCCGCTCTGATTACAAAAAAGCGGTTGTCGCTTTGCCGCCGGGGGAAACATTAACTTTGCATAAAGGCGTGTAGATATGCCGATTAATAAATACAATCCAACCAGTCCCGGGCGCAGACAATCCAGCGTGGTTGCGTTCGCCGACATTACCAAGCACAAACCCGAGAAATCGCTGGTGGTTTATTTGCGTTCCAAATCGGGTCGTAATAATCAGGGGGTTATAACTGTCCGGCATCAGGGCGGCGGCGTGAAAAAGTTTTACCGGATTGTTGATTTCAAAAGGCAAAAATTTGGCGCCGAGGCGCAAGTAATCGCCATTGAATACGACCCGAATCGCGGTCCGCGTCTGGCTTTACTGCAATACAGCGATGGGCAGAGAGCATATATTTTGTGCCCCGAGGGATTAAAAGTGGGCGACAGGGTGCTGTCGGCGGATAAAGCCATTGAAGTAAAACCGGGCAATCACATGCCTGTGGAATTCATTCAAGCCGGTTCATTTATTCATAATATAGAAGCGACGCCGGGCAAGGGCGGCCAGCTGGTGCGCGGCGCGGGCTTGTCGGCTCAGTTGGCGGGCCTGGATGGCAACTACGCCCTAATCAAATTGCCCTCGGGCGAGATTAGAAAAGTTTTGAAGGGATGCGCGGCTACGGTGGGCGCATTGGGCAATGCCGATAGGCGCCTTATTCGCTGGGGCAAGGCCGGCCGTGTGCGCCGACGCGGAATTCGTCCGACAGTGAAGGGTAAAAATATGAATCCGGTTGACCATCCGCACGGCGGCGGCGAGGGGCATAGCCCCATCGGCCAGAAGCGCGGTCCGCAGACGGTTTACGGCAAAACCGCCATGGGGGTGAAGACCAGAAAGCCGGGCAAGTGGAGTGACAAGTTTGTGGTTCAATCAAGAAAAGCAAAAACCAAGCAATAATATGTCCCGCAGTTTAAAAAAAGGACCTTACGTGGACGAGCGCGTGCTCGCCAAGGTCATAAAAGCCAAACAAATCAAGAGCCGGGCGCCCATTAAAACCTGGTCGCGTGCCTGCGTTATTTCTCCGGAAATGGTGGGCGTTACTTTTTTGGTGCACAACGGCAAGGATTTTTTAACAGTGTTCGCGGAAGAAAACATGGTCGGCCATCGTTTGGGAGAGTTTGCTCCGACCAGAAAGTTTGTCAGGCATGGCGGCAAGATGGCCAAGGAACAGGAAACCGCGGCCGCGGAAGCGGGCGCTTCTGCCGGGGCGCCGGTCAAAGGCGCGCCGGCGAAAGCAGGCCCGAAAAAATAATTTATGCCTACCACAGCGACAGCAAAACTTAAATATTTAAGAATCGGTCCGCGCAAGGTGCGGCTGGTGGCCGATGCTATTCGCGGTCGCCGCGCTTTGCAAGCGGTGGAAATACTGTCTCTGCTGAACAAGCGGGCGGCGCATCCGGTTTTGAAATTATTAAAATCCGCTTTGGCCAACGCCAAACACAATCACTCGCTTGAGCCGGAAAATTTGCGTATCGCCAAATTGACCGTTGACGGCGGCGCGGCGCTGAAAAGATACATGCCCAAGGCCCATGGCCGCGCCACGCCGGTAAGGGAGAGGACGTCGCATATTAATTTGGTTTTGTCTGAGATAGAAAATAAAAAAAAGGATATTAAGAAAAAATAATTTTCAATAATTGGAAATTGGTAATTGTAAATTGGAAATTTTAAATTATATCTGCGGATATAAACTCATTCGCTCGGAAATGAATTAATTCATTTCCTCACTCGTTTAGTTTATGGGTCATAAAGTCCATCCGAAAATTCACCGCATTCCCACCATTTATTTTTGGGATTCAAAATGGTTTGCCAGAAAAGGGCAGATGCCCTTGTATTTAAAGCAGGAAGTGGCGATTAGAAATTTGCTGGCGCAAAAACTAAAAGACGCGGGGGTGGATGCCTTTAGCATTGAGCGCAATGACAAGGAATTGTCCATTATCGTGCTGGCGGCCAAGCCCGGTTTTATCGTGGGCCGCGGCGGCCAGGGTTTGGAAGCCATTCGCAAGCAGATTGAAAGAGAAATTTTGCAGTTTAGGTTGAAAGTTAAATTAGACGTGCGCGAAGTGCGCCAGCCGGCTTTGTCGGCGACTATTGTGGCCGCGGGCATTGCCGCGGAAATAGAAAGGCGCATTCCGTTTCGGCGCGTGATGAAGCAAAGCATTGAACGGGTGATGAGCGCGGGCGCCCAAGGGGTGAAGATTTCTTTGGGCGGCAGACTGAACGGCGTGGAAATCGCGCGCACTGAAAAATTGTCGGCCGGCAAGATGTCGCTCATCACTTTGCGCAGCGATGTTGACTTTGCCTTCGCCGAGGCGCATACCCTTTACGGAAAAATCGGCGTCAAGGTTTGGATTTATCGCGGCGAGGCCTTTGGCCGGAGAGATAAATTTTCTCAAACCGAGGCGAAGAAGCAATAATCAATATGTTGATGCCAAAAAAGGTTTTACACAGAAAATGGCATAAGGGCAGAAAAAGGGGGCTGGGCGTGGCCACCCGAACCAACCGCTTGTCTTTTGGCGAATTCGGCATGAAGAGCCTGGAGCACGGCTGGATTTCCAGCCGCCAGATAGAAGCGGCCCGGCGCGTGCTCACCCGCTATGTGCGCAAGGGCGGCAAGATTTGGATACGGGTTTTTCCGGATAAGCCGGTTACCAAAAAAGGCAACGAAACGCCCATGGGCGGGGGCAAGGGTTCCCCGGACCATTACGTGGTCGTGGTCAAGCCGGGCACGATGCTGTTTGAAATGGGCGGCATAAAATTGGAGGCGGCCAAAGAAGCCATAGAGGATTGCGCGTACAAAATGTCCGTGAAAACTAAATTTGTGACAAAATAATAGTATGGATTGGGCTGAACTAAAAAACAAAGGCGAAAGCGAATTGAAAGAGCTGTTGGCGCAGACCCGGCGCGAACTGCATGAATCGCGCACCTTGGCGCGGGCCCGCCAGTTAAAGCAGGTACACAAAATCGGCGAGCTGAAGAAAACAGCGGCCAGAATTAACATGCTTTTATGCAAAAAACCGTTGTAAAAAGGGAATTTATCGGCAAAGTGGTTTCCGCGAACATGAACAAGACGGCTGTGGTTGTGGTTGACAACATGAAGATGAACGTCAAATACGGCAAGCGCTATAAAGTAAGTCGGAAGTATTATATTCACGACGAAAAAACAGCGGCCCGGCCCGGAGATGAAGTGAAATTCGCGGAATGCCGGCCGCTCTCCAAAACCAAGAGATGGAGATTGGTGGAAATTTTGAACAAGAATCAAGCATAATTATGATACAGCATCGTTCAATGTTAGAAGTGGCGGACAATACTGGAGCGAAAAAAATTCAGTGCATTCGCGTGCTTGACGGCTACAAAAAGCGCTATGCCCGCCTGGGCGATATTGTTACTTGCGCCGTCAAAGAAGCGGCCCCCCGCGGGCTGGTGAAAAAGAGCGAGGTGGTGCACGCGGTTATCGTGCGCCAGAGGAAAGAATATCGCCGCGACGACGGCACGTATATCAGATTTGACGACAACGCGGCCGTGATTGTGGACCGGAAAAGCAGAGAGCCGAAGGGCACGCGCATTTTGGGTCCGGTGGCCCGCGAATTGCGCGCCAAGGGATTTCAAAAAATAATTTCGCTCGCTCCCGAAGTCTTATGAAAATAAAAACCAATGACAAAGTAAGATTAATCGCCGGCAAAGATCGGGGCAAAGAAGGCAAGGTCGTTCAGACTTTCCCGGCCGAGGGCAAGGTAGTGGTGGAAGGCGCCAATATGATGACCAAGCACGTGCGCGCCCGCAAGTCCGGCGAAAAGGGCCAGAAGATTTCTTTGGCCGGTCCGGTGCAAGTTAGCAACGTAATGTTGATTTGCCCCAAGTGCGGCAAGGAAACCCGGGTGGGATTTAAGCTGGAAGCTGGAGAGAAAAAAAGGCGATGCAAAAAATGCAACGATGCTATTGATTGATACAAAATACAATATTCATGGAGAAAAATACAATTTGTATGTTATTCCATGAATCGTGAATGTTGAAATTATGAAAATCAATTTGTTGGAAAAATATAACAAAACCGCCCGGCCCGCTTTGATGAAGCAATTCGGCTTCAAGAATCCGATGCAAGCGCCCAAAGCAACAAAGGTGGTTGTTAATTCCGGCTTTGGCCGCTTTGTGAAAGAGCCGCATTTTGCCGAAAACGTGGCCGCCACCATCGCCAAAATTACGGGCCAGAAACCGGTGCTCACCAAAGCCAAAAAATCAATATCCAATTTTAAGATACGCGAAGGCATGGCCATCGGCGCCAAGGCCACCCTGCGCGGTCCGCGCATGTATTATTTTTTGGAGAAGTTGGTCAATATCACCCTGCCGCGGGTGCGCGACTTTCGCGGTCTGTCGGACAAGGGTTTTGACGCGCATGGAAATTTCACCCTGGGTTTTAAGGAAAATTTGGCTTTTCCCGAGGTGCGCGCCGAAGAAGTAGACAAGATGCACGGCCTGGAAATTACTGTCGCGACCAGCGCCAAAAACAAAGAGCAGGGCAAAGCGCTTTTAATATCACTTGGCTTTCCGTTCGTAAAGTAATTTTACATTTTGATTTTTGAATTTTGATTTTTTATGGCCACCCAGTCGCAAATCGCCAAATCAAACAGAAAACCCAAGTTTTCCACCCGCGTTGTCCGGCGCTGTTGGAAGTGCGGCCGCGTGCGGGGATATATGGGCAAGTTCGGTTTGTGCCGAATTTGTTTCCGCGAGCTGGCCAATCAGGGCAAAATTCCAGGCATTAAAAAATCAAGCTGGTAAATAAATTTTCAAGTTTTTCAATATCTATGATGACCGACCCAATCGCCGACATGTTAACCAGAATCCGCAACGCGAGCATGGCAAAAAAGAAAGAAGTCGTTGTGCCGTTTTCCAGACTCAAGATGAATATCGCGGAGCTTTTGGTAAAGCACGGCTACCTGCAGAAAGCCGAAGAGAAAAAAGAGAAGCATCCTTTTATCGTGTTGGTTTTGAAGTACAACAACAGCCAGCCGGCTATTTCCAGCATCAAAAGAGTGAGCCGGCCCGGCCAGCGCCAGTACATCAAAAAAGATGAGATAAAACCGGTTTTGGAAGGCTTTGGTTTGGCGATTCTTTCCACGCCTAAGGGACTTCTCACCGACAAAGAAGCGCGCCAAGGCAAAGTGGGCGGAGAAGTGATTTGCGAAGTGTATTAAAATTTATGTCAAGAATTGGAAAAAAAATTAGAACAATTCCGGCCGGGGTGACAGTAAACGTGACCGCGGGCGAAGTGAGCGTGAAAGGCCCCAAGGGAGAATTGAAGCAAAAGTTGCATCCGCGGATAAGTATTGTCGTAAAAGACGGCGCGGTTAGTGTTGAGACCGGCGGGGCAGACAAGCAGGCTCGCGCTTTGTGGGGCACTTTTTCCGCGCTTATCGGCAATATGCTCAAAGGCGTAACCGAGGGGTTTAGCAAACAAATGGAAATCAGCGGCGTGGGTTATAAAGCCGCCATGAAAGGCGAGGACTTGGCGTTGGAGGTGGGTTTTTCGCATCCAGTGGAAATCAAGCCCGAGAAGGGAATTAAATTCAGAGTGGAAAAAAATATTATTACGGTTGAAGGCGCCGACAAGCAGGCCGTGGGCGAAATGGCCGCGCGCGTGCGCGCGGTGCGCAAACCCGAGCCGTACAAGGGCAAGGGCATCAGGTATGTCGGCGAAATTGTGCGGCGCAAAGCCGGCAAGACCGCGGCCAAGGGCACGGCCGCCGCGTAGCATTGCCCTCCCCCTTAGAATATGAAAAGATTATTCAATCCCACAAAAAATAAATTAAGGCAAGCGCGCCACAGCCGCGTGCGCGCCGATGTTAAAGGCACGGCCCAAACGCCGCGGCTTTCGGTTTTCCGCAGTTTGAAAAAAATTTCCGCCCAGCTGATAGATGACGACAAGGGCCAGACCCTGTGCGCGGCCGACGGCTCGCAAATCAAGGAGAAAAAAGCCGAAGGATATGGCGGCAAAGCGGCGCAGAGTTTTTTGACGGGAAAATTATTGGCCGAAAAAGCGCAGAAGAAAAATATAGTCAAAATAGTTTTTGACCGCGGCGGATACAAGTACCACGGCCGCGTCAAAGCCTTGGCTGAAGGCGCCAGGGCCGGCGGCTTGCAATTTTAATCTACCCCACCCTGTCCCTCCCCTAAAAGGGGAGGAAAAACTAAGGAAAATATATGAAACCAATGCGCAGAGGCAAAAGAGGCGAGCGGCCGGAAAAATCCGATTTGGACCAGCATATTTTGGATTTGAGCCGCGTAACGCGCGTGACCAAGGGCGGCAAGCATTTAAGTTTTCGCGCCTGCGTTATCGTGGGCGACCGCCGCGGACGGGTTGGTTTGGGTTTGGCCACGGGCCGCGACGTGCAAATCGGCGTGGAAAAAGCCGGCAACAAGGCCAAAAAATCAATGATTACGGTTCCCATTATAAACGAAACCATTCCGCATTCTATTTTATGCAAGTTCAAAGCGGCCACGGTATTGCTGATGCCGGCGCCCAAGGGCTCGGGTATTATCGCCGGCGGGGCCGTGCGCGCCATTTTGGAATTGGCCGGCGTGCCCAATGTCTCTTCCAAAATTTTGGGCAAGACTAAAAATAAAGTGACGATTGCCAAAGCAACGTTTGAAGCCTTGCAGATGTTTAAGCCTGTAAGCCAAAAAACAGTATGATTTTACAACCCCATACAATCAAGCCGGCTAAAGGCGCGCGCCATGCCAAGAAAAAACGGGGGCGCGGCAACGCGTCTGGACACGGCAATTATTCGGGCCGCGGCGGCAAGGGCCAGACCGCCCGCTCGGGCGGCAGCGCCGGATTGAAATTGCTGGGTTTCAAATTTCAAATGCAGTCCACGCCCAAACTGCGCGGGTTCAAGAGTTTGGCCGTAAAGCCGGCCGAGGTTTTGCTTGGCGATTTGGAAAAAAATTTTAGCGCCAACGAAACAGTCACTTTGAAGAGTTTGGCGGAAAAGGGTATAATAAGCAAGAACGCTCTGGCCGCCAAAATTTTGAACACCGGCGCATTGACCAAGAAGTTGACGATTGAAGGATTGAGATTGACCAAGGCGGCGGTGGAGCAGGTGAGGGCGGCGGGCGGAGAAGTAAAATAATATGTGGGAGAAAATTCTGCAAGTTTGGAAAATAAAAGACGTCCGCAACAAGATTCTGTTCGTGCTGGCCCTGCTCGTTATTTTCAGGCTGGTCGCCCACATCCCCATTCCCGGGGTTGACCTGGCGGCCATGCGGCGCATTTTGGCCGGCAATCAAATCCTGGGCCTGCTCAATGTTTTTTCCGGCGGCACCATGGAAAATTTTTCCATTGTCATGCTGGGCGTGGGGCCCTACATCACGGCTTCCATTATTTTTCAGTTGCTCACCATGATAGTGCCCAAGTTGGAAGAGATGTCCAAGGAAGGCGAAAGCGGCCAGCAGAAAATAAACATGTACACCCGTTTTCTCACCGTGCCGCTGGCGTTTCTGCAATCCTACGCCACCATCAAATTGCTCAACCGCTCGGCCGCGGTTCTGCCCGACCTGAATGTCGCGCGTTTTGTCATTATCATGCTTACCATTACGGCCGGCACCATGTTTTTGATGTGGCTGGGCGAGCTGATTTCCGAAAAAAAAGTGGGCAACGGCATTTCGCTCTTAATCTTTGCCGGCATTGTGTCGGGCCTGCCCGGCGCGGTGCGCAATGTTTTCATCAATTACACTTCGGCGGATTTGTACATGATTGTGCTGTTTGTTTTGATAGCTGTTCTGACCGTGGTAGGGGTGGTATTTATCAATGAGGGCCAGCGCAATATTCCGGTAAACTACGCCAAGCAGGTGCGCGGCAACCGCATGTACGGCGGCAACACCACCCATTTGCCCTTGCGCGTCAATATGGCCGGAGTGATTCCGATTATCTTTGCCATTTCATTGGTGCTGTTTCCGCCCATGATAGCGCAATTTTTCACGGCCGCTAAAACCGCCTGGCTGGCGCGCGTTGCCGCCGGCACCATCAATTTATTTCAGAACCAGTTGTTTTACGGCCTGGCTTATTTCTTGTTAGTCTTCGCTTTTACGTATTTTTACACGGCCGTGATATTTCATCCGCAAAAAATAGCCGAGAATTTACAGAAACAGGGCGGCTTTATTCCGGGCATCAGGCCGGGCAATGAAACCCAGAAGTATCTGGGCGCTACTATGAACAGGATCAATTTAATAGGCGCGCTATTTTTGGGGCTTATCGCGATTTTGCCTTTGATTTTGCAGGGCGCCATGGGTACGCAGAATTTGGTTATCGGCGGCACCAGTTTGCTTATCGTGGTGGCCGTGGCCATTGAGACCGCCAAGCAGATAGACGCGCAATTAACAATGCACGCGTACGATGTGATGTAGTTTTTGTAATGACTCACGCGTCTGGATGTGTTCTCACTTTCCTCGGCCGCGAGGCCTCGGCCATCCCGACTGAGTCGGGATAAGGCGTTGCGAACACATCCATCCGCGCTCGTAAATTCAAAAATTCGTTGCGCACGCGGCACTTTTCGCGCGCGGAAAAGCCACACCTGTTAAATCGTTGGCTCCATAGTCCCCGACTCAGTCGGGGCTGTGGAGCCGTTTTGTTATAACAGCTTTCTTTCCCGCTCTTTAAATGTTTGGATTTTTTGTTTTTACGAAGATATACCAATTTTGCTAAATAAATAATTTTCATTAAAAAATAAAGCGCCCCGAGCAGCAGTGGTGTTCTGCGCGGGGCTGTTACGAGGGTGTCGGGCGTGGTCATTTGCTTCACTGTATGGCACGTTCGGACCACAACGACTCATGCACGACCTTCCCGTCGCTGCCATAGAGCGCCAGGAAGACCACGGTGCCTGCCTCGACCACTTTCTCTCCTTGCACGTACTCGTAGAACATGCGGCCATCGGGAAGCGTGTACTGGTGTAACTTGAGCGGGCCACCGTGGACAATGAACCGCAGATTGCACGAGTATTCGCTCTTGGCCGCGCCCTCCACTAGCTTTTGCGCCCAGCCATTCAAATCGACCTCGAACATCTTATCCTCCTTCAAAGCTTCAAAGGTTGTGTCCGATTACCTTAGTCAGACCCATCATTTAAGCACGCCTATCTATAAAAGTCAAGCGTAAATCGCCGAATTTTTTTTCGTTCGGGGGCCTTCTTTTTTTGCGTAACATTGGCTTTTTGTGTATACTAAATTATAACTAGGTATCAGGTAGCGTCCCTCACCGTCGGAGTACTCTCCGAGAAAAACAACCTCGTTTTAGAGGTTGTTTTTTGTTTTGAAGAGTGATAAAATACTGCCATGAAAAAAGTGATAATTCTTATCGGGCCGCCGGGAAGCGGCAAGGGCACGCAGGCCAAACGCTTGGCGGCCAAGCATAATTACGGTCATATTTCCACCGGCGATTTGTTGCGCGCGTTGGCCAGCGACCCGTTTGCTCCGGCCGAAGATAAACAGGCCTTGGAAAAAATGAAAAGTGGCGCTTTGGTGGCCGATGATTTGATTTACAAGTTAGCTTTCCGCGCCATGGACAAGTTTTTGGACAACGGACAAGGCGTGGTGCTTGACGGCGCTATTCGCAATTTGGAACAGGCCAAAAAATATCAGGAATATTTTACTGAAAAAGATCTGGCTGGCGAAGTGCTGGCGGTTGAAGTGGCGCTTACCGATGAGGAGTCGTTTAACCGCTTGACGAAGCGCCGCGCCTGCAAAGAATGCGGCGAAATTATTCCCTGGCTGGAATCCACCATGGACATTACCGTCTGCCCCAGATGCGGCGGAGAATTGGTGTTGCGGGCCGATGATACTGAAACGGTGATTCGCGAGCGAATCGCCAATCAGGGCAATGTTGCGTTGGCGCCGATATTGGAATTTTATGATGAATTTGAAGCGTTAAAAAAAATTGACGGCATGAAGAGCATAGAAGAAGTGGAAAAGGAGATTGAAAAAACACTAAGTTGAATTACCCCTCTCTGGCCCCTTATCAAGGGGAGAGAAAAAACTTATGCACGTCAAAACACCCGAAGCCATAAAACAAATTGAAAAAGGCGGTAAAATTATCGGCAAGCTCTTGGCGCGTCTGATGAAAATGTGCAGGCCCGGCGTTTCCACCTGGGATATAGACCAGGCGGCCGAGAAAATGCTCATCAAAGCCGGGGGACTGCCTTCTTTCAAGGGTTATCGCGGCGGTCAGGGCGACAAGCCGTTTCCCTCTACTATTTGCGCCTCGCTCAATAATCAGCTGGTGCATGCTTCGGCCAGCCCCAGCGTGTTTTTGCGCAACGGAGATATTTTCAGCATTGACATTGGCATGGAGTGGCCGCACAAAAAAAATTACCGCGGGTTTTTTACCGACACGTCCGTCACCATTCCCATCGGCCATATACCGGATAATGTCAAAGAGCTTTTGCGCGTTACCAGGCAGGCGCTTTACGTTGGTATAAGAGCCGCCAAGCCGGGCAAAACGATATCCGACATCGGCCAGGCCATAGAAAATTACGTCAAGTCCCAGGGCAAGTATGGCATTGTCCGCGATTTGGTGGGGCATGGCGTGGGCTATGAAGTGCACGAGGAGCCGCGCATTCCCAATTTTTTTGACAAGGGTTTGCAGAATTGGAAACTGGAGCCCGGGATGGTTTTGGCCATAGAGCCCATGATTTCGCTGGGCGACTACCGCGTGAAGACGGCCGCGGACGGCTGGGCCATAGAGACGGCCGACGGTTCGCTCTGCGCCCATTTTGAACACACGATAATTATCACGAAGACAGGGAACAAGATAGCGACGTTAAGACCCGAAGAAAAGATAAAATAGGGCCTATGAATCTTTTGGGAGTTGATTACGGTTCCAAGAATATTGGGCTGGCGATTTGGCGCGAGGGCGCGGATGTGGTTTTGCCTTTTGGAGTTTTGGAAAATAACGAGCAGGCGGCAGGCAAGCTGGCCGTTTTGTTCGGCGATGAAAAAATTGATAAAATTGTTTTGGGCCTGCCCCTGTCTTTGGACGGAAAAGAAAACAAAAATACGGTAAGAGTCCATAGTTTTGCCGGGGAATTAAAAGCGAGCGGCACGGCTGTGGAATTTTTTGACGAAAGATTTTCATCGCAAGCGGCTGATAGGTCGGCGGGCGGGGCCAGCCGCGATGAAAAAGCGGCCATGCTCATTTTGGAGGATTATTTAAAAAAATTTACCCCTCCTTACTCCTCCCCTTATAAAGGGGAGGACAATTAAAAGAAAATTTTATGCTTTTTTTCAGCAATTTGTTAAACGCCAAGGTTTACGACCAGGCCGACGAAGTGGTGGGACGGGTGGCTGACGTGGCCATAAAAATGGATGGTGAAAAAAAATATCCGCCGGTCGCCGGAGTGGTGGTGCGCGCGAAGAAACAGGATTTTTTCGTGACTGCCGTCAACGTGGAAAGCTACGGCAAAGAAGAGCTGGTTTTGCGCAAGGGCCTGGCCGATGTCTCGGAACCGGTGCCGCAGAAAAACGGCCATGTATTTTTGCGCAAGACAGTGTTGGACAAGCAGATAGTTGATTTAGAAGGCGCGCGCGTGGTGCGGGTGAATGATTTGGAGCTGGGCATGATCGGCAACACTATGTCTCTGGTGGCCATAGAAATCGGCCCGCGCGGGTTGCTTCGCCGATTGGGGATCAACAAGCTGGACTTCTTGAATATCTTCAAATCAAAATTGTTGGATTGGCAAAATGTGCACGTGGTGGGCGATACCGTGCGTTTGTCTCTGGGGGCGCAGAATTTAGTCAAGCTCCACCCGGCCGACATCGCCAACATCATTGAAAAATTAAATCTCAATCAAGGCAGTTTGCTTTTGCAGTCCTTGGACCAGAAAACCGCGGCTCAAGTTTTGGAAGAAATAGAGCCGGAAATACAAAAATTGTTGGTGCAATACCTTGGGCCGGAAAGAGCCGCTTCGGTAATGGATAAAATGTCCATGGATGAACTGGTTGATTTGATCCAAATGCTTCCGGCGCGCAAGTCGCAGGAAATCATGAGCAAGTTGCCGGCTGACGCCAAGCTGACCAAGATGAAAAAGGTGTTGGAATACGACGAAGACACGGCCGGCGGTCTGATGAGCGCCGAATATATCACGGCCGGACCCGACTCCACCGTGGAGCAGGTGATTGAGGAAATCAAAAGAGTGAGCGACAGCCACCGCTCCGTCTATTTTATATACGTGGTGGATGATAAAGGAAAATTTTTGGGCGTGGCGTCTCTACGTCGTTTGCTGGTGGCCGATAAGCTCCGTCCGCTCAAAGAACTGATGAGAAAAAAGGATAAGATTCAAACCGTAAAGCCGTACTATGATGTTTTGCGGGTGGCCTCCATAATGACGAAATATAATTTGATGTCCGTGGCGGTTTTGGAAGAAGGCAAATTGCTCGGCGTGGTGACGGTAGATGATGTCATGCGTCACTTTTTGCCCAAAGCGTAGTTTAATACCCCCTCCTGTTTCCTCCCCCTTATTAAGGGGGAGGTTAGGTAGGGGTAAATGTTATGACAAAAAAACGATTTTGGCCCAAACTACTTTTTTTCTTTAGCGTTATCGGGCCGGGTATTATCGCGGCCAACGCCGACAACGACGCCGGCGGCATCAGCACTTATTCTTCGGTCGGCGCGATGTTCGGCACCAAGATGCTCTGGGTGCTTTTTTTGATTACTTTTTCCTTGGCCATCACGCAGGAAATGGGCGTGCGCATCGGGCTGGTAACGCGACAGGGACTGGGCGGAGTATTGCGTGAGCGGTTTGGCGTGCGCTGGGCTGTGTTCGCGCTCGCGGCCATGCTTATCGCCAATTTGGGTACTGTTACCGCCGAGTTCGCTGGCGTGGCCGCGTCATTTGAAATTTTCGGCGTTACTAAATATTTGGTCGTGCCTCTGGCTGCAGCCGCGGTCTGGCTCATTTTGTACAAAGGGTCGTTCAAGGCCGCGCAAAAAATTTTTCTTATCTTTTCGGCTTTTTACATTGTGTATATCATCAACGGTTTTATCGTCAAACCGGATTTCGGACAGGCCCTGGGCGCTCTGGTTACTCCGACTATGGAATGGACTGCGCCCTTTCTGCTCGCCATGATAGCGCTTATCGGCACCACCATCACTCCTTGGGGGCAGTTTTTTATTCAATCGTACGTGGTGGACAAGGGGTTAGATATTAAGCATTACAAAGTGGAAAAAGCCGAGGTGTTTGCCGGGGCTTTCATCACTAACATCGTCAGTTTTTTTATCATCATCGGCACGGCCGCCACTTTGTATAAATATGGCATTCATATTACCGATGCCAAAGACGCGGCTATCGCGTTGGAGCCACTGGCCGGCCATTTCGCGCAAATTTTGTTCGCTTTCGGGCTGTTTGCCGCTTCCATGCTCGGCGCTTTTATTTTGCCAGTAGCCACGGCCTATGCGATTTGCGAGGCCATGGGCTGGGAATACGGATTTAACACCAACTGGAAAACCGGACGTGAATTTTACAGTATTATTTTGCTTTCCATAGTTTTGCCCGCGGTTTTCGTGCTTCTGCCCAAGGTGCCCTTGTTTCACGTCATGATTTTGTCGCAAGACGTGAACGGAATTTTACTTCCGGTGATTCTTTTGTTCGTAATGAAAATAGTAAACGATAAACAGATAATGGGTGAGCACGTCAACAAACCGATCGGCAACATCATTTCTTGGCTCACTATCTTCGGCATCATCGGCGCCACGCTCGTGCTGGTCGTTTCGTCGTTTTTATAGATGTATGTCTAGGTCTAATAAAGTTTCAAAAATAGTTGATTCAATACCATTTTCGTTAGTCGGAGCTATTTTTGATTTTATTGGTTCAATATGGTTATTCTTCGTTTATACTCCTTCAATTCCATCGCAATTTTTGTCGATTGCAGAGAAATCAGTCATGACAGCTAACAAAAACAGTTTTTTTGGATCTGGAATAGGGTGGTTTTTAATTATCATAGGCTTTTTATTACTTATTTTGGGTGAATTAAAAAAAATAAAAAAGGGAAAATATTTTTTATGCATCTTATTAGTACTTTTATTTTTCTTTGTATTGATTTGGCGTTCATCAAATCAACAGAGTATTGCGTTATTTTATCAAAATACTACATCGACTATCTCAAGAATTTCTACGGATATCTTTGACGTAAAGGGGCAACTGTTGTCAGGGATGACAGAATTTCCTGAAGACGCCGGGTTAGTAGATGCTATGGATTTAGCCGTATCTAGCAAGGCGGCATCAGGAACACAGGAGGGCTATAATTTTTTGGTTGATGGTCTTCCTATTTTGACTGTCTCAGGGTATTCAGATGGAAAAGGCCAAATACTGATGGATGAACTCAATGTTGGCATTGGCACATCCACTCCAAAATATAACTTAACTGTGTCTGGAACCGTGCAATTTTTTGGTCTTCAACGTCAGGATTCAATGGATATAAAAGGGGCGATTTGTATGGATTCCCAACAACAACTTGTTGTTTCTCTTTCCGGTAATTGTTACGGAAAGAAATAATTTATGTTAATTTTTATAGATGAGTCCGGAATCCATAAAAAAATTGACCACTCCACGTTTGTCCTTGTTTATGTGGAAATAGCAAACTACGAAAAAATATCGGAGAAAATATTAAACACGGAGAGTCGGCTCGGGATAGAGACTTTTCACTGGTCAGAAGCGGCTTGGCCGGTAAAAAAGAAATTTATGGAAGTAGTTTTAGATTTGGATTTTAAGGTAAAGCTTGCCGTCATAAGAAACCCAGTCAATCCGGCGAAAGAATTGGAACGGGTATTGTCACACATGGTAATAGAACGCGATATCGCCAAGGTTTACATTGATGGAAAGAAGCCGAAATGGTACGAGCGAAAGATAAAGAAAATTTTGCGCGACAAAGAGATAACAGTAAAAAAATTAAAGACAGTCAATAACGAAAGCGAGGCCGGCGCGCGTTTGGCTGACATGGTTGCCGGGTTGACGCGTTGGTATTTTGACAATAAAAATAAAGGGAAATTTTTGGGGTTTTTTGAGAAATTGAAGAGGAAAATAGTTGTAATTATTGAGTAACAAAAAACCCCGATAGATCGGGGCCAGGCAACTTGGTAGTCCTCGCGGACTTTCCCACTGGGATTTGTTCCAAGCGTCTAGTTTTGTGTAAACTTACGTTTACAGCACTAATATACCATATTAAAATAATATGTCAAGTAATTGTATAAGTCAAGTACATTTTTGCCGGCTCTACGCCAAATAATGAAATTTTTTTCGTGCAAATTAAAGAAGACCGGCAGACTGATCAAAAGTGGTTTATTTCTGTTTTTCCGCTGGATAAATAATCGCCTAAATGCAAAAAAGGACTTTCGACGTTGTGGTTTATAAACCCCTTGCCAAAAGCCTTTTTCTAAATATTATATTATCATATACAGAAAAATATGTCAAGTCATCTCGCAATCGTTTTATCACGCCGCGACTTTGGTGAAAGCGACCAAATAATTTTTCTCTACACCTTGGAGCGGGGGAAAGTGGAGGCGCTGGCCAAAGGCGTGAAAAAAATTATCAGCAAAAATTCATCGGCCCTGGAGCCGTTTTGTTTGATTGAAGTGGAGTTCGCGGCTTGTCACCATACCAAAAATTTTGGTGTGGTGGTCGGCAAAGAATTGGACCGGCTGATACGGGCGCGCGCGATAAACATATTCGCGGGCATCCGCGGCGATTTGGATAAAAGTTTCATGGCCCAGTACGCGGTCGCCTTGGTGAACAAGATGGCTCCGGCCGAGGAAAAAGACGACGGGATTTTTTCTTTGTTGTTTGACTGGCTGGCTTGGCTGGAAAAAGCGGAGACGGCCGGCACAGGTTTGCTTTATGGTTTTATCGTCAAGCTGTTCAAGCGTTTTGGTTTTGAGCCAGAACCGAGCAAGTGCGTGGCTTGCGGCCAGTTGCCGGCAGTCGGGGATTATGTATTTTATCCGATGGGCGGCGGGCGAGTTTGCTCCGTTTGTCGTCAGGCGCGGCTGGGCGAACGGTTTGTCAAACTGGACCGCCAAGACGCGCGCGACTTCGCGGCGCTGGCAGACGGCAAATGGGCCAGGGCCGGCGAGGTAAGGAGCGAAAATCTGTTTGTTTTTATCACCGAGTTTATCCAATGCCACAGCGAGTCCAAACTTGCTTATTTTGCCGGAATTTGATATAAATAACTGCTGACACATGAATGATATGCGAATTTTAATCAAGGATTTTTCCTCTCACATTGGCCAAGAAATTGAGGTAAGCGGCTGGCTGTATAATAAACGTTCTTCGGGGCCGATTGCTTTTTTGGAATTGCGCGATGGTTCGGGTTGGACCCAGGCCGTGGCAATAAAAAACGAGCTGGCGTCCGAGATTTGGAACGAAATTGAGCGCGCCACGCAGGAATCGTCGGTAATTATCGCGGGCGCGGTGTCGGCGCACCCTAAAAAGCCGGACGTGTATGAGCTGCATTTGAAAAATTTTTCCATCGTTAATTTATCGCCGGATTATCCCATTGCCAAAAAAGAGCATGGTCCGGATTTTCTGATGGACAACCGCCACCTCTGGCTACGGAGTAAAAAACAGTGGGCCATACTTCGCCTGCGCGACGCGGTTATGACTGCCATCGCCGAGTATCTGCATCAGCAGAATTTTATTCGCGTTGACTCGCCGATTTTTACCCCCAATGCCTGCGAAGGCACCACCACTTTGTTTCCGGTGCCGTATTTTGACCTGGGCACGGCCTATTTGTCCCAGTCCGGACAACTATATATAGAAGCGGCCATTGCCTCGGTGGGGCGCTGTTATGATTTCGGGCCGGTTTTTCGCGCCGAAAAAAGCAAAACCAAAAGACACCTTACCGAGTTTTGGATGATGGACGCCGAAGCCGCTTTTGTGGAACACGAAGAAAATTTGCGGATTCAGGAAGGACTGGTAAGACACATTATAAGATATTGTTTAGAGCATTGCGCCGAGGAGTTCGCGGCGCTGGAGAGAAACACGGAAAATTTGAAGAAAGCCGACAGTGATTTTACGCGCTATACTTACGACCAGGCCATTGCCAAACTCCGCGAATTGGGGTCTGATATAAAGTACGGGGAGGATTTGGGCAATGACGACGAAGTACTTTTAACCAAAGACAGCGTTGTGCCGGTGTTTATAGAAAAATGGCCCAAAAACATCAAGTCGTTTTACATGAAGCGCGACAGCGCCAACACGGAACTGGTCTTAAACGACGACCTGATTGCCACCGAAGGCGGAGGCGAGCTTATCGGCGGCAGTCAGCGCGAAGACGATTTTGACTTGCTTTTGGAAAGAATTAAAAAAGAAGGCCTGAATGCCGATGATTACCAATGGTATTTGGATTTGCGGCGCTATGGCAGCGTGCCGCACTCGGGTTTTGGTATCGGCCTGGAGCGCACCGTGCGCTGGCTGGCCGGGGCCGAGCATATTCGCGAGTGTATCCCGTTTCCAAGAACTATAGGCAGATTAAAACCATAATAATATTTATGCGCAATTTTTTAAAGAATTTTCTCATCATTTTTATCTCACTGCTCTTAGTGGCCGGTGTTTTAAGCATGGTGAAAACCGGCGAAGACAAAAAGCCGGAAAAAATCGGCGTGGGCAAACTGGTGGAAGAAATAAATGCGGGACAGATAAAAAAAATAACCGTGGAGGGCAGTATTATTCGCGCCGAGCTGAAAGACCAGAAGGCCAAACTCCAGGAAGTGCAAAAAGAGCCGGGCGAGTCGTTTGGCGACATCATTAAAAATTATGGCGTGTCCGAAGACGCGCGCAAGGCCTTGGACGTGGAAGTAAAAAGCGAGAGCTCGTGGAAATTTTGGGCGGCCAATCTGCTTCCCGCGCTTTTGCCTCTCATCATTTTCGTCCTTTTCTTCTACTTTATGACGCGCGGCATGCAGGGTATGAACAATCGCGCCATGGGTTTTGGCCAGAGCAATCCCAAACAGATGAAGCCGGATGAAAAAAATAAAAAAACTTTTAAAGACGTGGCCGGGGTGGTGGAATCCAAACAGGAGTTAGTGGAAGTGGTGGAATTTTTGAAAGACCCCAAAAAATTCGCTGATATGGGCGCGAAAATTCCCAAGGGCGTTTTGCTGATGGGCAGTCCGGGCACGGGCAAAACCCTCTTGGCCAAGGCCGTGGCCGGCGAGGCTGATGTGCCTTTCTTTCACATGTCTGGTTCGGAATTTGTGGAAATGTTTGTGGGCGTGGGCGCCAGCCGCGTGCGCGATTTGTTTAACAAAGCTAAAAAAGTGGCCCCGGCTATTGTTTTTATAGATGAAATAGACGCGGTTGGCCGTCGGCGCGGAGCCGGGCTGGGCGGCGGGCACGATGAAAGAGAACAAACTTTGAACCAAATACTCGTGGAAATGGACGGCTTTGAGCCGAATTTGGGCGTTATTATTATGGCGGCCACTAACAGGCCAGATGTACTTGATCCGGCCCTGCTTCGCCCTGGTCGTTTTGACAGACGCGTAGTGCTGGATATGCCCGACATCCGCGACCGCGAAGAAATTCTGGCTATTCACGCGGTGGGCAAACCGCTCGCCAAAACCCTTTCCCTGCGCAAAATCGCCGAACGCACGCCCGGGTTTTCCGGGGCTGATTTGGAAAATCTGCTCAACGAGGCGGCTATCCTGACAGTGCGCCGCGGACTGAAAAAAATCGGTGAGCAGGAGATTTTAGAGAGCGTGGAAAAAGTTTTGCTTGGCCCGGAAAGAAAAACGCGCGTTATCAGCGAGCATGACAAAAAAGTAACGGCTTATCACGAAGCCGGCCACGCCGTGGTGGGATATTTTTTGCCCAACTGCGACCAGGTGCGCAAGGTGTCTATCATTTCCCGCGGCCAGGCCGGCGGCTATACTCTAAAAATGCCCTCGCAGGACAAGCGCTATCACACCTCGGCGCAATTTAAGGACGAGCTGGCCATGCTGATGGGCGGCTTTGTGGTGGAAAAAATGATTTTCGGCGATGTTTCCACGGGCCCGGCCAGCGATTTGAAAAACGCCACCCGCGCGGCGCGCGATATGATTACCCGTTTCGGCATGAGCGAAAGTTTGGGCGCGCGCACGTTCGGCGAACACGAAGAGCTGATATTTTTGGGGCGCGAAATTCACGAAGAGCGCGATTACAGCGACAAGACCGCCCAGCAAATAGACGAAGAAATACGGCGCTTGGTGGAAGAGGCCCAGGCCCGCGCGCGGGAAGTGGTGGTGGCGCGGCGCGACAAGCTGGATAAACTGGTGGAAGTTCTAATGGTGAAAGAAACGGTTGAACAGGAAGAAATCAAGCAAATTTTAGGCGTGGAAAAGGAAACCGCCGGCCAGTAGCCGCGCGTCCTAAATTGTGGTATAATATTAGAGACCTAAGTCTCTAATATTATTTTATGCATCAGCCGCATTATACCGAGGCCCTGGCCAAGGCCTGGCATTTGGTCTGGCGCCATAAAGTGCTGTGGATTTTTGGCTTGGCCGCCACTTTTTTGGGCCAGTTCGGCCTAAGCGATTTTTTCGGCCAGCTCTATTTATTCTTGCGCGGCGGCCAGGCCGTCAATTTATGGTGGCTGGATTTTTTTACGGCTGATTGGCCCGCGGGCTGGCAAAGCATCGTGGGTCTTACCTGGGCCGTGGGCATTTTGCTTTTAATACTTTTGGCGGCCGCCTGCCTTACTGCCTGCGCCCAGGGCGCGGCTGCGGCCTATGCTTTAGAATGGTACAAAAAAGGGCGCGCCGACGCGACCAAGGCCTGGCGCCGCGGGGTCAATCATTTTTGGCGCGTCTTGGGAATAAATTTTTTGCGTAAAATTTTGGCCACGGCCCTGATGGCGCTCTTCCTGTACTATTTGAGTTTTGTTTTGGAGAGTGAAGCCGGCTGGGCGGTCAATTTCGGGGTCTTGCTTGTGTTGGGCCTGCTGTTTTTTGTTTATGTGGCCGTGTACGCCGTCTCAATCTATGCCATTGGCTATGCCGTGGCCACGAATGTAAAAATGCCCGAGGCCCTGGCCAAGGGCGCGAAAATGTTTTGGGAGCACGTGCTGGTTTCGCTGGAAGTGGGAGTTATTCTGGTCGTTTTGAATCTGCTGTTTGTGGGCGCTGTTTTTATGTCATTTTTCCTGGCCTTTACCCCGTCTTTAATTTTGTGGCTATTGGCCGGATTTTTGGGCCCGTCCGCCCTGCTGGTGACGGGCGGGTTGGCAGTGGGGGTATTTTTCTGGATGATTTTCGCCGCGCTCTGCGCTGGCGTGTTTAATGCCTACAACATCAGCATCTGGATGCATTTGTTCGTGAAAATGCATCATGTGGGCATACCCAGCCGCATCGTGCGCTTTTTGCATTGGATAGCGCGCAGAGCGTAATTACCCAAGCGTCTGTCGTTAGTTAGTGTGATTAGTGAAAAAGATTAGTGGTTCTATGTCGGATTTTCCTTCAATTAACAGCTTGCTCAAAGGCCCGGGCGGCGCGAAAAAGCCTGCCCAAAAAACCGCCAAGGGCGAGGAATCGGCCGAAGAAAAATTTGAGCAAAAAATGAAAACTCTGGATATCAAGGCCAGGGAAGAGCTGGCCGGCGCGGCGGCCGCCAGCGCGAGTCTGCCGTTTATAGATTTATCCAAGTTTCCCATTTCCTCCGAGGCGCTTTCGGCCATACCCGAAAAAACAGCGCGCGATAAAAAAATTATCTGTTTTTATTTTTCCCCAGAAGACGCGCGGCTGGCTTGCGTGGAGCCGGGCGATGAAATAAAAGAATTGGTTTATCAATTCGGCGAACGGCATCATGTGGCCGCCCGGCTTTACCTTATTTCACAACACAGCTTTGACAGCGTATTGAAACTTTATACCAACTTGCCCCAGATAAAACCCATTTCCAAAGACATCAATATCACGGATGAAGAATTGGAAAAATTTAAAGCCAACGTCACCGACTTTCGCGACTTGAAAACCCTTTTTGAAAATGTTTCCATCACCGACATCCTCACCCTGATGGTGGCTTCGGCTTTGAAAGTCAACTCTTCGGACATCCACGTGGAAGCCGAAGAAAATGGCATCGCCGTGCGCTACCGCATAGACGGGGTTTTGCACGATGTGGCTGTTTTGCCCAAAGAGCAGTGGAAGAGATTTGTCTCGCGCATCAAGCTTTTGGCCGCGTTGAAAATAAATATTACGGACAAGCCCCAGGACGGCCGCGTTACCTTGCGCTTGTCTTCGGGCACGCTGGATGTGCGCGTGTCCACCATGCCCACCACCTGGGGCGAGAGCGTGGTGATGAGAATTTTGCATAGCAGTCAAAAGGGAGTTACTTTTGACGAGCTTGGATTGCTCGGCAGCGCGTACGACAAATTAAAAAGAGAAATGGAGCGGCCCAACGGCATGATTATCACGACCGGCCCGACCGGCTCGGGCAAGACCACCACCATGTACGCCATCATGCGCGCGCTGAACAAGCCCGGGGTAAAAATTATCACTTTGGAAGACCCGGTGGAAATAAAAATGGAGGGCATTAATCAAAGCCAGGTTGACCCGGGCCGTGATTACACATTTGCCAAGGGCCTGCGCAGTTTATTGCGCCAGGACCCGGATATTTGCATGGTGGGCGAAATTCGCGATTTGGAAACGGCTGATATCGCCATTCAGGCTGCGCTTACCGGCCATCTGATGCTTTCCACGGTGCATACCAACGACGCCTCCGGGGCAGTGCCGCGTTTTCTGTCTATGGGCGTCAAGCCGTTTTTGCTGGCTCCGGCCATCAACTCGGTCATTGGCCAGCGTCTGGTGCGCCGCGTTTGTCCAAGTTGCATGGAAGAAGACAAGCTGGACAATGAAAAAATGGCAAGAGCGGCCGAGATTTTAGGCAGTTTGCCGCCCGGGAAAAAAACCAAAATTGATTTGAAAAATTTGCAATTTTATCGCGGCCGCGGGTGCGCCGGGTGCAGCGGCCTGGGCTATAAAGGCCGCATCGGCATTTATGAAATTTTTACGATGAACAAAGAATTGGAGCAGACCATACTGGGCGCCCAGGTTTCGGAATATGTTATCAAAGAATTGGCCGTAAAAAGCGGTATGGTCACCATGGCGCAAGACGGGCTTTTGAAAGCCTTGCAAAAAATCACCTCGGTGGAGGAGGTGTTTAGGGTGACGGAATAAGCCTTGCGCTGAAGGCGATAATTGTGTAATATAATTATATGATTACTCATCGCGTAACCACCCAAATGACGCCCGAGGCGCCGGTCGGTTTTTATCGCACCATCGCGATTACTTTTTTGGTTCTCACCATTGCCCTGCTCGGCGTGGTGATTTTTTTCACCTCCAAAAAAGCCACCATCGTGGTGGTGGCCAAAACCGACAATAAAAACGTGAGTTTGGAAATTCCAGTGGCCAAAAAGGCAGGGCCGGGCGCCATCAGCGGCACAGTCACCTCGGCTGTTTTTGCCTGGACCGAAAAATATTATCCCACCGGCAACAAAGAGGAAGACGGGACCGCGACCGGCGAAATCACCATTTACAATAAAACCTCGGCCAGCCAGACGCTGGTAAAAATTACCAGATTTATCACGGCCGACGGGGTTTTGTTTAGGCTGGCCAACAATGTGCTGGTGCCGGCGAACGGGCAGATTATTGCCGGGGTTTATGCCGACGGCCAGGGCGCGGCGTACAACATCGGCCCGAGCAAGTTTACCATTCCCGGGCTGTCGGCTGAAAAGCAAAAATACATTTACGGTGAAAGCGCCAAGGCCATGACCGGCGGCACGCGCAAAATCGGGGTGCTGGCCGAGGCTGACATAAAACAGGCCGAGCTGGATTATTTGTCTAAAATCAAAGAGCAAGCCAAAATAAAATTCGCTTCGCCGGACGCGGGCGTAAAAACAGTGGTGGACGTAAAGACCGGCGATACCCGCGCCAGCGCCAAGGCCGGGGACCAGGTTTCGGAATTTTTCATTTCCGGCACCAGCACCCTGGCTATGGTCAGCGTTAAAACCGCTGATTTGAATGAGCTGGTCGCCAAAGAAGTGCGGGGCAAAGTGGACGTCAGTTTTGAAAAAGTTTTATCCGTGGGCAAAGAGCCTGTAATTTCTCTGGCCAATTATGATTTGGAAAAAGAGACGGCCCGGATTGCGGCTACGCAAGACGTGCTGGCGACCATAGACGTAAACGGTTCGCGCTTCGCGGCCAGCAATTTTTTCGGCAAAAAGAAAGATGAGATTGAGCGCGACATCATGGGCATCAGCCATGTGGTCGGCGTGGAAGTGAAATTTTCGCCCTCCTGGATGCGCACGGCCCCGAGCGTGGGGGACAGGATAAAAGTGATTGTGAAAAATGTGAAATAGTTAACTTTATTCTATGGGATGCTGCAAATGCGCTTGCGGCCCGATGAAGAAGGCCAAAAAAGCGCCCAAGAAAGCAAAAAAAGGGAAGAAGTAGAGCTGTTGACTATTTAGCTATTTATTGATAGTTTATCCCTATGCGGGTCAGTTTTACTACCCACGCGATAAAAAGAATGCGCGAGCGGGGTATATCGCGGACAGAGGTAATCGGCGCGATTAACAGTCCAGACGAAATTGCCCGTGATCGCACAAGCTTCAACAGATTCGTTGCCAAAAAGATTTTTCCACTAGTATGGCGCCTAAAATCAATTTCATAAAAAAAGATCGCATTCTATCCATACGCTTTAGAAAAGAAAAAAGTGTTGATTCTGATATCGCGGGAAATGTGGTGGTGGATTATAATAAAAAAGGCGAAGTTGTGGGAATTGACATAATGGATATTAATTTAGAAAATTTTGTTCCGGTGAGGCAGATGAGGAATCTTTGCATCAACCGTGCGTAGCGATACGTTTGCACGAGAACTAACCACTCTCGGAGTATCTACAAATTCAACCCTGTTAAATTCGGCCAAAGGCCGACGTCCCTATGGGGCGATTTAACAGGGTAAAAGTTAAACTTCGGGTGGAACCGTCTTTCAAAAATGAAGGACCCCGATACTTTAAGTAGTATTGGGGTTTTTGTTAAATTTTAATTGTTTGTATTAAATATGTACGAGAAAAACAAAAAATTGGAGACAATGCGCCACTCGTGCGCGCATGTGGTAGCGGCCGCGGTACAAGAGCTTTATCCCAAGGCCAAGTTTGGCGTGGGACCGGTGGTGGAGAATGGCTTTTATTATGACATAGATTTTTCAGAGCCCATTGGCGAAGCGGATTTGGAAAAGATAGAAATCAAGGCGCGCCAGCTGATTGAAAAAGATTTGTTGTTTGAAAAAAATGAATTGGATATTGACGACGCCGTAAAGTTTTTCAAAAAAGAAAAGCAGGATTACAAGGTTGAATTGTTAAAGGATTTGAAGAAAAAGGGAACAACAAGAGTGACGAAAGACGAAGCCGATGTGATTGGCGAAAAGCCGAAAAAAGGAATTGTATCTTTGTACAAAACGGGTAAATTTGTGGATTTGTGTCGCGGGCCGCACGTGCAATCAGCTAAAGAAATCGGCGCGTTCAAGCTGACAAAATTGGCCGGGGCCTACTGGCGCGGAAGCGAAAAAAATAAAATGCTGCAAAGAATTTACGGCGCTTGTTTTGCTTCGCAAAAAGAATTGGACGAATATTTGGCCATGCTGGCCGAAGCCGAAAAGCGCGACCACCGCAAAATTGGGCAGGAGCAAGGCCTGTTCTTTATTGATGACATGGTGGGTAAAGGATTGGCCATGTGGTTGCCAAACGGAACTGTGATAAGAAATGAGATAGAAAAGTTAGCCATTGAGATGGAAAACATACACGGCTACACGCGCGTCGTAACTCCGCATTTGGCCAAGGAAGAGCTGTACATTAAATCCGGGCATTTGCCGTACTACAAAGACAGTATGTATCCGGCCATGAAAATGGATGATGGCACGTATTATCTGAAAGCCATGAATTGCCCGCACCACCATTTGATTTACAAACATAACCAACGCAGTTATCGCGAATTGCCTTTGCGCATGGCTGAATACGGCACGGTTTACCGCAATGAGTTATCCGGTACCCTGGCCGGATTGTTGCGCGTGCGCTGTTTGGCCATGAATGACGCGCATATTTATTGCCGCAAAGATCAAATCAAGGCAGAATTCATGGATGTATTGCAATTAAATATAAAATATTTTGAAATTTTCGGCTTAAAAAATTATTGGTTTCGTTTGTCCAAGTGGAGCCCGGAGCGTCTGGACAAATATATCAATGAGCCAAAAAATTGGGAATTTTGCGAAAGCGTTATTCGTGAAGTTCTCCAAGAAGCATTTGTGGATTTTGTTGAAGTTGACGACGAAGCGGCGTTTTACGGACCCAAAGTTGACGTGCAATTCAAATCAATCGTCGGGCGCGAAGAGACGATGTCAACGATTCAACTTGATTTCGCGGCCAAGAAAAGATTTGAGTTGAGTTACACGGACGAAAGCGGCAAAGAAAATAACGAGGTGTTTGTCATTCATCGCGCCCCGCTGTCCACGCACGAGCGGTTCACGGCGTTTTTGATAGAACATTACGGGGGAGTATGGCCGCTCTGGCTGTCGCCGGTCCAGGTTTTGTTGGCTTCGGTTTCGGAAAAGCACGTCGGTGGCGCTCGCGCCATTGAGGGTGAAATGAAAGACGCGGGCATACGAGTGGAAACAGACGAGGCCAACGAAACCTTGGGCAATAAAATCCGCAAAGCGGCCGAGCGCAAAATTCCGTACGTGGTGGTGGTGGGCGACAAGGAAATCGGCGGCGAGCCGTGGATGATTCGCGCGCGCGGGCAAAAGGACCAGATAAAAATGTCTAAACAAAATTTTATCTCTCGCTTGAAAACCGAAATCAGCGGGAGGAAATAATGTAGAACAATATGAATGGAGAATCAGGCGATATTTTTCACGCGGGTATTTTGGACGAAATAAATAGAAACGAGACCCTGGACAATGTTGATAAACAGATTCTGTTAAAGATAGACCAGAAAAATGGGCCGATAACTTTGTTTGAACTGGCAAAATGGACCGAGGAAGAAATTGAAGCGGGCGCTTTGGCGCTGGCGGCCGCAGAATGGACCGAGGCGCAGGCGAGACAAAATCAAACTCACCTCAAGCGGCAAAAAAAGGCTGTGGAAAAAGGAACGTCGTTGGCTCAAAGAATTAATCAGCAAGAAATCGCGATTGAACATGAGGCTGGGCAGATTGTTGATAGGATTCACGCGATGGTATCCAGGATTCAGTTGGGAAGCCGGCCAAAAAAGAAGCTGTCTAACTAATGAAGTATTTTCTCGTTACCTTCGGCTGTCAGATGAACAAAAACGATTCAGAGAGAATCGCCGGTTTTTTGAATTTCTTGGGGATGACCAGAAGCGCCAAAGCCGAAAACTCGGATTTACTAATTGTCAATACCTGCTCGGTGCGCCAAAGCGCCGAAGACCGCGTTCACGGGCTAGTGCGAAATTGGAGCCAACTTAAGGCAAAAAAGCCGGATTTGACAATCGCTGTTACCGGCTGTATGCCGGGCCGCGACAAAGACGGGAAGTTAAAAAGCAGGCTAAAAGGGGTTGACTTGTATTTTCCGATACACGAAATGGGGGTGCTGTCAAGATGGCTGGGAGGCGCTGACCTTGGAGATTATTTAGAGTTGGCGCCGGCGCGAACGAGTAGATTTCAAACGTTTATCACTATTCAGACCGGCTGTGATAATTATTGCACCTATTGCGTGGTGCCGCAGGCGCGCGGCCGCGAGAAAAACCGGCCGGCCAAAGAAATTATTAACGAGGTAAAAATAGCGATTGAAAATGGCGCGAAAGAAATTATTCTGCTCGGGCAGGTGGTGAATAATTACCGCGATCCGGATTTACCCCTACCCAACCTCCCCCTTAAAAAGGGGGAGGGGGACAGTTTCGTCGATTTACTGAAAGAGCTGAATAAGTTGGCTGGGTTGGAGCGCTTGCATTTTACCGCCGCGGACCCGCGTTATTTTTCCGACGCGCAAATAGAGGCGCTGAAACTGCCCAAGCAGGTGAATTATCTGCACCTGCCGGTTCAAAGCGGGGATAATGAAATTTTGCGCAAGATGAATCGCCAGTACACGCGGGAGCAATATATTGATTTGATAAAAAAAATCCGCCAGGCCAAACCAAGTATCGCCATTGGCACGGATATTATCGCGGGTTTTTGCGGCGAGACCGAGAAACAGTTTCAAAACACGGTGGCTCTGTACAAAGAGTGTGATTTTGACATTTCCTACACGGCCATGTATAGTCAGCGCAGTGGGACGGCCGCGGCCAGGGCCTTCAAAGATGATGTGCCGCGCCTAGAAAAAAAGCGCCGCTGGCAGATTTTACAAGAATTGATGGAAGAAACAACTTATCGCAAAAATCAAAAATACATCGGCAAAACAGTTTCGGTATTGGCGGACAAATGCGAGGCAGGGATTTGCTCGGGCAACTCTTCGGAAATGAAGCTCGCGCAGTTTGCCGGCGCAAAAAATTTGATTGGAAAAATTTTGGATGTTAAGATTACTTCCGCTGATGTTTGGGTCTTAAAGGGTGAAATTATTTTACCCCTCCCTAACCCTCCCCTTATTTACGAAATGAGTGAGTGAAGTAAAAGTTTATACTTTTACTTCCGAACGAATGAGTAAATATCCGCAGATATCAAGGGGAGGGGAACGACCTATGTCTCTTCCTAAAATCATCGCCATTGTCGGGCCCACGGCTTCGGGCAAAACCGAGCTGGGCATCGCGCTGGCCAAAAAATTTAACGGCGAGATTGTTTCGGCTGATTCGCGGCAGATTTATCAAAAAATGAACATTGCCACGGACAAGCCCGTGGGCGAGTGGCGCCGCCACGGCCGGCACAAAGCGTATTTCGTGGAAGCCGTGCCGCACTATCTGATGGACATCATAGACCCGGGCAAAAATTACACGGTGGCTGATTTTAAGTCCGCGGCAATCAGAATTTGCCGCGATATCAGCGCGCGCGGGAAATTGCCGATTGTCGTGGGCGGCACCGGCCTTTACCTCTGGTCTTTAATTGACAATCTTGACATCCCGGCCATCGCGCCAAACAAAAATTTGCGCCGCAGTCTGGAAAGCAAGGGTTTGGACGAGTTGGCCAGGTTGTTGCGGCAACTTGACCCGGCCGGCGCCCGTAAAATTGACCTCAAAAATCCGCGCCGCGTGATTCGCGCCCTGGAAGTGCAAATAATCACGGGCGCGTCATTTTCATCGCAAAGAAAAAAGGGCGCGCCCTTGTTTGACGTTTTGCAAATCGGCCTTCACTGGCCCAAAGAAATTTTGTTAAAGCGCATAGAGGAAAGATGCGATTCATACATTAAGCGCGGCCTGCTTGAAGAAGTGTCTGGCTTAACCAAGCAAAAATACGGATGGGATTTGCCCAGCATGAGCACGCTCGGCTACCGGCAAATCGGCTATTATCTGCGCGGCGAGATGAGTTTGGAGCAGGCCTTGGCGACGCTCAAAAAAGACACAAAAAATTACGCCAAGCGCCAGATTACATGGTTTAAGCGCGACCAGAGGATAAAATGGATTGAGGGAAGCGACCCAAAAAAGGCCGAAGAGTTGGTTGAAAAATTTTTGGATGCTAAGGATTGAGGCCGATGGCATCGCCCATAAAATCAAGCGCTTCGCCGGTGGTCGCATCCACGGCCTGCACATGCGCCTTTGATACCAGCACTTTTTGCGTGGTATTTTTTTGCTTCAAAGTGAAAGTAAACGGCAGGGCCAGGGTATCCACGGAAAGCGGCATCTCGTTTACGGTCCACGTGATTTTTTGCGCCTTGGGGTCGTAGGTCAGCTGGCCGGCCGGCACCGTGGAGGTATTGCCGCCAAACCAGTCAATCAGGCCGTAGATATCCGCGGATATATTTATGTTTTTCACCGGATGAAAATTATTGGTCAGCACCCACACGGCTTTATGCTCTTCTTTGGCCGCGTCGCCACTCGTGATGGTATCGCGCACTTCTAACTTAAGGTCGGAATTTAATCTGATGACGATGGGAGCGGTAGCCAGGACTTGCGTTTTGTTGTTGTTGTCGGTGTAAGTCAGCTCGGCCGCGATTTTTATTTCAAAGGTTTTCAGTTCGGCCAAGGCGAATGCCTGGCTGTCTTTGATGGGCAGGCGCACGTCTATGCTCGCCGAGTCATTGGGCTTTAGTTTGGCCAGCGCGGGCAATTTGGCTTTGTCCCAGGTGATTTCTCCCCGCCGCACATTATCTCCAAGCTGGGCTCCGCTGATGACGCCGTCCAGTTCGTCGGTGATTTCCGTCCAGTTGAGCACGCTTTGTTTTTTGTACGAAGGCGCGTCTATCGCCAACTTGATGGCCGCGTTTTTCATTTCCAGCCGCGTCATATTTTTCAAAAACAGCGACATATTGAGCAGTTCTCCCGGGCTCGCGTTCATATTGCCGGTGGAGCCGTTGACTGCCAGATTAAGACTGATGTCGTTGTCTTCCAACTGGGTGTCGGCGCCGGCGCTGGCCAGCTCAAACAGCCGGCCGGTTTCTTTGGCCGCCAGCGACAGGGTTCCTTTTATGACCGCCGCGTTTTCCGAGGAAGTACTGAACTTGCCCGCGATTTTATAAACAATAGTGCTGGTCGCGGGCGTATTTTTAATGGTCCAAATTTTGTTTTTATCCAAAGCCGGCGAGGAAGAAACAAGGTAAAAATTATCCGGCAGGATTGGCTGGAGCTCCAATTTGCCGGCCGGCCATTTGTCGGCGGCGGTGGCGCGGAAAGTATATTCTGCTTTGTTTCCCAAGACAGCCTTGGCCGGTCCGGCAATAGCGAGCGACACGCCGGCCTCTTCCACGGCCACGTTGTAGATGGCGATTTTTTGCAAGTCAGAGTTCATGTTTTGCGGCCGGTAGGTGAGAAAGACGCGCCACGACTGCTCGCCCCCGGGCCGGCCGTAGAGCAGGCCGGTAATCGTGATTTGTCTGCCCTCGCCCGGGCCCACCGAGCCCAGCTGCCATTCGCTGTTGCCCGAGTTGCGGGCCGTTGGTTCGCTGGAGAGATAAACAAAGTCTTTGGGAAATTGCGTCGAGAGCACCGCGTTATTCAGAGTGGCGTTTTGGTCATTTTTGTAGGCAATAGTATAGGTGGTGGTGGCGCCCAGGGCGGCGGCCATTGGCCCGCGCACGACTAGCGACACTTTTTCTTCGGCGAATTTTTTTTCCGGCAAAACCAAAAGGCCAGACCAGGCCGCCGCGGCCAGGGCCCCGCCCACGACGAGCAGAAAGAAAAAAATCTTCACCAGCGGATGATTTCGTTTGATGATAATGCGGTCCATGCTGGGGATGCGGCCGTTGGCGTCGCTGTATATGGAAGTGAGCTGGGAATTGATTTGCCTTTCTTTTTTGCTCACCCTTTTGACCGGCGCGATTTTTTTGCGTGTCACTTTTCGGCGCGGTTTTATGACTTTGGCCGGCTCCTCCGGATTGTCCAAAGATTTAGAGACAAATCGGGGGTCTTTTTCCATAAAATTATAGTTATTCTTTTTCTAAAACCAAACTCCAAATCTTGTCCGTGTCCAACATAGTTTGGGAAACATCGGCGCCGTTTCCGGCCAACGTCATATTTTCGCCCTGGCGCCAAACCGGCGTCCAACCGGCCGGGAAAATAAATTGGCTTTCAAACGCGGACTCCACCCCGGATTGTTTTTGAGCCACCAACTGATAGCGGGCCGAAATTGCTCCGCCAAAAATTTTTTCCGCCCATTTTAGCGAGTTTGCTTTATCGGCGGCAAAAGCCAGCCAAGGCAACTGATATACGAATTCCACGCGGCTGGTCTGGCCCGGTTCGGTGATGAGCCAGTTGCCGAAAGCCCTTTTGCCGAATTCATCGGTTACGCGCGTGCCAGACCTGTCGTCTATGGCTATTTCTTTTTCCAGGCCGGCCAGGAAAGCGTCTTTTTGATAAAAGGCGGCCGGGGCTTTGAATTTTTTTTCATCGGGCCAGACAAAACCGCTGGCGCTCTTGAGTTCGCTGCCGGCCGGCACATAGACGCGGATATAATCTATGTTGGTCTGGCCGTAGAGTGGTTCGCCGGGGACGCCGTTGTGTTTTCGTTCTATCACCACGCTGTCTATGATACTGCCGTCGGCTTGCGCTACCGCCTGGTGACTGACCAGCTGGGAAATGGCCGCGTCGCTTTTTTGACCCTGCAGATTGGAATTAACCACCATTAAATAATCCTGGTCCGGGTAGGTATTCGCCATTTTGCCGGCCCAGCCGAATTCTTCCATAATGTTCTGCGTTGCCTTGTCGTTGAAATATACCTGAATTTCTTTTTTTTGCAAGGCGTCAAGCAGGGAGGACAGGGCGGGCAGGGTTTCGCCGGCTTTAAGATTTTGAAAATAGTCCGCGAAAATTGGCGCCAGGTCGGATAAAATCTGCTTTGGTTTTTTGTCCTTCTTTTCCGGACCAAATTCCACCACCTTGGAAATGACGTCCAGGGCGTTGTCTTTGGCCAAAATCAGCCCCCGTTTTTTGTCCGCCACGGGCCCGGTGAGCTCAAGCGCGCGGTTTAGCGCAGTGGCGTTTATGGCAATGACCCCGTCGGCCGTAATGCCGCGGCTGTGGCGATAGAACCAAAGAATTTTTTGGGCGCTGGCCGGAAAATCCGGAAACCAGTTTGCGTCTTGAAATTCCCAGCGCTTGTTGGAAAGAAGCAGGGGCGCCGGCGGCTCCAGGTAGGTGTCCAGCTGACCCTGCAGGTCGTATGAACCCCCGGGCGGCACCGTCAGATTGCGCATTTTGCCGTCTTCTATTTCCAGCAGGGCGAAACTGCCCATAAATCCGCCGGTAGCCCGGATTTCGTTTGGATTTTGGAAAATTAAAAGATAGCGGCGCAAACCCCGGGCGCCCGAAATTTCGGAAATGGATTGGGCCAGGCGCGCGATGTCGCTTAAATCATTTACCAGCGCGGGAAAAACCGATTTAACGGTTTGCAGGGCCGGCTGAAAATTTTCCGGCAGGCTGTCGTCACTTACGTCCTTCAGGCTGGCCAGGGCCTTTTGAAATTCCGGCACGGATAGCTGTATATAAGACACCAGGCCGTTAAGTTTTTTTGCCAGGTCAGCGTCTGCGCGCTCCATTTCCGTCGCGCCTTGCAAAAGCTCGGCATTGCCGCGGGCAATGGCTTGGCCGGCCAGCAGCAGTTTTTGCTTACCCGAAACGTCGCGGCCCACAATAGGCAGGCTGGCGGCGGCGGTTTGTAAAAAACGATGGTTGCTGTTTAATGTTTCCACTGCCAGATTGAAATTGCGCAGGGCGTTTTCCAGCGCGCTCCTCGCCAGGTCCAGCTGGCCGCTCATAATGGCGGCGGTGGAATCGCGCAGGGCCGAAAAAGCGGCGGCGCCGCTTTCGGCCGCCGTGGCCGCGGTTGACTTCACGCTTAGATAGTAATTTTGCGCGCTGGACGGGGCGAACGCGACCAGCGTGAGAATAGAGACAATGACTGCGGCCCGCGCCGGAGTAAACGTTTTCCTAAAGCTTCTCACGGCTCCAGAGAAAAATTTTTTGTCGTTTTTGGGCTGGCTTTTTTTGGGCAAGGGCCGCGGCGTGGGCGCGTCCAGGTCCTGCGGCAGGATATTGACGACCGGGGTTTGGCGCGGGTCGTCGTGGCCAGCGTGTTTGATGTGATAAAAATAATAGTCGTCATTTTTCGGGCCGTGTTCTGGCTCGCAAGATTCTATGTCGCGCCAGAGCTCCTCTTTTTCTTTGAGGTTTACTACGTGCGGAGAAGGGGAAGAGTCGCGGTTCGTGTGGTGCACAAAAAAATGCAGGGCCGCGGAGGGCTTGGCTACTTCAAAATCGTGCCGCTGGGGGCAGGTGGATTTGTTGTGGCCGGGCTCTTGGCAAAGAGCGCACCGGCGCAGTTGTATCTTAGCCATTGTGTCGCTGTCATTGCGAGCCATGAAGTGGCGAAGCAATCCCTATCGTTGGGCATGGGTTTGCTTCGGCCTCGCAATGACATTATACACTATTTTTTTCATTCCCTCAATGAAGTTTTGCTCGCTGAATTTTTTGCTCGTGGCCAGGCAGGCATTGGCCATAGCCGCGGCTTTGTCCGCGGTCATGGCGCGTACGGCCGCGCGTAAATCTTCGGCGCTAAAATCGGGTTTTAGCAGAAAGCCGTTTTTTTCGTGTTCAATTATTTCCAAGAGCCCGCCTTCGGCCGCGCCGATTACCGGTTTGCCTGCATTCATGGATTCAACCGCGCTCATGCCAAAGTCCTCGCGCACCGGAACGTAAATGGTGGCCAAACATTTGCCCAGGTGTTGTTCCAATTCTTGGTCGCTGATCCAGCCCAGCACTTTGATGTTCTGGCAGCCGGCCGCCAGTTTTTGGATTTTTTCCAGATCCGGCCCGCCCGAGGCCACCACCAGTTTTTTATCCGGCATGGCGGCAAAGGCCTCCACGATCTTATCCACGCGTTTAATCGGATAGAGCCGGGCCCAGGAAAAAAAATAATCGCCGTAGCCCAGATTGGACAAGGGCACGACATCGCAGGGCGGATAAACGACAATGGAATCCAATCCCAAATACTCTTTGATGCGCGCGCGCGTGTTTTGAGAATTTGTGACGATCACGTTCATTTTTTTTGTTAAATAAGAAAAGCGCAAACGGTTGAACCAAACAAAGGGAACAAAAATTATTTTTTTCCACAACGGATATTCGCGCAGGCGTTCGCTATAGGCGTCGTACAAATGACGCGGAGGAGTATGCATGTAGGCGATGCTTTTTGGTTTGGTTAGGCGCAATCGCGCTGTGAGGCAGTCGCCGCTGTAAATAACGACATCGTAGTTTTTGGCAAAGCCGGTTTTGAGCAAAAAAGCGAATTGCGTTTGCAAATATCTGAAGCCGGGGATTCGCGAAAAACGGCTCTCTTTGTATAATTCAAAGGTTTTGATGCCGTGGTCGCGCGGGTCAAAGGCGCCGGCCGCGATAAAAGCCGTGGCGATATCGGCCCCCAAACCCTTGGCCAAAGAAATCACCAGCCGTTCTCCGCCGCCTTTGTACAGGAAGTAGTCGTGCAGGATGAGGATTTTTTTTTCTGCCATACTCGTCGGTTTCTAGTTGATCTTTAACTTATTTATTTCTTATTGAGCATTTTCTGTTTTTTTAACTAAAATCAATTACTGTTTATTATTTTACTACGTTTGGCGGTTTTTACAAAGAGCGAATAACGCTTAAAAATTTTTCCGCCGCTTCTTGCCATAAAAATTTCGCGGCCTGCTCTTGGCCCTTTTCTTTCAAAAAATTGCGCAGTTTTTCGTTGGTTAAAATGTTTATTATGCCTGCGGCCATGTCGGAAACATTGTTTGGATTTACCAGGTGCGCGGCGCCGCTCGTTATTTCCGGCAGGGAAGAGCGGTTTGAGGTTAAAACCGGAGTCCCCGCGGACATGGCTTCCAAAACCGGAAAACCAAAGCCCTCGTAAATGCTGGGATAGCAAAACAAGGCCGCGCCGGCATACAGAGCCGGCTTTTCTTCCGGCCGCACGTATCCCAAAATTTTAATTTTATCTTTAATGGGGGAATTTTTGGCGCGTTCGTAAATCTGTTTATTGTTCCAGCCCGCGGCCCCGGCGATAACGAGGGTGTAAGGCGCCGGGAGCGAGGGGCAGGCTTTTTCAAACGCCTCTATCAGGCCGATAATATTTTTGCGCGGCTCAATGGTGCCGAGGAAGAGGATGTAGGGATTGGAATTGGCTGGCTCCATAATCCCGCCAAAGGCGGGCTGTGGAGCCAGCTTGCAGTTTAGCTCCACCCCTGTGGGGGGGATTATGGAGCCAGCCGTGAACAGAGATCCCTCCCCGCCCTGTGGCGGGTCGGGATGACATATTCCCGGGTAAATCACTTTTATTTTTTTCTCTTCTATATTATATATCTCCCTCAAATCCCGCTTGGTGTTTTCAGAGGGCGCGATAATAATATCGGCCCGCTGGCATTGTCTGCGCGGGTTTATCATTTTGTGCCACAGCCGCTGTTTGGCGGAAAAAAATTCCGGAAACAGCTCAAAGGACAAGTCGTGAACCGTGAGAATAAATTTTGTTTTCGGCGACAGGGCGGTGAAGTTGAGATTAGGAGAAAAAAAAATGTCCACCTCTTTGATTCGCGGCCGGTTGAAAAATTTTATGGACGCGTTGAAAATTTTATTGGGCCATCTGCTCGCGACATAATGAATATTATTTTGCGTCCACTGGGGAATATTGGCGCCGACATCTTTGCCGGAGTTGTAAAACAGAAAATATTCGTTCTTTTTATCAATGTCAAAAATAGTGTCCAGCAAAAAATGCGTGTATTCGCCAATGCCGGTGCGCACGTCATTCATCAGCGGCCTGACATCAATGCCAACGCGCATATATTATACAAATAATCTTTCCTGGCTTAGTCCCTTTTTGAATTCTTCGTACCGATGCTCCACGTAATCCTTTATTTTTTGCTTGAAATTGGCGGAGTTGAATTTGGCCGCATGCTGGCGCACGCGCTCGCCGTCCCAGGAATATGGGTCAAAATTAAGCAGGATTTTATAAAGCGATTCCCAATTTTGCTTGTGGAAAAAAACGCCGGTCTCGTTTGGCAAAACCGTTTCCGTGGCCCCGCCGGCCGCATAGGCGATCACCGGCCGGCCGCTGGCCATGGTTTCAAGCGGCGTGATGCCGCAGTCCTCTAATTGCGGATGAATGAACGCTCGCGCCTGACCCAGCAAAGACGCTTTCTCTTCATCGGAAATTTTTCCCAGAAATTCTATGTTCGGCTTGGCCATTTTTTGCAGAGCGTTTAGCTCCGGCCCCACGCCGAAAATTTTCAGGGGCCATTTCAGCCGGTTGAAAGTTTTCACGACCAGGTCAATTTTTTTATAAGGCACCAGCCGGCCGCCGGCCGCGAAGTAGTCGCTGATGGCGGGCGCGACGCGAAATTTTTCCAAGTCCACGGGCGGGTAAATCAAATCGCTCGCACGGCGGTAATACTTGTTTATGCGCAACTGCACCGTGCGCGAGTTGGCGATGAAAAAATCCACGCGGTCCGCGCTCATCTGGTCCCACATGCGCAGTTTGTAAATGATGCGCGGGAGCAGGGCTTTGACCGCGCGGTTCAGGCGCAGGTCGGTTAGATATTCGTGGGCCTCGGTCCACAAATAGCGCGGGGGAGTGTGGCAATAGGAGATGTGCAGGGTTTCGGGCCGCGTGAGCACGCCTTTGGCAAATGAACTGGTGGAAGAAAGCACCACGTCAAATTCATGCAGGTTGTGCTTTTCCGTGGCCACGGGCATGAGAGGCAGATACCATTGAAAAAATTTTTTCCCGAAAGGCAGGCGGGAGATGAACGACTGATTGATTTTAGCCTCGGGCAGGCTGTCTATCATTTTTTTGTTGTGGAAAAGAACAAAAATAGGCGCTTGCGGCCAGATTTCATGAAACGTTTTCAGTACGCGCTCGGCCCCTCCGTCTTGAGCCAGATAATCATGGACCAGGGCAATTTTCATAGGGGTCTCACCACGCGCCTTCTTTGCGCAAAACAATAAAGGGGGTTTTAAGCAAAATAATCAAATCCATAATGATGCTCCATTTTTCTATATATAAAGTATCCAGCCGGATTTCCTCTTCAAAACTTAAACTGCTGCGGCCGGAAATTTGCGCCAGGCCGGTGATGCCCGGTTTGATGGCCAGGACGATTTTGTGGCGCGATGGGTATTTATTCACTTCCCTGGGCTGGTGCGGGCGCGGACCCACCAGACTCATTTCCCCCCGTAACACATTCCACAGTTGAGGCAGTTCGTCTATGCTCCAGCGGCGGATAAAGGCGCCGACTTTGGTGACGCGCGGGTCGTCTTTAATCTTGTAAATCGGGCCGCTTTTCGCGCTCTGCGTTTCTATTAGTTTTTGCTCTTTGGCCAGGGCTTTTTTGGCATTGTCGTATTCTTCCCCCACGCAATCTTTTTGGCGCATGGAACGGAATTTTAGGGCGATAAACTCGCGGTTGTTTTGCCCCACGCGCCTGTTGCGGTACAGCGCCGGACGGCCGGTTTCCGCCAGCACAGCCAGGCCGGCCAGGGCGAAAATAGGCGAGAAGAAAATTAACAAAATCAGACTGCCGAGAATATCAAAAATTCTCTTGACAATCATGCCCCAGCCCACCAGGCGCGTGCGCCCCAGCTCTATGATGGGAATGCCGGCAATGGTGGACACAGTCATGTTGGTGGAGATGGTGGAAAAGAGGTCGGCCGAGTACTTGAAGGCGATATGGTGCTCGTTGGCAAAATCCACCGCGTCCACGGCTTCCTCGCCGTGGGCTTTGGGGTCCGCGAAAATAATTTCATCCGGGGAAAGGGCGGCGATTTTTTTGGCCGAGCTAATATCAAAACAGTCAAAAAAACCGACTACCTTGTACCCCAGATATTGGCGGCCGCCCAGGGCGCCGATAATCTGCTCGGCCATGATTTGCGAGCCGACAATCACCGTGCGGCGCAGGCCCAGGCCCAGGTTATAAAATAATAATTTTAGACCGCGCATGATAATTCTGCCAGCGCTCACATAGAGCGCGGCCAAAATCCAGCCGGCCAAAACCAAAAAGCGCGAATCAAATTTTTGCAGGGTGAAAAAAACGTAAATGGTGATGCCCGCGAAGCCGGTGGAGCAGGCGAAGAGCACGCGGGACAGGTCGCGCAGTAATTTGCGGTTGGGGTTGGAGTGATAAAGCCCGGCCAGGGCGAAAATAATCACCCAGCCCGCGGCGGCCAAAAGCGCTGTGGGCCAATATTTACTCCAGGACAAGTCAAACATGATGGGGCGGATGGAGACCGCGAATTTGCTGAAGCGCAAACCATAGGCGCTAAAGCCGGCCAGAATAAGCATCAGGTAATCCACCGGAAGTTGGAGAAAAGTAAAGGTGTAGTCAAGTCTTTTCATACTGCCATTTTACTCTTTTTTAGCTGTCTTGACAAGTCGGCGTTTTTGTGCTACATTTAATCAGTTCGTGGCAGATGTTCGTCCCGACTTAGTCGGGAAGGAAAGTCCGAACGCCCTTTCCGTCTGTCCGCCCTTAGCGGAACTAGCCGGTAAAGAAAAAGGCAACGGGTAACACCCGCCACGTCGGCGGCAACGTCGGCGTAGGGAAAGCGGCACAGAGACAATACTAGCGATTCATGAGAGTCCGCCACAGGCGGACGTTCACCCCGACTTAGTCGGGGTTCGTCAAAGGTGAAAAGTGTATGGGAGTTGTGGTTCTCGAGACCAAAGCTACCATACTCCCTTCGGCGGCAACGTCGAAGAGTGCCAAGCCCTGTCTGGCGCAAGAGCAGAGTCCCGACTTAGTCGGGATAAAAAGTTCGCTCGCTAAGATTTTGACAGCAATGTCAAGACCAGAGAAATGAACATCGCCCCGACGTAACGTCGGGGTACAAAATTCGGCTTATAACCATGAACCACAAACGCCCCCTTAACAGGGGCGTTTTTGTTTGCTATACTATCTAAAAAGGAGATTTGAAATTTATGTATGACAGAGTTTAATGAAGGCAAAGGGGATAGGGAAGGAGACAAGGAGGAAAAGCGGCGCCGGGCTTTAATGGCCGAGGTCAAGATGGCCATAAACGCGCTCGCGGTTGAAACAAAAGGCAGGACTTTGCCTCGCGAGGAGGCCGTTGAGGTTTTACAAGGGCTCTTTGATTTAACCAAAGAAAAGAGCGGCCCGCAAACAAGCAGTATCCTAACCCACGCAGTTGTGCCTCAAGAAATCGGTGATTTTGTTTTGCAGACAGAAGAAGGCAAAGCGCGTTTTAACGTATTGTTGGTCCGCGAAGCAGGTTCAGCGGACAATTATTTTGAGCTTATGCCAATGCCTGCGGGCGAAGTTAGTCCGGCCAGTTCGCTGATGAAGGACTTGAAAGAATAAAATAATTTATTATTATGCCTGACAAAAAATACCCCGCGCAAAAAATCGCGGTTATCGGCGCCGGGGCCGTGGGCTCCACCGTGGCCTACACGGACATGGTCAAAAATTTGGCCTCGGAGGTGCTCTTGATTGATTTGAACGAGAAAAAAGAAAAAGGCGAAGTAATGGACATCGCCGACGGTTTGTCTTTCGTGGAAACCGGCAATGTGAAGGGCGCGGATTTCAAAGACGCGGCCGATGCCGATATCATCGTAGTCACGGCCGGGCTGGCGCAAAAGCCCGGGGAAACGCGCCTGGATTTGGTGAAGAAAAATCGCGCGGTGATAAAATCCATTTTCAAATCCATCGGCAAAATCAAGCCGAGCGCGATTGTAATAATGATAAGCAATCCGGTGGACGTGCTGACCCACGTCGCGCAAAAAGTTTCGGGTTTGCCGCGCGCCCAGGTGTTTGGCACGGGCACGGCGCTGGATACGGCGCGCCTGCGGCACGCGCTGGCCGTCAGATTGAAAGTGAACGCGCACAGCGTGAGCGGCTTTGTGCTCGGCGAGCACGGCGACAGCGAATTCGCGGCCTGGTCAACGGTAACGATCGGCGGCGCGCCGGTGACCAATTTCATCAAGACCAAAGAGCTGGATAAAATCGCGGAAAAGGTAAAAAATGAGGCCTATGAAATCATCAACCGCAAAGGCGCCACTTTTTACGGCATCGCCTTGACGGTGGCGGATATTATAGAAGCGGTGCTTTATGATCAAAATAAAATTTTACCCCTCTCGGTGCGTCTGAACGGCTGGAACGGTGTCAGCGGTGTCTGTCTGGGCGTTCCGGCGGTGCTGGGCCGAAAGGGGATTGTGAAAATTTGGCCGTTGAAATTGCCTTCGGTTGAGCAAAAGAAGTTCAAAAAATCCGCTGAAGCAGTAAAGAAGTATTTGTAAAACCCCTCCCTTTGCTCGCTGACCCCATACTCTGTGTGGAGCCAGTTTGCAATACGGCTCCACAGCCCCGACTTAGTCGGGGACTATGGAGCCAGCGATTTTCTACACCCGCTGGCTCCATACTCTGTGTGGAGCCAGTTTGCAATACGGCTCCACAGCCCCGACTTAGTCGGGGACTATGGAGCCAGCGATTATTTATACCTCTATCACCACTGGAAGCACCATGGGGCGTTTTTCGGTTTTGGAAAACAGAAATTGTCCCACATAGTCGCGGATTTTGTTGCGGATGTTGTTGGTGTCGGCCCAGGAAAGCGGGTCGCTGTCGGTAACCAGCTTTTTTACGCGGTGGCGCAGGTCTTCTATCAGCTCCTTGTTTTCTTTCAAAAACACAAACCCGCGCGAAATAATATCCGGGTTTTGCACCAGCTTGCCGGTTTTGCTGTCCACGGTGGCTATCACCACAATCATGCCGTCTTCGGCCAGGACTTGCCGGTCGCGCAAAACAATGTTGGTTTCATCGCTCACGCCCAGGCCGTCCACGAACACGTAATCGGCCGGCAGTTTGGTTCTGGTGAGCTGGCCGGCGCCGCGGAAAAATTCCATTACTTGCCCGTTGTCGGCGATAAAAATATTTTCTTTGGGAAAGCCCATGCTTTCAGCCACCTTGGCGTTGTAGTGCAATAAAAAGTGGTTGCCTTCAATGGGAATAAAATACTTGGGCGAAAGCAGGCGTATCATTAGCTTCACGTCATCGGCCTTGGCGTGCCCGCCGGCGTGCACGTCCATCATCTGGTAATGAATCACCTCGGCGCCTTTGCGAAAAAGAGTGTCTTTGAGGCGCTGAACAGTGCGCTCGTTGCCCGGGATAACCGAAGAAGAAAACACCACCGTATCCCCGGGCGTCAGTTCTATCAAGCGGTGCTCGCCGCTGGCAATACGCATTAGGGAAGCGTTTTTTTCTCCCTGGGCGCCAGTACACACGATGACCACCTTGTTGTCCGGGTAATCGCGCGTGCGGTTTAGGTCAATCAAGGTCTTGGGACTGAATCGCATGTAGTTTAGTTCTTTGGCAATGGCCACGTTGCTTTTCATGCTAAAGCCGTCCAGGGCCACCACCTTGCCCAGTTTTTCGGAGATTTCAATAATCTGCTTGATGCGCGACAAGAGCGAAGAAAAAGTGCCGATGATTATGCGGCCCGGGGCCTTGGCAATGATGTCATCCAGATTGGTGCGGATTTCGGACTCGGAGATCTGGTGGCCCGGGGACGAGGCATTGGTGCTGTCGGACAAAAGCGCCAGCACGCCCTGACTGCCGATGGACGCTATTCTTTGCAAGTCCGCGGGCTGTTCGCCGGCCGGTTGGTAGTCAAATTTCCAGTCGCCGGTGTGCACCACTACGCCTTCTGGAGTGCGAATCACCACGCCCATGGAATCGGGGATGTTGTGGTTCAGGTGAAAAAATTCCAGTTCAAAATTTCCTAATTGCAACTTATCAGCCACATTTATATTATGAATGTTTAGCGGCCGCAGGCCACGGTAATCCTCCTGGCGCTTTTTGATGATGGCGTTCGTCAGCGGCAGGCCGTAAATCGGGGGATAGCCGAGAGCCGGAATCAGGTGGGGTATGCCGCCGATGTGGTCGTAGTGAGCGTGGGTGATAATCACCCCGCGGATATTTTTTTCCTTGCCTTTCAGATAGCCGATGTTGGGAATGATGTAATCAATGCCGGGCATATCTTCTTCGGGGAATTGCAGGCCCATGTCAACCAAAATAATATCGCCGTCGTATTCAAATAAAGTGCAGTTGCGACCCACTTCTTCCAGCCCGCCCAAGACCGCGATTTTTAGTTTCAAATCATCGTTTTTGAAACGCGAAAACGACGGCTTTTGGTAGATGGGCCGGATAATATTTGGCTTGCCGTTCGCGCTTTGCGCCGGCGCTTCTTTGGGCGGCGTGTTATAGGCGCGTCGCGCGCGCTGATGCCGTCCTCGTGAATGTTGTCTAATCATATATTTCTCTTTAATAATTAAGAATACCCCTCCTTAATCCTCCCCTTAACAAGGGGAGGAAAAAGACGTGGGCAAGGAGGGACTCGCCCAGTCATTTGACTGGGCGTCCGGTCGTATGACCGGACGAACCTCCAAGTTGTGCCGGGGAGAGGACTCGAACCTCCATTCCCTTGCGAGAACTAGCTCCTGAAGCTAGCGTGTCTACCAATTTCACCACCCCGGCGTGGATTATTTTCCAAACTTCCACTTCCTTTTCATTTTCACGTACCAATTTTTTAAATCCGCGAATCGTTCCGGCGGATTGGAAATCTGGTTTAGGGAAATTCCTCTTATATTTTTATTCGCGGCCAGCTCGTAGGTGGGAGCGTAAAGGAATATGGCCGGTTTTTCTTTGAATAGAATCTCCTGGAATTTTTTGTAAAGCTCAACCCGTTTTTCCGGCTCGGCCTTGCCCCGCGCCTCTTCCAGAATTTTGTCCGCGTTTCTATCCGCGAAAAGCGCCAGGTTCAGCCCCGGGTAGCTGGTCTGCGAGGAATGCCAAAACGGATACGGGTCCGGGTCGCTGCCCACGATTTCGCCGTAAAGCAGGATTTGATAGTCGCGGGTTTTCAAAATATCTTTGGTCAGTTCCAGACTGCTGGCCAGGCGCACGCTGGTTTGCGCTCCCACGGCCCGCCACATTCTGGCCACGAATTCTCCCGCCTCTTTGTATTCCGGCGTATCGGCCGTGGTAATAACCAGAGCCAAAATATTGTCGTCCTTGTCTTTGCGGTAGTATGGCTGGTCTGCCTGCATCTCCTCTCTTATGGCGCTGGCCGCCTCTTCCTCTATCAATTTGATGGTGGAGGTGGCATCGGGGGTGGAGGTGCTGTTTTTAATTCGGTCAATCTCCTCCTGTCTGTCTTTAAGGGCCTTTTCGTATTGGGTTTTGAAATATTGTTCGGGCTGGATTCTTTTCCATTTTTTATCCAGTTTTTTGTTCGCCTCGTCGCGGCTCCACGCCGGATATTTTATTTCGCTGTTGTACCCGGTCGTGCCCGGCAAAAACGGTGAGCTCGCCGGCTCAGCCGCCCCGCCAAGCGCCTCGCGCAAGAGCGCGTCTTTGTCTATGGCCAGGTCCAGGGCCTCGCGCAAATCGTTGTCTGTTAGAGCCCCGTTCTGTTCCTGGTTTAAAAACAGCGCCGTGTACTGGGGCAATTTGAAACTGTAAAAATTATAGACCTTGCCCGGCACTTTGTCTTTGGCGCTTTTTGGAATAAAGGCCAGCGCGTCCGCTTCCTGGCTTTTCAGGGCGCCGAGCGCCTGAATTTGGTCCGCGTAAAATTTGAAAACCAAATTTTTGAGATAGGGTTTTTGGCCGTAATAATTCTCGTTGCGCGACAGGGAATAGGTTTGGATGTTGCCGATTTCGTCTTTGGTCAGCTTGGAAAACTGCCACGGGCCCGTGCCAATGGGCTGTAAATTGTTGCGCGCCAGCTTGAGGCTAGCCGGCTGGATGTCGGACCAGTAGTGCTGGGGCAGAATGCCCGCGGCCAAAGCGCTTAAAAACGGGGCGTATGGTTCTTTTAGGGTAAAGCGAACAGTATAGTCGTCAATTTGCTCCACACCGGCCCCGGCAAAAGACGGCAGAAGGGGACTGTCCACCTCGGGGTCGGTAATCATTTCAAAAGTATAGAGTACGTCGCTGGCCGTGAAGGGTTCGCCGTCGGACCACTGCGCGTCGTCGCGCAAGGCAATGTCGTATTTTAAGCCGTCTTTACTGACCGTGTAGGATTTGGCGAGGTCTGGAATCGGTTTTTGCCCTTCTATCTTGAACAAGCCGGAATAAATCAGGTAGGCCAGGTCCGCGTCCACGTCGCTCGCGGCCGTGAAAAGCGGATTGACCAGCTTGGGCTGGCCCACGAGCGCTTCGCTGTACGCCCCGCCCTCGGCTGGCACCGCCACCGCGTTGGCCATGAAAAACGACACGCCCAGCACGACTACCGAAAGGACGATGAGAAAAATGCTGGCGCGGATAATTTTGCGCTCGGCCGGATTTAAGAACCGGCCAATGTATTTGAATTGGGCGCGGCTCGGCCAAAAAGCGGCATTGATTTTGTTGACCAATTTTTTATCAAAATCTTTGGTAGATTTCCAACTCATTTTAGAAAGGTATTTAGAAGGTGAGTCTCGCCAGCGAGACCAGGAAAAAAAGTGAAGAGATGACGATGGTGGAATAATGCAGAATCTTGTCCACGCCCCTTTTGGTGCTGTAGATATTGGAAGAGCCGCCGAACACACCCGACAGGCCGGAACCTTTTTGTTGTAAAAGAATAACCGCCACCAGCAAAGCGGCCAAAATCACTTGGATGATATTGAAGACAGGGGAAGACATACTTTTTAGGGTAGAGATACTTTACCATATCTTATGGCAAATGTCAACTATTTATGATAGAATATAACAATCCGGTAAATGCCAAAATCCAAATTTCTAATATCAAATCAATTCCTAATGTCAAAGTTAAAATGTCCAAGTTTGTTATTTGGCATTTGGATTTGATTGGAAATTGGTTATTGGTAATTGGTCATTTCAACATATGCGTTGGTATCACCACTGGTGGGCTATCGTGATTTTGGGGCTGGGCGCTTTGCTGGCGCTGTTTTTGGCGCTTTTTGTTTTTTATACCATTGGGTACTGGCGGCAGATAAAAAATGGCGAGGGGCTGAAACTGCGGCAGACATTTTACGGAAATTTTGACCGGTCCATAAAAACGCCGCTCGCCGCGGCCAAGCCGGGCCGAGCCGAGTTAGAAGGGGGCGGGCTGTTTTTGGGCAATCCCAATGCCAAAATTTCCATTGTGGAGTTTGTGGATTTCAAGTGCCCAAATTCCAAAATGGCCGCGCCCATAATGCGCCAGATGATGGCCCAATATGGATACAAAGTGAAATTAACGGTCCGGCTTTTTCCCTCCGAGTCAATTCACCCGGGCGCGAACAAGTTTGCCATAGTGGCGGCCTGCGCCGCCGAGCAGGGCCGTTTTTGGGAGGCGCACGACGCCTTGTTTTCCAATCAAGACGCGTTTAGTAAAGAGCTGGCCGGCGAGGATTACAAGTTTTTGGCCGATACCGCCTACCTGGACGCGCAAAAATTAAAAGAATGCGTGGACTCGGGCCGGACCGGAGTGAAAGTGAATCGCGATTACGCTGACGGATTTAGATTTGGGGTGCAGGGCACGCCCACGTTTTTTATCAACAGCGAGAAAGTGGAAGGCGTAGTGCCTATGAGCGAGTGGGAGAAGGTGTTGGCGAAATGACAAATGACAAATTTCCAATGTCAAATCAATGCCAAAATCCAAATGTCCAAATTGGATATTGGTAATTGGTCATTGGACATTGATTGGAAATTGGAAATTTAAAGCATTCTTTATAAAGTCTTATGCTAAAAAAAACACCAGCGTTTCTGTTTTTAATTTTCCTCTTCGTATCCCTGGTCGCCCCCTTGGCAGCTCTCGCTCAAGGTAGTGCCGTTAGTAAAATCCCTGAATTTAATCCGCTGTGCTGGAAAAAAGACGAATGCGAGCAGGTCAGAATTAAATTCGGGGCCGAAAAAAAAGACGCGGCCCAGGGCTGGGTAAAAAATCCGCAGATTTGCGCGGGCGATTGGGGCATGTGTCTGCCGGCCGGCAAAACCACCACGCAAATTGCTTTTGGCGGACGGAAGGATTTTGAGAATGTCGGCGAGTTCATTGCCATGCTCTATAAGTACGCCCTGCAGATAGCGGCCATACTGGCGGTGATTGTCATTATCATCGCCGGCGTGCAATGGACAACCTCGGGCGGAAACAGCGAGCGCATCACCAGCGCCAAAAAGCGCATCTTCGGCGCGCTCATCGGCCTGTTCATCGCCTACATGTCGTATTTTATTTTGCACGCCATCAATCCGGCCACAGTGGATTTGCGTCTGCCCCAGGTGTATATGATAAAAGAGCAGACAACCATGCCCCAGTACTGTCTGGAGGCTCCCAAGGGCACAAAATTTTCCGTGGCGGCATTGGCCAAGGACCAGGTTTCGCCGGTGAAGATTGAGAAACCAGATTACAATCTTAAACTGGAAAGCGATAATGATAAGAATTTTTATTGCGGCAACCGGTATTTTATGGAAAAAGGCGGCGCCGCGACTTGCTGGGGAAATTATTGCCCAAAGGGAAAAGTGTGCTTTGATGTCGGCTCCAGCGACAAGCAACAGCCGAATTACTGCGCTGACGGCATGCTGGCCGGCAAGATTCCCGGGACCCTCGGGCTCGCCGGGGCGCCGGTGGTGGATAATAATAACGACGCAATATTAATAGCTATTTGTGAGGACCCGGAGAGCGGGGGCACGGCCAAAAATTTGTTGCAGGTTGGCGATAAGATAGATGTTGATGAAAAAGGTAGGTCATATATTTTCCCCGTGAAAAATGTGGAAAAAATCTGTAAAAATGGGGCTGACCCGGTTGGTTTTTATCTGGGGGTGGAAGTGAACGACGAGTCAGGCGCCACCGGCAGATTCATGGAAGGAATGCCTTTTTCTTGGGGCATAGATGATTGGATGGCTGTGGGGCAGGCCGGACCCGGGTCGCATTCGTGCAGCGTGAATTTATCAAAAGCCTTGGTGAACGCGGGAAACGACAATTGCAAAGGCGCCAAGGATGCCCGCTGTTCGTGTTCCTATATTTATTCGTATAGCGAGCTTAAACTCCTTAATGGCGTACTTCCATTAATAAAAAAATATTTAATAACCGTGGATGAGTTAAAAAGAGGTTATCTTTGCGATATAAAAATAGATAGAGGCGAATTTCCGGCGATTGATAATGCAACGGCTGGCACGATTATGTCATCAGTGCTTGGGTGGGCGGATAAAACCGACTGTCTGCCATGGGGGAAAGACAAAACATTGTGAAATACGGCGAGATTATCGTTACTTGTAGCGTGGTCATAGATAACTTACTGTCAGCGTTAATCGGTTTTGAGGCGCAAAGAAGGAAAATGATGGAGCGAGATAAATATCTTCAATCTCAATAATGAAAAGACGGGATTTTTTGAATTACAAATCGCGTGTTTTGATGTGGAAAAAATTTAATTGCTTCCTACCCGATAATTAAGGTTTGGGAAATATAATGGGGCTGTCGGCGCAGAAGTTGACACGGGCGTATTTTGTGCATATAATGGCTTGATAGCAATTATATGGCTGATAAAATAATCATCAAAGGGGCGAGAGTACACAACTTGAAGAATATAAACGTGGAAATTCCCAAGAACAAGCTGGTAGTGATTACCGGCTTGTCCGGTTCGGGAAAATCCTCGCTCGCCTTTGACACAATTTACGCCGAGGGCCAGCGCCGCTACGCCGAGTCGCTGTCTTCTTTCGCGCGCCAGTTTATGGACGTGCGCGACAAGCCGGACGTGGACAGCGTGGAGGGGCTTTCTCCCACCATCGCCATCGGCCAGAAAAGTTCTTCGCAGAATCCGCGTTCCACCGTGGGCACTATCACCGAGATTTACGATTATTTGCGTTTGCTCTTCGCGCGCGTGGGCGCGCAATACTGCCCCGGTTGCGGCGTGCCAGTGATGTCGTTTACGCCCGGCCAGATTACCGAGGAAGTGAGAAAGATGACGCGGAATAGTTCCGAGGTGTGGGTGTTGTCTCCATTGACCCCATCCTCGCCAAATACCCCCTCCTCTGTCCTCCCTCCCGAAACAAGTTCGGGACAAGCTCTAAAAGGGGGAGGGGAACCCAGTCATGCCGCATTGCTGGACAAAGTGGAAAAGTCGGGTTTTGACACGGTGCGGGTAAACGGCGAGCTGATGAAACTAAACGAATTCGCGCGTTTTGGTTTTTTGCCCAATAAAAAATACAACGTGGAACTGGTGGTGGGAAATATTTCCACCCAGAATGCCAAGAAACAGCCCAACATCGCCAAAATGGTGGAGACGGCCTTGGATTTGAGCAACGGCAGTGTGATTGCGGCGTCTTACCCCCACCCCGCCTTCCCCTTAAAAAGGGGGAGGGAAGTGTTGTTTTCCACCGAAGGGCTGTGCGCTAAATGCGGCAAAGTAATGCCGGCGATTGACATGCGCAGTTTTAGTTTTAACAGCCCTTATGGCGCCTGCCCGCGTTGTACTGGTTTGGGCGTGACCATGGAAGTTGACCCGGAGCTGGTGGCGCCTAACAAGCGGCTTACTTTGGCCGAGGGCGCTATCCAGCCCTGGACCCGCATTACCGGCAATCAAACGTGGTACCAAAAAATTCTGGCCGCGGTCGCGCAGAAACATGATTTTTCTCTGAATGCGCCAGTAGCAGAACTTTCCGATGCGCAGATGAAGCTGATTTTGTACGGCGACAACGAGACATACGAAATAGACGGAAAGAAAACCGTTTTTTCCGGGGTGATTACCAATCTGACCCAGCGGCATTTGGAGACCGATTCTGATTATGTGCGCGGTGAAATAGAACAGTACATGCGCGAGCAGGTGTGTTCCCTGTGCCATGGCAAACGTTTGCGCGTGGAGTCATTGGCCGTGAAGCTGGGCCAGTACAGCATCGCGGATATTTCCGAGCTGTCGGCCGGGCAAGCCGTGTCGGTTTTGGAAAAGCTTTCTTCCTCTGCCAGAGGGGGGGACAAATGGGGGATGGGAGGCAAAGTTTTTGCCCAGCACGGTGAAACCATCATCAAAGAAACAATCAAGCGCTTGCAAAATTTACAGGAGGTGGGCTTGGGATACTTGTCGCTGGGGCGCGCCATGAACACGCTCTCGGGTGGAGAGGTGACGCGCGTGCGTTTGGCCGGCCAGCTGTCGTCGGGCCTTACCGGCATTATATATATTTTAGACGAGCCTTCGGTGGGCCTGCATCCCAAAGACAACGCCAAACTCATCGGCGCCCTGAAATTTTTGCGCGATTTGGGCAACACTGTAATAGTGGTGGAGCACGACAGCGCTATGATGGCCGGCGCGGATTATTTAATTGATATGGGGCCGGGCGCCGGCCTCTCCGGCGGCGAAATCGTGGCGGCCGGCAGTTTACAACAGATAAAAAAAAATAAAAAATCGGTTACGGGAAAGTATCTAGTCGGCCGGGGCGTCCTGCCCATAAAAATGGGGGCGCGTCTGCAAAAATCCAACAAAAAAATTTCTATCCTCGGCGCCAGGGCCTTTAATTTGAAAAATGTGGACGCCGACATCCCCTTGGGCAAATTCGTGTGCGTGACCGGCGTGTCTGGTTCGGGCAAGTCTTCGCTCATCGTGGATATTTTGGGCAGACAGCTGGCCCGCCATTTTTATCGGGCCAAAGATTTGCCGGGCGAGCACAAAAAAATTAAAGGCATTGAAAATATTGACAAAGTAATTACCGTGGACCAGTCGCCCATCGGCCGCACCCCGCGCAGTAATCCGGCTACGTACACGGGGCTGTTTACTTTGATTCGCGATTTGTTCGCCGGTTTGCCCGAAGCCAAAATGAACGGCTACGACGCCGGCAAGTTCAGTTTTAACGTGAAGGGCGGGGGCCGTTGCGAGGCCTGCGCCGGTGAGGGCTATGTGCGCATCCCCATGCAATTTTTGGCCGACGTGTACATGCAGTGCAATGAGTGCGGCGGAGACCGCTATAATCGCGAGGCCCTGGAGATACATTACCGCAACAAGAATATCGCCGATGTCTTGCGTATGACCGTAGACGAGGCCTTTGCTTTTTTTAACGACGTTCCGCCCATCGCCGGCAAGTTGGGCGTGTTGCGCGAAATCGGTTTGGGCTATGTTCAGCTGGGCCAGCCGGCCACCACGGTTTCGGGCGGCGAAGCCCAGAGAATAAAGCTGTCCGCCGAGCTGTCGCGCAGCGCGTCCGGACATTCATTATATATTTTGGACGAACCCACCACTGGCTTGCATTTTGAAGATATAAAACATTTGTTGGAAGTGTTGAACAGATTGGTGGCCAAAGGCAACACCGTGCTGGTGATAGAGCACAATCTGGACGTGATACGTTCAGCCGATTGGGTGATAGACATGGGGCCAGAGGGCGGGGACAAGGGCGGAGAGATTGTGGCCGCGGGCGCTCCGCGTGATATTATGAAGAGCAAAAAAAGCTGGACCGGGAAGTACTTAAAAGGATAAAATCCCGCTCCCAATCGCTGGTCAGTAGCTGGCTCCATAGTCCCCGACTTAGTCGGGGCTGTGGAGCCGTATTGCAAACTGGCTCCACACAGAGTATGGAGCCAGTTTTTTTATTTACTTCGTTTTCTCTTTCAGCCGCCTCTTAAATTTCGGGTCGCGCAGATAGTGGAGTTTGGCGCGCCGCACCGCGTATTCGCGCTCCACCTCTATTTTCTCTATGATGGGCGAATGAATCGGGAAAATTTTTTCCACGCCCACGCCGCCTGAAACCTTGCGCACCGTAATGGTGGCGCCCGGCTCATTGCCGTGCTTGGCCGCGATAATCATGCCTTCAAAAATCTGAATGCGTTCTTTTTCCTCGCCTTTAACGTTTAATTCCCTGATTTTTTGGTGCACCTTCACGGTCATGCCGGGCTTGTAGACTGCCGCTTTTGTGGTTGTTTCGGTCATAATTGTCATTCCCCCGACTTAGTCGGGGGAATCCAGTTGTTTTAAGTACCAGGCATTCTATCTTTTTTTCTCATTTTTGTCAAGATTATCTTTTTTACCCGCTCTATGGTTTTATCCAGCTTTCCTTCTTTATTTACCACCCTAAAATCATAATCCGCCGATTCTTTCATCTCTTTCTCCGCGATTTTCATCCTTTCTTCAATCTGTTGCGGCGTCAAACCGCCCCGCCGCGCGATTCTTTGGCGCAAATCGTTTAGATTTTCCGGCATCAAGAATATGGACAAATTTTTCACCCCGGCCTTGTCCAGATTGTGCTTGCCGTTTATTTCAATTTGGGAAAATATAACGTCATATTTGGCCAGCGCCTCGTTGAGCAGATGTTTGTCCGTGCCGTAATAATGGTTTGAATACATATTATATTCAAAGAAACATTTTTCGCTTAGCCGTTTTTTAAATTCTTTTTGGCTGATGAAGTGGTAGTCAATTCCCTCCATATTGCCCGGGCGGGGCGGGCGAGAGGTAACGGTTACCAGGCGTCCGGAATTGGGAATTATCTTAAGCAACCCGTTGATAACCGAGTCTTTGCCGCCGCCCGAGGGAGATGAGATGATGACGAGAAGTCCCATACTACTTTATTTTTTTAAGAAAATTTTCCAATTCAAGCGGCAACGGGGAAGTAAATGTTCGCGGCGCCCCATTCAAATCTTTGAACACTAATTTTACGCAGTGCAAGAAAAGTCGTCCCAGCGCCTGGTCCCATTTGCGCTTTTGTTTTCTTTTGATGTAGAGCGGGTCGCCGACGAGCGGGTTGCCGTAGGCGAGCAAATGAACGCGAATCTGGTGCATGCGGCCGGTGTGGATTTTGACGCGCAATAGGGTGAAATTGATGAATCGCTTTTCCACCTCAAATTCAGTGCTGGCCATTTTCCCCTCCCCCTTAGAAGGGGAGGGCTCGCCACCACACCAAAATTTTTGGTGTGGTGGCGAGGGAGGGGTAAACGGCCTGGCCGCCATCCTCTCCTTGTTCGTCGCTCGGCCGATGGGGAAGTTTATTTCGCCGACATCTTTTGCCACCTTGCCGTGTACCAGGGCGATGTATTCTTTTTCCACGGTTCGTTCCTGGAACTGTTTTTTCAAATGTTCAAACATCTTTTGGGTGCGCGCCGCCGCCAGCAAGCCCGAGGCTTCTTTGTCCAGCCGGTGCGCAATGCCCGGGCGTTCGGCCGGGGAGTCGCCCACCTCGCGCATTTCCGGGTATTTTTTTGCCAACAACTCAGCCAGTGAGTCTGGCTCGCGTTTGGCGGTGGAATGCGTCAACAGGCCGGCCGGTTTTTCCACCACCAGATAATCCGCAGTTTCAGCAATGATTTTATAAGGTTGCTTGGGCATGCGCTAAATCGCTAAATCCATGAGAGGCGGTCGTTTGGCCGAGGGCTTTACCGGCCCAATCGCCGAACCCTTGACTTCTTTTTTGGCGTATTGAGCGGCTTTTACTTTGGCGTCTATACTGCCATAGGTGGCGTTGCGAGAACCGAGTTTGTCCGGCGTGGTTTCGTATCCACGTCTTCCGAGCGCAGTGGCCGAACCCTTTATAAACCGCCTATTCATACTGCTGATTGTGCCCTGGCGAAGCTGGTTTTGGTTTTGCTGTTCGGAATCAGCCTCGCGCCGCCGCGCCAGATTACGCGCGATAATTGCCTTTTTTTCTTGCGGGGATTGTTCTTTGGCGGCCTGGGCCGTGAGTCCGGTGAGGGTTTTACGAATAATCGCCTCGCTGACTTTGGTTAGGGTAGGGTCGGCTTTTTTAATGTTCGCGCGCATTTTAGTAACGTGATAGGAAGTCAGTTTGTTTTGCCTGATGACGTTTTCTTTGGCGGCCACCTGCCCGATGAGGGCGTCAACGGCTTTTGGATGAAGTTTTAGCGCGGCCTGCGGACTGGCGGAATTATAGAAGGCGGCGCTTTTTATTCTTCTTTGAAAACTGCTTAGTCCGGTCTTGGCTCTAAAATTAGCGCCGGGTTTTGGGATGTTTTTGTAAAACATATACAATTATTCGTGCGCCTGGATGGAGTCGGACCATCTGCCCATTGCTTATAAGGCAATTGCTCTAACCGATGAGCTACAGGCGCGTATTTCGGCGGGAATCATACCATTTTAGCTGTTTTTTTTCAAGAGACCGGCATCTTGCGCAACGCGGAATTAGCTGGTAGAATACACCAATATGCAAGCGATAATTTTAGTCGGGGGGCTGGGCACGCGCCTGCGGCCGCTTACGGACAATACTCCCAAGCCGCTGCTTCCGGTGCGAGGCAGGCCCACTATGCAGTACGCGATTGAAAATTTACTGGCGCATGGCATCAAAGACATTACTTTGGCCGTCAGTTATCACGCGGATAAAATCAGGGAATATTTTAAGGACGGCGCCGCGTTGGGCGCGAATTTGACGTACTCGGTGGAAAGCGAACCCCTGGGCACGGGCGGCGCGGTAAAACAGGCGGCGCAAAATTTGGCCGATGAATTTGTTCTAATTTGGGGGGACAATTTGATGAATGTTGATATTACGGAACTGGTCAAAGTCCACGCGGCTAACCCAGGTCTCATCACCATGACCCTTACCCCCAGAGAAGACGTGGAACATTTTGGCGTGGCTTTGCTGGAGGGCGATAAAATTATCGGTTTCGTGGAAAAGCCCAAAAAAGAAGAAGCGCCGGGCAATTTGATAAACGCGGGCGCGTTTGTGCTCCGCAAGAAAGCCCTGGACATTTTGCCGGACGGGGTTTCATCCATAGAGAGGCAGTGTTTTGAGGCGCTGGCCGGGCAGGGAATGGTTTATGCCTATCATCACAAGGAACAGTGGTTTCCGACCGATACTTTGGAGAAGTACCGGCTCGCGGAGAGATTGTTTATGCCGTTATGAAAAAAATTTTGCTTGTCGTAATAATCATCGGAGTCGCTGTATTTTTTTTAATAAAAAAATCGGCCAGGCCCAAACCCGCGCCGATTATTCCCAGAGAGGAAATAAATATCACCATAATTCCGGGCTGGAATTTGCGGCAGGTGGCGGAGATGCTGGTGAAAAATAACATAGTGAAAAATGATGATGAATTTTACGGCAAGCTGGGCCAGCCGGCCTATAATTACGCGGCCTTTGGCAAAAGCGCGCCGGTGTTGAATTTTAGGGACGACAGCGGCGCTGAAATTTTTCCTTTGCTTTCTGGTAAGCCCGATGGCGTGTCGTATGAGGGATATTTTTTTCCCGACACTTATCGCGTGTACAAAGACGCCAGGCTGGAAGATTTGCTAAAAAAAGTTTTTGCCAATTTGGAGGAAAAAATTACCTCTGAAACGCGCGCGGAGATAATCAACGAGAACAGGAATTTTTTTCAGGCCCTTATCATGGCCAGTATTTTGGAAAAAGAAGTGAAGTTTGACGAGGACAGGGCAATGGTGGCTGATATATTGTGGAGGCGCTACAAGAAAAATTGGGCCTTGCAGGTGGACTCCTCGGTGCATTACGCGGTGGCGCGCACGGGCGATGTTTTTACCACGGCCAAAGAGCGCGACTATGATTCGCCGTGGAACACGTACAAGTATCCGGGCCTGCCGCCCGGGCCCATCAGCAACCCCGGGTTTAGCTCTCTGCGCGCGGCCATCAATCCGCGGGCCAATGATTACTGGTTTTTTTTGACGGACAAGGAAGGCCGCGCCCGCTTCGCGCGCACGTTGGAGGAGCATAATCATAATAAGTTTAAATATCTCAAATGAAGATAGTTTTTTTGGGATTGGTGGTTACACATCAAATAGCTTGCTTTAAAAATTTCCAATTATCAATTTTCAATGACCAAACAAATCCTAAATCCCAATGTCCAAATTGGTAATTGTGGTTTGGTGCTTGATTGGAAATTGGTCATTGGAAATTGGGAATTAGTATTTTTTCAAAAATGGAAACCTCTCTTTTTGATTACGCGCTTCCAAAGGAATTGATAACTCAATTCCCCGCAGAACGGCGCGATTGGTCGCGTTTGATGGTGGTGGATAAAAAAAGCCGGACCATTACGCACCGGCATTTTTATGATATTGTTCACTATTTGGGCGCCGGCGATTTGGTGGTGTGGAATAACACAAAAGTTTTTAAGGCGCGTTTGCGCGGACGGGCGATGCTGGACACGCGATTGTCATTGCGAATGGAACGAAGTGGAATGAAGCAATCCCTTGCAGTTACGAATGGGATTGCTTCGTCGTCCCGAGTACTCGGAACTCCTCACAATGACAGCACTGGCGTGATTTTGAACGCCCCGCCGGTGGAGATATTTTTGGTCCGTCCCATGGAAAACAAAGGCGTCTGGCGGGTACTGGCTAAGCCGGGCAGGAAATTGCGGCTGGGCATGAAAGTGGTTTTTGCCGAGGACTTCGCCTGCGAAATTTTGCTTAAAGAAAATAACGGGACTTTTTTGGCGCAATTTGGCGATGATGATTTAGTGGTGCGCGAGAAGGCGAACAAGTACGGCGAGGTGCCGACCCCGCCATACATCGGAGCGTCAGCCACGCCCGAACAATACCAAACCGTGTACGCCAAGCACGAGGGTTCGGTGGCCGCGCCCACGGCCGGATTTCATTTCACGCCAGAGTTGATTGAACAATTAAAAAACAAGGGCGTGGAGTTTGCCGAAGTAACATTGCACGTGGGGATGGGCACTTTTGTGCCGGTGAAAACAAAAAAAGTGGAAGAACACAAAATGCACGGCGAGTGGGTGGAGCTCTCGGCCAAAAATGCCGACCTAATAAACGCGGCCAAGCGCGAGGGCAGGCGAGTGGTGGCCGTGGGCACAACCACCGTGCGCGCGTTGGAAGGGATCGCCGCAAGCGGCGCGGTCAGGCCATACACCGGCGACGTTAATCTTTTTATCACCCCGGGTTTCAAGTTTCAAATAATAGACGCGCTGATTACCAATTTTCATCTGCCCCAGTCAACCCTGCTGATGCTGGTATCCGCTTTCATCGCCGATTGTCATCCTGAACTTGTTTCAGGATCTCCGGTCGCCAGTCGTCAAGCAATTAAATTCACTTTGGATTGTTATAAAAAAGCGATTGAAGCCAAGTATAGATTTTACAGTTTCGGCGACGCGATGTTGCTAAAGTGACATGGTCGCCTGCAGCGACCATGTCATCCTGACCCCCGACTCAGTCGGGGGGAAGGATCCCTCTAAAACAGAAGCGCCCGGGTCAGTGACTCGGGGCTCGTAGGTTGGTCTGCGCCGCCGATGTGGCGAAGCAGAATATGGCGGGAAAGAGCGGGGAGAGGGAAAGAGCGTCAGGCTCGGGCCGCGCGGTAGAGCCGGTGCGTGTAGCACGCCACAGCCAGCCGCCGCGCGCGGCGTTTTTCGCTGTGCTCGCGGAACACCGCGAGCGAGGCCTCGGCCACTGCTCGCGCGCACTCCAGGGCGCGGCCGTTCTTCCCGCACGCGCAGAGGATGTGCGAGATGAACTCGGCCGACGAGAGCCGGCAGAGGTGGGCCGCGGCGAGGAGCGTCGCGAGCGGCATGTCGGCCGCCAGCCGCTCGGCGAGGTCGTACACGAAGCTCTCACCGCCGTCCCGGCTCGCGACGTCGTTGAAGTACGCGGCGAGCATCGTGGCGCTCGCCTGCGACAGGTCGGCCGTCATCTCCTTCGTGAAGACGGGAAACGACGGGTTGTAGCGCGGCGCGTCGTTGTTCTCGTTCCGATACAAATACATTTCTGCCTCCGCTGCGAGTTTGAAGTGGAACAACGTACTCCGGATTTCACTCCGGCGTGACTCAAAGAGCAAAAAACTTTATCATAAGTATACATAAATGTCAACCCCCAGTCAATAGTTTAGCTTGTGGATAAAATATTGACAATTTTTGTGGATATGTTATAGTGTTTTTAACATGGCAAGGTTAGTTGTAGAATACCGTCTACAGAACCCCGGAGCTCCCGTAAGGGAGCTCTTTTGATATGCTCCGTTTTGCGTTTGTGATATACTATTGCTCGGTGGAACAGGGGCGAGCGCAGACGGTCTGCAGCTACCATTGCCATGTTAGCTTTTGGGGTTCAACTCCCCCTCGCTCCACCACTAAAAAAGACGACCTTGCGGCTGTCTTTTTTATCCGGATTTTTAATCTATTTTAATCTAGTTTTCTATCTCTGTTTCCACTTCGTTTTCTATCTCTGTTTCCACTTTAAGCTTCACGCCGGCTTTGACTTCAATTTCGTCATCCTCTTTTTCAATCTCGTCATCGTCTTCCAACTCTATTTTTAATTGCGTTTGCACGCTGGTGCTGGCGATGAGAGGTGAGGTTTGCAACATAATATTTGCCCTATCGGCCGCGGAAAGTTCATCCAAATCATCTTGCAGTTCCTCCAGTTGTTCCTGTAATCGCTCAGCCGTCTCGGCCACAAGCTCTTTGGCTTTTTTTTCAACCGTCACGTATTTTAATTCTTCGGCTCTCTCGTTGGCCAATTCAGCGTCCAGTTTGGCTTGGCTTTTTACAGAAAAAGTCAGGGCCTCGCGCACATTTTCACTGAGTAATTTTACCGGGTATAGAATATCGCCCGGCATGTCGTTTTGCGAAGCCACCACCGCGCCTCCGCCCCCGAAGAGCAGGGCCACTATGATAATAATAGAAACCATATGCTTAAAATTAAGAGGGAATAATATTGGGCCAAAGCCTTGCGAACGCGCCTTTGCTTCAATCGGATGCGCGCGCATGTAATTGAGCGCTTTTTCTTTGCCTTTATTCAAGTCCGTTCCGCCTACAGGCAAAGAGCGCGCCGATTGAAACAGTTTTTTAATTGCGCTGAATTTTATTTTTTCCATATACTTGGATTTATTTGTTGTTTAGCGCTTGGCCTCGACCATGGCCTGCCGCAGGGCTTTGATGCCTCTATAGATAGAGACGTATATGGCCCCGCTTTTCTTACCGGTGGCTTTGGCGATTTCCGCCACCGAGAGTTCGTCCAGATAGCGCATAGTGAGTATTTGTTTGTAAAGTTCCGGCAGTTTGTTCAGCGCGTTTTTCAGGGCAGTAATTTCTTCTTTCTTTTCCAAATCAATGGCGATATTTTCTTTAGCCGCGGGCTGGGCGCCTTTGTTTTCGCTCATGTCTTCAAGCGATAAATTTTTGTATTCTTTTGTTCTGGTCAAGTCAATAAAAAGATTGCCGGCGATGCGGTAGAGAAGCGCCTTGCAGGATTTTACGGGTTTGTTTTCCCGCAACCAATCCCAAAAGCGCATGAAGGTTTGGCTGGCGATGTCTTCGGCAACGGCCTTGTCGCCTCCGCGAAAAATAATATGCCTGAAAATAGCCCCGGCGTATTTATCATAAAGAATGACGAACGCGTTTTGGTCGCCGCCGGCCGCTTTAGCCGCCAGCTCGGCGTCGATAATTTTGTCTTGCTCTGTCCGCATATTGTTAAGACGAATGAGGCGGCATCTATTATACAGTAATTGTAAAACAATAAAAAGCGGCTCAATCAAGCCGCCTTTTATTTGCTGCTTTTCATTATTTTTTATTCCACCGTCACGCCCATCTGCTTGGCCGTGCCTTCCACCATTCTCATGGCGGCTTCCACGTCGTTGGCGTTCAGGTCGGGCATTTTCTTTTGAGCGATTTCGCGCACCTGCGCTTTGGTGATTTTGCCCACTTTTTCCTGCAGGGGTTTGGCCGAGCCCTTGGCAATGCCGGCCGCTTTTTTTATCAGTTCGGGCACCGGCGGGGTTTTCATGATAAAGGTGAAACTGCGGTCTTCGTAAACAGAAATTACCACCGGTACTACTTCACCGTGTTTGTCTTTGGTTTTGTCGTTGAATTCTTTACAGAACCCCTGGATGTTTACCCCGTGCTGGCCCAAAGCCGGGCCAATCGGAGGCGCGGGATTGGCCGCTCCGCCCGGTATTTGCAATTTGATTTGCGTCATTAATTTTTTAGCCATATATATAAATTAAATTTTCTTTACTTGCATCACGTCCAGCTCCACGGGCGTTTCGCGGCCGAACATGGTTATTAGAACTTTCACCTTGCCGCGCTCGCCGTCTATGTTGCTGATTTTGCCTTCAAAATTTTTGAACGGCCCGTCAGTAATTCGCACCGGTTCGTTCACTTCCAAATCAATTTTGTGCTGGGGTTCGGCGGCCGACATCCGTTTGAGCAAAGAATCAACTTCGGACTGGTCAACCGGAGTGGGGGTCGTGCCCGAGCCCACGAAGCCGGTCACGTTCGGGGTGTTGCGCACCACATACCACGAATCGTCGGTTACAACCATTTCCACCAGCACATAGCCCGGAAAGATTTTTTCATCCACGGTACTGCGTCGGCCGTTTTTGATTTTTATTTTTTTCTCTTTGGGCACCAGCACGTTGAAAATTTTGTCGCTCATGGCGAACGATTCCACCCTTTGCAATAGGTTGCTCTTGACGTTTTCTTCGTAACCGCTGTAGGTGTGCAGGACATACCAGCGGCGTCCCAGATTTAGTGTTTGTTTAGCCATATTGATTCCTCTCCCCTTTATAAGGGGAGAGACAGAGAGGGGTATTACTTAATTATCATTTTTTCTATTCCCAGATTGAAAATATAATCTAAAATGCTGAAAAACACGGCCATGCCGATGCTCATGCCAATCACCAGCAGGCTGTAATTGAAGGTCTGCTTTTTGGTGGGCCAGTTCACTTTTCGCATCTCGGCGTAAGAGCCGAGAAAATAGTTTTTGATAGTGTTTAACATACTATGGATTCCTGCTCGCGCGGGAATGACAATTTTATATGGTTTCAAAAAAGGCCTCTCGGCCGTAATTATGCCTACTATATTATATACACGATTTTTTGTCAAGTCTTACACGTCCAAATTCTGCACCTGCTTGGCGTGGGTCTGGATGAATTTTTTGCGCGGCTCCACCTCGTCTCCCATCAAAACCTCAAACATTTGGTTGGCCGCTTCCGCGTTTTCCGCGGTTACTTGCTTCATTATTCGGTTCTCAGGATTCATGGTGGTTTCCCACAACTGTTCGGGGTTCATTTCACCTAAACCTTTGTAGCGCTGGATGTTCACCTTTACCCCGCCCACCACCAATGACTGTGCTTCTTCTTCGCCGCTCTCAGCTTCCGTTCCCGCCCCTCCTTCATCCTCCCCTCGGGCAGGGGAGGAAATCTTGGCCGTCTTGCCCTTGCCCTGTAATTCTTTCAAGATTTTTTCTTTTTCTTCGTCGTTAAAAGCGTATTTCATTTCTTTGCCGTATTTTACGCTGTATAAAGGCGGCTGGGCGATGTAAATGTGCCCGCCGGTTATCAGGTCCTGGAAGTGGCGATAGAAAAAAGTGAGAAGCAAAGTGCGGATGTGGGCGCCGTCTACGTCCGCGTCGGTCATAATAACGATGCGGTGGTAGCGCAATTTGGAGATGTCAAATTGTTCGCCGATGTTCGTGCCCAGGGCGATAATCAGCGATTTTAATTCGTTGTTGCCGATGATTTTGTCCAAGCGCGCGCGCTCCACGTTCAGCACCTTGCCGCGCAAGGGGAGTATGGCCTGGTGTTCGCGATCGCGTCCGGATTTTGCGCTATTGTGCACGAACACGCCGCTGGCCAATGCAAAGTTGTGCGTGTGCGGCACTTCAATATCATATACGTCCATTTTTTCGGCAACTTTTTCAATTCTTATTATTTTATGGTTATAATTCGCCACCGCCTCAAGGAAGTTTTGTTTTTGGCCGTTGAAAAATCTGTCAATTAAAGTCCTCAAGCTCAACAGGTTGGTATTTTTTTTCGGAAGATTAATTCGCGCAGTGTCATATTTTTTCAGCATATCTTCTTTGGATTCAAGAAGCTTTTTGGCGAAAGCCAGACTGCTGGTCAAGTAGACCTTGTCATATGCTTCTTTTCGTTTCCTTCTAAACTCGTCAGTCCATTGCTCCTTGGTTTTCCCGGCTCGCCATTTAAGCAGATTTTTGTCTGTCCATTCCCGTTTCGCGAAATCCCTAAGCCATTTTTTTCTTTCGGGATGTTCCTTGAAATGCGCAGTGACTCTTTCGGCTTGTTTTTTCCTGTTGGCTTTGTCAGCCCAATATTCTTCCTGCGCCTTATTAAGAAAATCATTATTCTTTTTTTTGTATTCCTCATTAGAATTGTAAAATTCCAAGAATTTTTGCGTCATGAACTTTTTATATTCCTCGTTCTCCCATTGCTTTTTCGCTCTGCGGCTTAACATTTGTTTCATTTCCGGAGTACTCATGATTCTGCTCATTTTTTCTTTAAACCCCTCGGATTGGTGAGCTTTTTTGGATTTTTCTTTTACATCCGCTCTGTGCAAACCAAATTGAAGCATCATGGCATGATAAGCCATATGATCTTCGTGAGTCATCCTTACTATATTATCTGGGTTATTATTTAACTTATTAAAATCAACATGATGCTTGTTGGTGCCTCTATCATCGGGGTACACCCCGTTTCGTAAATTATAATCATCTGCCAGTAGATGAGTGAAAATCCATCTTGCATCTTTCGGGTTAAAGGTCATTTCATATCCTTCAATTGTGATTCTGCCACTCTTTTCAGATATTTTCCTATATAGAGGCATTAATGAATCGCAGGGAGTCAGATTTTGTGCCACCTTGTATTCTCCGTTCCTTAACATAAACTTGTGGTCCGGAGTACAAATAATTTCCTCGTCATTATCTAATATAACTTTTATCACTTCCGCGCCTGTTTTCGTCATTCGTGGATTTTTTATCAGTTCAATGCCAATATCGCCGTCCTCTTTTATTGTATAGCAATAGTTTTTCTTTTCTTGTTTGTTTTCCTCCACCAATTCTTTGAAAGATAAACTGCGACCGTCGGCTAATTTTAGCTTAGTTGAGCCAAAAAAACAGCCACCGGCACTGTCGCCTTCCACCAAAAACAATTCGCTCTCTTCGGCGTGACGGCTGGAGCAATCTGCCAGCTTGCCCGGCAAAGTAAAGCCTTCCAGCGCGCCCTTGCGCAGGATGGCGTCGCGCGCAATTTTGGCCGCGTTGCGCGCTTTGGACGCCAAGATACACTTGCCCACGATGGCCTCGGCGTCCCGCGGGTGCTCTTCCAAATAAATTAAAAACGCGTCGCCAAACACCGATTCCACCGCGGTCTTGACCTCGGTGTTTCCCAGTTTGGCTTTAGTCTGACCTTCAAACTGGGGCTCGCGCACCTTTACCGAAATCACGCAGTTCAAGCCCTCGCGCGCGTCCTCGCCGGTCAGGTTCGCGTCTTTTTCTTTCAGGATATTTTTGTTGCGCGCGTAGGTGTTCAGGCCGCGTGTGAGAGCCGCGCGAAAACCAGCCACATGCGTGCCGCCTTCGGGATTGTGGATGTTGTTGGTAAAGGCGAACAGCGATTCGGTGTATTCGTCGGTGTATTGCAAAGCGGTTTCCACGCGCACGCCATCGGTCTCTTTATCAACGTAAAAAATAGTTTCGTTTTTCAGTTCTTTGTTTTGATTCAGGTGGCGCACATAAGAAGCAATGCCGCCTTCAAAATAAAATTGATATGAGGGATTGGGATAAGGGAGAGCCGTTCCGTCTTTGGTTTTTTCCTCGCCCTGGCGCCGGTCGGAAACGGAAATAAGCACGCCCTTGTTTAGATAGGCCTGTTGGCGGATATGGTCCACGATTGTCTTCCAGTCAAAATCCAATGTTTCAAAAACGCTCGCGTCGGGTAAAAAAGTAATGGTCGTGCCTGTGTCTTTGGCCGGGCCAATGGCCCGCACTTTTTTTACCGGCTGGCCGCCGTTTTTGTATTCTTGCAGCCAAATTTTTCCGTCGCGATGCACTTCGGCTTTTACGTACGACGACAAAGCATTGACCACAGACACGCCCACGCCGTGGAGGCCGCCCGAGACCTTATAGCCGCCGTCGCCGAATTTACCGCCGGCGTGCAGTTTGGTGAGTACCACTTCCAGGGCGCTGACTTTTTGCTGGGGGTGAATGTCAACCGGAATGCCGCGGCCGTTGTCGCGCACTTCCACCAGGTGGCCGGGGAGCAAGGCGATGTCAATTTGGTCGCAATGTCCGGCCATGGCTTCGTCAATGGAGTTGTCCACCACTTCCCAAACCAGATGATGCAGGCCCGTCGTGCCCGTGGAACCGATATACATGCCGGGCCGCCGGCGCACGGCCTCCAAGCCTTCCAGCACCGTGATGTTTTTGGCGCTGTAACCGCCGCTCGTGTCGGGTTTCACTTTGTCATTGCGAGGAGCCCTGACGTTACGTCGGGGCGACGCGGCGATCCCTCTCTTAATCGCGGGGGATTGCTTCCCGCCAGAGGCGGGCAGGCGGCCTCTTTCAGGTCTCGCAATGACAGGTGGTTTTAGTCGTCCTTTTTGAACTCGTTTGATGGGCATAATGTTGAAATTTCAAAACCCAAATTACTAATGTCAAATCAATGTCCAATGTCAAAATTCAAATGTAAAATTTGACATTGAACATTAGTCATTTGAAATTGATTGGAAATTTGACATTGAGATTTAGTAATTTCAGTGGTACTATTTTACCATTTTTTTCGCCGCAAGGCAAGAGCGGCCAGCCAGAGGCGGGCAGGCCGACTTATCCACAGACAACGCGGGTCAAGAAAATCTTTTTGTGCTATACTAATGTAAACAAATATGCCACGAAGAAAAATTTTATTCGCGGCCATTTCACTGTCAGTCATGGCAACTGTCTTTTTGGTGTTACCCACTTTTGCTTCATCCACCGACGGCGCCATTGACCTGTACAACAGATATGCCTGGAGTTCAAAAATCGGCTGGATAAGTTTTCGGTCCGACAATGGCAATACGGGCAATATCCATATTACCGATACCGCGCTCACCGGCTATGCCTGGAGCGACCATTATGGATGGATAAATCTTAGCCCGTCCACGAGCGGGGTGAAAAACAACGGCGAAGGCAGTCTGTCGGGCTATGCCTGGGGACAAAATTTGGGCTGGATAAATTTCAGCGGAGTAACAATCAATTCGCGCGGAGAATTTTTGGGGCAAGCCAGCGGCGACAATGCGGGCATCATCAATTTCGTCTGCGCCAACTGCTCGGTGAAAACCGACTGGCGTCCGGCCAGCGCGCGCGGCGGAGTCCCGCCTTCTTCACAGCCGCCGTCTGGGGGCGGCGGTGGAGCGTCGACGCCAGTAATTCCACCCTCTGTCCCTCCTCTAATAGGGGAGGGAGAGTCCATTCCTCCACCCCAAACCCCGCCCTCTGTCCCTCCCCTAATAGGGGAGGGAGCCGCCATTACCCCACCCCAGCCCTCCGCCCTCGCGCGCGGCCTGGGCATTGTCAAATCGCTTTTAGCCAAGCTCATCCCGAAAAAAATCGTCATCCCCAAAATTCCCATAGCCAAATTCTTCGCGCATATCAAAGATTTTTTCAAACCCCCGCAGGTCACAATTCCTTTGCGCGAATTGGTGGCCAAGAAAACCCCGCTCTCAATGCGTAGCGGGTGGGAGTATATTGACCCGCGTCAAATTAAGAAATTTGTCTTCGCGCCTTTGCCTAAAGAATTCACCGCTCTGGCGCAAAAATTTCCCGAGGTTAAAAATTTGTTCGGCAAGGTTGGCGTGAGCCGCATGAGCGATTTACAGAAAATTGGCGATACCAAACTGGCCCTGCCCGGCCTGTCCAAGTCCCTCGGATTGGCGCCTTTAAGCGCCAAAGGCCAATCCGTGCCCGTCAGCTATTTGCCGAAAAATCTTAAAGACAAAATCCCGTCCGACATCGTGTTCGCGCGCGGTCTGGGCGAAATGGTGGATTACAGCAGTTTTCTTACCCTCACCGACAAGGGCCGTGCCGAGCAAAAAATTATTACTATTTCCGGAAAAATACTTCAGCTCTCCATCCGGCCGGACAAAAAAGTTAAAAGCATCAGGGGCTATGTCATTTTCCGTTCCAAAAAACCAAGCGCCAGCGCCTACAGTCTGCCCCTGGCTGATTTGTTAAACTCAATTACCTTTGCCATGCCGGCCCTGGCCCGCGAACAGGTCCAGCCGGTGTCAGTGGAAGAAAAATTGGTGCTGGCCGAGTTTGAATACACTGACCCGGACGGTGATGGCGTGTACACGGCCGAAGTCAAGTCGCCCATCCCGGCCGGCGAATACGAGATTATAAACGTGATTGACTATGATGACCCTGAACTGGGGAAAAAAGAAATCCGCCTGATCACCGTGGTTGACCCGGAAGGGTATGTATATGAAAAAATTGGCGACAAAGAACTGCGCATTCCGGGCGCCGTGATTTCGCTTTATTGGCTCAACCCCGACACCAGGCAATACGAGCTGTGGCCGGCCGAAGATTTCCAGCAGGAAAACAATCAGGTTACGGACGCCCGCGGCAGTTATTCGTTTTTGGTGCCCACGGGTATGTACAGCATAAAGGTAATCGCGCCCGGCTACATTGTCTACGAGAGCCGGCCGTTTGAGGTGGCCGAGGGCGGGGGCGTGCATTTCAACATAGAGTTGCTCGCCAAGAACTGGTGGCTCAAGCTTTTTGACTGGCGCACTATCGGGCTGATACTGGTGGCTCTGCTTTTGCTGTTCAATTTTTACAAAGACCGCAAGCGGGCGAGGTGGGAAGGCAGCGGATTAAAAAAATAACATCCCCCTTCCCATTTATAAGGGGAGGCGGGGAGGGGTAAAGCAATCCCAAACTTAATAATAATTTATCAATTATGAAAAAAGTCCTATACACGCTGGTCGTCATACTCTTGGGGGGGGCTGTCGTCATGTTGGGCGTCGGCTACTTACAGCTCCGCCAAGACCTGGCTGGCGCCCAAAGTTTGCTGGAAGCCAAGAAGCGCGACGACAAATCACTGCTGTTTTTGCAGATGTTCATCAAGCAGGTGATAAAATCCAAAACCGAAGTGAGTTTTGACACGCGGCTGAAGCTGGAAAACGCGGTGCGCGAGCTGAACGACGCGGTAATTTTGGCCCAGTGGAAAAAATTCGTGGACAGCACCAGCGAAGTTGAAGCCCAGGCCAACGTAAAGGACCTATTGGATATGCTGGTGGATAAAATAATATTGGGAGGAAAGAGATAGGGGTGTAACGAATAAAAACAAGAAGTGTATTAAATACATAGTAACTGCGATTGCATGTCTCGCAAACCTTCCAAAAATCGCTGGCTCCATGCTGTGCGTGGAGCCACAATGCTGTCGGTTTTTTGCGTCGCTCTCTGGGGCGCGCTGTTTTGGCATTCACGCAATTCGGTGGTATAGTCCTGATATGCAAAAGTATTATTGTTATGTGGATGAAACAGGGCAAGATACCGAAGGAAAATTATTTCTGGTTTCCGTGATAATTTTGGAAAAAGAGCGTGACGCGATAAAAGAAAAGTTAAAAAATATTGAAAAAGAGAGCGGAAAGGGAGTCCACAAATGGTCAAAAGCGAGAAGAAGAAGCAGAATTTCGTACTTACGGCTGATTTTGGGAAGCGGATTATTGAGAAATAGCGCGTTCTTTTCAAAATATGAAGATTCAAAGGCGTATGTGGATTTGACGATATTATCTACGGCTAAAGCAATTTCTCAAAGGGCGGAAAAAGAGTACACGGCGACGGTTTTGGTGGATGGATTAAAAAGAGAAGAAAGAGGAAGATTCGCGGCCGGTTTGCGAAAGTTAAGAATAAAAGTTCGGAAAGTGAGAGGCGCCAGAGATGAAAGCGATGTTTTTGTTCGTTTGGCGGATGCCATTGCCGGTTTTATGAGGGACAAAACGGAGGAAGAAGAACCATTCCCGGATTTATATAAAGAATTTTGCGTGAAAGGAATTTTGAAACAAATTTAATAAAAATGTGTAAAAAACAAAAACCCCCGTTTAAGGGGGATCAGCCTATTCCTCGCGGACACCTTCCAAGCTTTCGCCCCGCAGACATGACTGCGGAAGGGAAGTATTCAGCTGTTGTTTTCTAAAGATAGAATAACATGAGTAACTGATTTTGTCAAATTACGTGATATGTCTCGCAAACCTTCCAAAAATCGCTGGCTCCATGCTGTGCGTGGAGCCACAATGCTGTCGGTTTTTTGCGTCGCTCTCTGGGGCGCGCTTTTTGCGTTCCCCCCCCTTAATAAGGGGGGGCTAGGGGGGGTAGACGTCGCCCACGCCGCGGCCCCGCGCCAAGGGCTGGTGGGCTGGTGGACGATGGATAGCGGGGATGTGAGTGGGATAACCTATTACGATAAATCAGGTTACAAGAATCACGCTACTTCAACAGGCAGTCCGACCGTTGTGGCGGGGAAAATAAAGGAAGCTGTGAATCTTAACGGCTCTTCACAGTTCTTACAAGCTCCAGGCGCGTCATTTAATTTTGGGACAGGAAATTTTACGCTGTCCGCGTGGATAAAAGCCTCAACTTGGAACACCATTAGTTTAATTTTAGATAAATATAATAATGGCGGAGCAAGTGAGATGGGGTTTATATTTGATACCCGTAATTTGGGGGCGGGGCAAAAATTACTTTTTTATGTTGGTTCAGGTGGTATTGATGTCACGGGGACGACTACATTAAATGCAAACACATGGTATCATGTTGCAGCGGTAAGAAATGGCGATAATGCTTATGTATACGTAAACGGCGCGCAGGATGGCACAGCAAGCGGGTTGGCGGCCAGAAATGCTGCTTCCAGCAAAAATTTGCAAATAGGCGTGGAAAATGGCGGTTCATATTTCCCTGGCTCCCTTGATGACGTCCGCGTGTACAACCGCGCCCTGTCGGCGGCCGAGGTGAAACAACTATACCAGGCCACCAAAAGCAACTTTACCAAAGCCCCGGTTCGCAAACAACTGGTGGGGTGGTGGACAATGGATAGTGGGGATATAAACGGCACGAAAGTCTACGACAAAAGCGGCCAGCAAAACCACGGCACTGGCACCAATATCACCTCGGCCGACCTCGTGGCCGGGAAAATAGGCAACGCGCTGAATTTTGACGGGAGCACGGAGTGGATCACCAAAAGCAATCCGTCTTTTATAAATGACTCGCAAGGCGCTATTTCTTTTTGGGCAAAAAGGTCAAATGCTTATGCTGCTATTAGCACATTTGTCTCAATCGCGACAAATGGAGTAGTTGATGATGCGTTGCGTTGGGATTACAGAGGAGACAGCTCAAAGTCCTTTCAAATTATTTTAACACAAAATGGAGCCCTCACGTTGAATATGGTGACGCCCAATAATACTATTAACGACAATAATTGGCATCATATTGTTTTTACTTCCAGTGGTTCTGCTATAAGCGTTTATGTTGATAATATGTCATTGCCGCTCACCATTTATTCAGGCGCAAATTCTGGACAATGGTTTGATGACGCGACTGATGCCAATCTTTTTATGATTGGCATTTTTCAAGAGGTCAGCTACATACAACCAGCGGATTTTGTATTTGACGATGTCCGCGTCTACAACCGCGCCTTGTCGGCGGCCGAGGTGAAACAGCTCTACAACGCGGTCAAAAAAAAGTACTCAAACTCGGCCCCCCGCCGCGGGCTGGTGGGGTATTGGACGATGGACAGCGGGGATATAAGCGGATTAAATGTCTGGGATAAAAGCGGCAATAGAAATCATGGCACTTCGGCCAACACGCCCACGAAAGTGGCGGGGAAAATCAGCGGGGCGATGAGTTTTAATGGGACGAGTGATTATATAGAAAAAACTTCTCCCTCATTTTTAACAAATCAACAAGGAACAGTAGCATTCTGGACAAAAATGGCCAGCTTGTCTGCGGATTTAGCTCTTTTTAGCATTGCCGTACCTGGTTCTTATGATGATGAATTAGTTTTTTATTTTGATAAAACAAATAAAAGATTAGAAGTTTGGAATCGTGTCAATCAAGCGCTACAAGGTGATGTTGTTACTCCCAGCAATTCTTATCAAGATACAAATTGGCACCAGGTTGTATTTATTTCTAATGGTTCTGCTTGGAGCGCGTATATTGACGGTATCAGTCAAACAATGACTGTAAATCAAGTAGCAAATCCTGGAAATTGGTTTGGTGATATAGTTGACGCGACAGCGATGGATATTGGCGTGTTAAGAAGAGCTTCTAATTTAGCTTATTTTAATGGCTCCATTGACGACGTCCGCGTGTACAACCGCGCCCTGTCGGCGGCCGAGGTGAAACAGCTCTACAACGCGGCGAAAACGATGTATGTGAAATAGTATTGCTGGCTCCATAGTCCCCGACTAAGTCGGGGCTGTGGAGCCCGAATGTTTGACAGCACTATGGCTCCACACCTTGCCTGCGGGCAAGAGTATGGAGCCAGCGAAGTGGCGGCGAAAGTGATGTACGTGAAATGATATGACCAAAAAATTTTCACAATATCAAACCAAAAATCCCTTCGTGGAAGCGAAAGGATTTGCGGTGGTGGACCCGACGGGAGTTGAACCCGCATCTTCATCTTCGGAGGATGCTGTTTTACCGTTAAACTACGGGCCCGATTGGTCCACCGGGCGTAATTATAGCACAAAAAACAAAGCCCCGGAAGTTCCGAAGCTCTGTTTTCCGAAGATGAATTGTACCCGTAGTTATACGGACAGCATCCTTACTTTCAAGGGTAACAAAAATAAGAAATACTGTCAAGTATTTTGTCCACAGATTTTGTTTGTTATTTTTTCTCTCGCTTTTCTCGGCGCGGTGTTTTTCGCGTCTTCGTCCGCTCACGCCGCGGCCCCGCGCACTGGTCTGGTGGGGTGGTGGACGATGGATGCGAATGATATAAACGGGACAACGGTTTACGACAAAAGCGGAAAGGGGAATAATGGTACTGGCAACAATATCACTTCCGCTGATCTCGTGGCCGGGAAAATCAATCAATCGCTGGATTTTGACGGAGGCACGGAATATATTACCACGGTTGACGCCCCGTTTGATTTTGGCACTGGTAATTTTACGGCCGCGGCGTGGGTTAAAGTAACAAGTCAATCTGGTATCAATACCATATTTGATAAATACAATAATAATGTCGCGGGCGATAAGGGATGGATTTTACGTGCGAATACTGCTGAAGATAATAAAATAAAGGGCTATATTGGTAATGGAGCCCCTGATATGACAGGAGCCACTTCGCTTATTGTCGGAAAATGGTATCACGTAGCAATGGTAAGAAATGGTGATAATGGTTATTTATATTTGAATGGAGCGCAAGACGCGACCGCCAGCGGTTTAGCCGCGAGTGATGCGAGTTCTGCCGCTTCTCTTTATATCGGCGTGGAGAAAACCGTCGTGGCTTTTGTGAACGGCTCTCTTGACGACGCCCGCGTCTACAGTCGCGCCCTGTCCGGCGCCGAGGTGAAACAGCTTTATGATGCCGCCAAACAAACATACACGCAGGCGGCGCCCAGCCGCGGACTGGTTGGGTATTGGAGTATGGATGGGAACGATATAAACGGAACAAAGGTTTATGATAAAAGCGGGAAGCAAAATCACGGCACCTCGGCCAACACTCCGAGCAAGGTGGCGGGCAAAATTAGCGGGGCGATGAGTTTTAACGGGACGAGTGATTGGGTTAACGTGGCCAATCCAGCGAATTTACAACCCGCGAATATAACAGCTAGTGTCTGGGTTAAATTAAACAGTGATCCCGGCGCGGCAAAATCGGTAATAAGTAAACGAACCGATGCCCCGGGTAACGCTAGTTTCTTTTTGGGATATAGGGCTTCGGCCAATAGAATGTCATTTTCTATCTATTCCGGAGCCGACCAAATAGCTTCGTCAACCAATTACTCTGTTGGCGTGTGGCAGAATTGGGTAGGCACGTTTGATGGCAGCAACGTTAAATTATATAGAGATAGTGTTTTGATAGACACTAAAGCGGCGGCTGTGAGCATTACATATTCTGATTCTTATAATGTGACAATTGGCAATCACGCTAGTAGTTTTTTTTGGCCCGGCTCCATTGACGACATCCGTATCTACAATCGCGCCCTGTCGGCGGCAGAGGTGAAACAGCTTTATGATGCCGCCAAACAAACATACACCCAGGCGGCGCCCAGCCGCGGTCTGGTGGGGTATTGGAGTATGGATGGGAACGATATAAACGGAACAAAGGTTTATGACAAAAGCGGTCAGCAAAATCACGGCACTTCGGCCAACACGCCAACGAAAGTGGCGGGTAAAGTAGGCGGGGCGATGAATTTTAATGGGACGAGTGATTTGGTAACTGCTGCAAACCAGCCGTCATTGCGATTCGGGGCAGGAAATTTTTCCCTTTCCGCCTGGATAAAGACGTCAACAGGCGGCGCTGATAGCGCAATTATAATAGATAAATACAATGCTGATGGGGGACAGTATCAGTTTCAAGTGCAGAGCAATGGCAAACTGCACTGCCATACTTGGAATGCGACCCCGGGCCCTTGGGCGTCGGCGAATACAGTTGTTACTGACAATAAATGGCATTATGTAACTTGCGCAGTTAGCGCGAACGGGGCAACCGCTACGATTTACCTTGACGGCGTTCAAGACGGAACTAATACTGGAACAGCAAAAAATACCGATAGTAGCGGAACTTTTTTGATTGGCAGAGACACTACTACTCGTTATTTTAACGGCTCCATTGACGATGTCCGCGTGTACAATCGCGCCCTGTCGGCGGCAGAGGTGAAACAACTCTACAACGCGGCGAGGGCGATGTATGTGAAATAAAACATTGTCATTGCGAGCGACTGAAAGGAGCGAAGCAATCCCAAACATGGGTGAGATTGCTTCGTCGTTACACTCCTCGCAATGACAAAATGTAGTATGTCCAAAAAATTCTCTACCGAAAACAATTCAAACTCAAATCATCACATCGCTTTATTCAAAGGTAAGGCGATTAGAAAAATTATTTACAAAAGAGAATGGTGGTTTTCAATTTTGGATGTTATCAGTGTTTTAACAGACAGCCCGCAACCAAAAACCTACTGGGCTAAAATGAAAGACCGCGATGGGGCCTTGGCCCAACCGTTCCCATTTTGGGAACAGTTAAAAATGTTGGCTGAAGACGGAAAAATGCGCGAAACCGATTGCGCAGACACCGAAGGTATTTTTCGCATAATTCAATCCATCCCATCGCCCAAAGCCGAGCCACTAAAACGTTGGCTGGCCAAAGTTGGCTACGAGCGGGTGCAGGAAATAGAAAATCCAGAATTGGCGACCAAACGGACAAAAATGCTTTACAAACTCAAGGGCTATCCGGAGGATTGGATTGAGAAACGAATGCGCGGTATTGCCGTTCGCGAGGAATTAACCGACGAGTGGCAAAAGCGAGGCGCGGAGAACGAGCGCGATTATGAAATCTTAACCGCCGAAATTTCCAAAGCCACGTTTGGTGTTACTCCCTCGGAATACAAAAAAATTAAAGGCCTGAAACGCCACAACTTGCGCGACCACATGGATGATTTTGAGCTGATTTTGACCATGCTCGGCGAGAGAACAACTACTGAAATACACCGAACAAAAGATTCCCAAGGCGTGTCGCGGCTAAAAGACGACGCCAGGGTTGGCGGGCAAATCGCGGGCACGGCCAGAAAGCAAATTGAGCGAAACATCGGACGGTCGGTGGTATTTGACAAAAATTTTTTGCCGATAAAAAAACAGCCCAAGAAATTGAAATGATATGACCAAAAAATTCTACAACACAAAAGACAAGGAATCCGTCGCTGGCTCCATAGTTCCGCCCAAGGCGGACTGTGGAGCCGGATTGCCGGACAGCATTATGGCTCCACACGCAGTATGGAGCCAGCGAAGTGGCCGCGAAAGCGATGTACGTGAAATGATATGACCAAAAAATTTTCACAATATCAAACCAAAAATCCCTTCGTGGAAACGAAAGGATTCTTGGTGGTGGACCCGACGGGATTCGAACCCGCATCTCTATCTTCGCAGGACAGTATTTTACCATTAAACTACAGGCCCAAGAGTCCACCGAACTGAAGTATAACACAAAAAATATAACCTCGGAAGAACCGAGGTTGTATTTCTGCGAAGATAGATTACCTGTAGTTAACAGGATACTGTCCTTAATCACAGCATAGCAAATATAAGAGATATTGTCAAGTTTTTATCCACAACGCGTGAAATAGTATGACCAAAAAGTTCTACATTTTAACAATTGTTTTTCTCGCTTTTCTCGGCGCGGTGTTTTTCGCGTCTTCGTCCGCTCACGCCGCGGCTCCGCGCACCGGGTTGGTGGGGTATTGGAGTTTAGATAGCAATGATATAAACGGGACGAAAGTTTATGACAAAAGTGGCCAGCAAAACCACGGCACCTCGGCCAACACGCCCACGAAAGTGGCGGGCAAAGTGGGCGGGGCGATGAGTTTTAATGGGGCGAGTGATAAAGTTTCGGCTACAAGTTCTCTCTATAATTTCGGCACTGGCAATTTTAGTTTGTCCACTTGGGTAAAAATAAATGCTCTTGGTAACAATTATGTTTTTATTGATAAATATAATTCAAATTCGGACGGAGAGAGGGGTTTCTTCCTGATGAAATATGGAACTTCACCAAATGATACAATGTGTTTTGCTATTGATAGTGGTGGTTGTTCATTAAATGGAACTATTCCTCTAAAAGTTAATACTTGGTATCACGTAGCGGCAGTTCGCAATGGAGCCAATGCCTATGTTTATATCAACGGAGTTCAGGATGGCACTGTCGGAGGTCAGGCAACCAAGAACGCATCTTCAAACAGTAATCTAAACATCGGAACATATAATAATGGAACTTCTGTCACGAATGGCTCCATTGACGACGTCCGTATCTACAACCGCGCCCTGTCGGCGGCCGAGGTGAAGCAATTATACAATTCCGCCAAAACTTCTTACACCAACACAGCCCCTCGCGGCACTGTCGCTAAGCAGTTGGTGGGCTATTGGACGATGGATAGTAATGATATAAATAGCACCACTGTTTATGATAAATCCGGTCAAAACAATCACGGCGCCTCGGTCAACACTCCTACGAAGGTGGCAGGTAAAGTGGGCGGAGCAATGAGTTTTAACGGGACGACGGATTATGTAACTTCAACCCTACAGTCATCATCCATAATGACAATCAGTTATTGGGGTAAAATGAATAATTTGGATTCAGGTAGTAACTTCGGCATGTTATTCTATAATACATCAGCGGAAACATCGGGGACTCTCGGCGTAATGGTGTTATATGGTGGGGGGTTAGGCATTGCCAGGAATTATGTTGCGTATCAAAAATATGGCCAGGTGGCGCCAATCGCCAATGATAATAAATGGCATTTATTTACTTTTGTCGTTAATAAAAGCGATTATACCCAGTCACATATTTATTTAGATGGAGTAGAAATTAGTTATTCCACCCAACAAAACACATCTTTTGCCTCAGATGCGGGTTTTTACATAAATAGGTTGAAAGTCGGTGGCGATGACCGCAGAGAACCTGGTTTAATGGATGACGTCCGCGTGTACAACTACGCCCTGTCCGCGGCCGAAGTAAAAAAATTGTATAACAGCGCGAAAAAAACTTACACCACCGCGGCCCCGCGCACTGGTCTGGTGGGGTATTGGAGTATGGATAGCAATGATATAAATGGGACAACGGTTTATGACAAAAGTGGCCAGCAAAATCACGGCACTTCGGCCAACACGCCAACGAAAGTGGCGGGTAAAGTAGGCGGGGCGATGAGTTTTAATGGGACGAGTGATTATGTGGAGGCAACGGATAAAGCGTCTCTACATTTGGGAGTGGGCAATTTTACACTGTCCGCGTGGATTAAAACAGCTGACACGGCTGCTGCTATTGTTGATAAATATGGAGCTGGCGGGGGCGGGGGACAATATAATTTTAGTATTGTTTCCGGAAAATTGGATGGTTTTACTTGGAATGCCACTATGGGTGTGAGACCGGTGGGAATTGCCACTGTTTCAGATAATAAGTGGCATCACGTTGTTTTTGTAGTGGATAGCGACGGCACGTCAGCTCGTTTTTATATTGACGGCGCGCAAGACGGAAGCATTACTGGAGCCACGGCAAAAAATTCAGACAGCAGTGGAACTTTGAGAATCGGCAATAACTCTAATAGTTCAGTGTTATTGAATGGCTTCCTTGACGACGCCCGTATCTACAACCGCGCCCTGTCGGCGGCCGAGGTGAAACAGCTCTACAACGCGGCGAAGAAACAATACAAGTAAAATATCGCTGGCTCCATAGTCCCCGACTCAGTCGGGGCTGTGGAGCCCGAATGTTTGACAGCACTATGGCTCCACACCTTGCCTGCGGGCAAGAGTATGGAGCCAGCGAAGTATGAATTATGCAGGTATACAAGACGAAAACAAAAAAATTCCCCGGTACCGACTTCCGCGAAGTACACGACAGGGCTTTCGGTCTTTACACTCAAATCAAACGGAAATCAAAGAGGCGCACCTATTTACGTTCGGCATACTTTAATTCTGTCTTTCCGTGGGATGGTAGGATAAATTAAAACAAAAAAGGACTTTCCGCTAAGTGTGGTATAGAAACCACGGCCGAAAGCCTTTTTCTAAGTTTATATTATCAGATAGTCCATTTAATGTCAATACCTAGTAGAAAAATTGTCCACAGTGGTTAGCTCGTTATATATCAAAAATTTATAAAAAAAGCAATGTGCAAAAAATACACATATTTCTGAACCATTAATTATGGAAAAACTCTATTGTTATGTGGATGAATCTGGCCAGGATACGAAGTCAGAGATATTCGTCGTAGTGGCGGTGGTGAGCGCGGAGGAACAGGGAGTGTTAAAAGAACAGCTTAATAACATTGAAAAAGAGGTAAAGACAAACAAGTTAAAATGGCATAAGACGCGCCGTGATAGAAGAATAGCATATCTAAAGCTCGTGCTGGCTCGGGAAGTGGCGGCTGGTGATGTGTATATAGCACGCTACCGGAAGCCCATTCCATATTTCTTCCCGGTTATTAAGCTCCTTGAAAAAGCGATAAAAGAGGTGGCGATAAGTCCGTATCAGGCCCGTGTTTATATAGACGGCATTGACAAGAAAAAGGCGAGAGAACTCACGAACGCGCTGCGGGCCAGCGGAGTTTCGTTGCGGGCGATAAAAGGGAGACGCGACGAAAGCGAACCCGCGATTCGGCTCGCGGATATGTGGGCCGGTTGCGCGCGAAGCGCGCTTTTGGGGCGAGCCGACGCGAAGGAAATTATGGCGAGAGCAAAAAAGGAAAACTATCTGCGCGAATCCGGCGAAATGAAATCATAAAAACCCCGTTTCGCGGGGTTCTATGAAGCTTGGCTATCCCCGGCTCGCGCCGAGGCCAATCTCCGCCATACGGCGGGCCTTCGCCAAGTAATTCTGAATTCACTATATCATATTTGTCGTTTTTGTCAAGTTTTTGTACAGTTAACACCATAGGGTAACATATGGTAGTATCAAGGGTTACACCTGTTCACTGTGTGAACAGTAATAATCGCTTAACCATATGGCCTATCCAATGGCGGCTGGTCGTCGGGAACGAAATAGATGGTATTATCAGGTCGATCGTTGTGGAAAAAGTGTCAAAGAGGTCTGTGCCATTTTTGGCATCTCCCGCAAGTGTTTTTACAAGTGGCGACAAAGAGATTTTGAATCATATCGCTGGTACCGGTCGCCCAAGAACCAGCCGAACACCAAATTGACATTTGAGGTGAAAAAATTCATTACAGATGAAAAATGGAAAACCAATTATGGGCCAGCCAAGATGAAAATGCGGGTGAAACAGGTATTGAATGTGGATATTTCCACTACCCTGATCTATCGTTTTTACAAACGAAAGAAATTGATAAGGAAACCCCAGAGGAAGCTGTCATGGTACGAACCGCTCAAAAACCACTTAATCATTGAAAATCCCGGCGAAGGCGTGCAGATGGATGTGAAATACGTTTACGAGGACAACCGGAGAAAATACCAGTTTTCCGCTGTAGATCCATATACCAGGAAATACTGTTTCAGTATCTTTCCGACCAAGCAC
>SCQK01000026.1 GCA_004321885.1 Patescibacteria group bacterium | reverse complement strand
GACCGCGGAACATCCGCGGCCGACCATCGCACTCGCCCGCGCCAAAAAAATCGAGGATTTCTTTGACGAAGCATATTGGAAAGAGTGGCACGAACATCTCGCTGACCACGCGATAGCGGAGATGCGCCGCGACGACGGCGACCATGTCGAAGTCGGCGCGGCGCCGCTTTTGACCGAGCAGGGGTGGCTGGTCATCTACTCCTATATCCAGAATTATTACGACGAGCACAAACGCGTTTTCTCCGTCGAGGCGGCGCTTTTTGACACAAAAAATCCGCAAAAGCTGATAGCGCGCACAGAAGCAATCCTGGTGCCGCAAGAATTTTATGAAGAGTACGGCCTCGTGCCGAACATCGTCTTCCCGACGAGCGCGACTCTCGGCGAAGATGGTCGGCTCAATATCTGGTATGGCGCGGCGGACACCGTCTGCGCCAAGGCGAGCGTGAAGCTCCGCGACCTTATGCGCGCCCTCGACCCCGAGCGGCCCGCGCGCACCTTCAACCGCGCGGCAGAGAATCCGATCCTCGCGCCGCGAGGCGACGGCTTCGAGAGCCGCGCCGTGTTCAACCCCGCCGCCATCGACCTCGACGGCTCGGTGCATCTCCTCTATCGAGCGATGGACGGCGCGAACACGTCCACCATCGGACTCGCCGTTTCCAAAGACGGCATCACCATCGACGAGCGCCTGTCCGCTCCGGTCTACGCGCCGCGTGCCGATTTTGAAATGAAACATGGGAGTCCGCTCGGCAACTCCGGCTGTGAGGACCCGCGCATCGTACGCATCGACAATATCCTCCACATGACCTATACGGCATACGACGGCGTGCGCGTCCCGCAGGGAGCGGTCTCGTCCATAAGCGTTGACGACTTCCTCGCGCGGCGGTTCGACGCGTGGAGCGCGCCGTTTCTCCTGACGCCTGACGGCGTCGACGATAAGGACCTCGCGCTCCTGCCCGAGAAGGTCGACGGAAATTACCTCCTCTACCACCGCATCAACAATATGATATGCGCCGACCTCCTGCCCGACCTCTCCGCGGGAAAGCGCGTGAGCCGTTGTATCGAGATTATGGCGCCGCGGCGCGGCATGTGGGACGGAGCGAAGGTCGGGAGCGCGGCGCCGCCGATACGGGTCGGCGACAAGTGGCTCATGATCTATCACGGCGTCTCGCGCCACGGTACCTACCGCCTCGGCGCGGCGCTTCTCGACGCCTCCGGCACGTCGGTGCTCGCGCGCACCGCCGACCCTATCTTCGAGCCGATAGAGAAATACGAAAAGGAGGGCGAGGTTGCGAACGTTGTCTTCTCCTGCGGTGCGGTGGCGCGGGGCGACGCGCTATTTCTCTATTACGGCGCGGCCGACAGAGTCGTCGGCGTCGCGACCGGTTCGCTCGCGCACATCCTCGACGCGCTGTCATGA
>SCQK01000003.1 GCA_004321885.1 Patescibacteria group bacterium | reverse complement strand
TCGGCGGCTTTACCTGGATGACGGCCGGCGGCAATGACGAGAAAGTTACCCAGGGCAAGAAATGGATTTTCTCGGGCATTATCGGTCTGATTATTATTTTCGCGGCTTACGCCTTGGCCAACTTTGTGCTGAAGTCTTTGGTTTCGGCGACAACCGGAGCCGGAGGCACGCCTGTTACGCCTTAGTTTAATATGGGAACCCTCTACAGAGGGTTCGCGCGCGCGTTCCTGTTTCAACTGTCATTCCTGCGAAAGCAGGAATCCACAGTCGGGGTCGCGCGTGCAACCCTCTGTAGGGAAATACTTTCACGGGTGGCTCCATAGTTCCGCCAAAGGCGGACTGTGGAGCCGTGTTGCAAGTTGCAAGCTGGCTCCACAGCCCCTGCGGGGACTATGGAGCCAACGTATAACTATGTCACTGACAAAAAAAATAATCCTTATTTTTGTGCTGATCACCGGCCTTCTATCCGCCGCCGCTGTTTTGGCGCAGGATAAATACGGCTTAAAGACCGCGGCCGACAACGCCGAGCTTTCCAAACTGCCCATCAGCCAAAAAACAGTGCCGGTACTTATCGGCGACATTATCGGCGTGGGCCTGGGGCTCATCGGCATTATTTTTTTCGGGCTTATTCTGTACGCCGGCGTGTTGTGGATGACAGCCTTGGGTAAGCCGGAAAAAGCGGAGAAGGGTAAGGAGATAATGGAAACGGCGATAATCGGCTTGGTGATAGTTTTGGCCGCCTACGCCATTACGCGCTTTGTGTTTACCAATCTGGTGGGGGGTGGCGGGGGGAGCGGCGCGGGAGGGCAAGTGGCGTCTTGCCAAGGACAGAACGATAATACAAAATGCGGTGACAATAGTGTTTGTAGAAGTGGCAATTGTATTACGAAATGCGAGTATTCTTCCACTGGCTCTTGCGGCCCTGCCGCCAGCTGTTTACCGCCAAAAGTTAAAGAGTCGGGTTTATGTCCGGGCGGCGTTGATAATGTGTGTTGTCATGAATGATTTTTAAAACCTCACCCTTTATCCCCCCCCTTTTAAGGGAGGGGCAATGAGAGGGGTATATGTATGAAAAAAATTATTTTCCTCGTTTCTCTATTCCCTATTCTCTATTCGCTATTCTTTTTGTCCGGCGATGCTCTGGCGCAAAAGGGATTGGGCAATGCCATGAAAACTTTGGACAACGCGGTCGGAGACGTTGGCCTGGAAAAAGAGCTTTCCACCACGGTGGGCACGGTGGTTAAAACCGCTTTGTCGCTGGTGGGCACTTTATTTTTGATTTTAATGGTTTATGCCGGCATTCTTTGGATGACGGCCCAGGGCGAGCAGGAAAAAGTGGAAAAAGCGCATAAGATAATCAAGGCCTGCATTATCGGTTTGTTTATCACTTTGTCGGCTTACGCGATTACGTATTTTGTGACCACGAAGATGGGCGGGAGTAATTCATCCGGCGGCGCAGCGTCACAGCAACAAAATCAGCAGACAAGCGGTTCACAAAATGATGCTGGTTGTTGTGTTGTAAAAATTAATGGAGGCGTTTTCGAAAGTAGAACTTGTTATGTCGGCCAAAGTCCCTCCACTTGTCAGGGACAGCCGGTTAGTAGTTGCGCGCAGGATTGCTCACCCTTATAGCATTATGAAAAATTATATTATTTTCTTCGTCTCTCTATTCTCTATTCTCTATTCTCTATTCTTTTTATCCGTCACGATGGTCTTGGCCGCGCCCGATATCGGCATTGGCCCGGGCGGGATGGCTTCCAATGTGGCCGGCACCGGCGGTTTTGAAACAAACGTGACAGACACCACCTTGTCCGAAAATGTAGGCCGGATAATTCGGGTGATTTTGTCGCTCACAGGCACTGTTTTTTTGATACTGACTGTCTACGCTGGCATTTTGTGGATGACAGCCGGGGGCAATGACGAGCGCGTAGAAAAGGCGCAAAAAATTATCCGCTCTTCGGTTGTCGGCCTGATTATCGTGGTGGCGGCCTATAGCCTGACCGCCTTTATTTTAATGGGCGTGTTTCGGGTCACCGAGCCCGGCGCCGGGCAGGTGGGCCAAAGCGCCGGGGCCCAGACCGGCGGATTTTGGCAGGGTTTTGGCAAGGGCTTTACCGGCTCGGCCAAGAATTTTTGGAGCAATTTGTGGTGATATGCGTAAAATAATTATTTTACTATTCCTCGTTTCCCTCTTCGCTTTCGCGGCGCCTGTTTTTAGCGCGGACGTAAATAAAAGCGTGGGCGCGGATATCAGCAACCAGTTTCAGGCCGCCGGCGGCCAAAAAGGCGCGGGCTATGGCGAACCAGTGGACCCGCGCATCACCGCGGCCGGAATGATTCGCATTATGTTGAGCCTGGTGGGACTGCTCATGGTTGTCATTATCATCTATGCCGGAGTTTTGTGGATGACGGCCGGGGGCAACGACGAGCAGGTGACTAAAGCGAAAAAATGGATGTTTAATTCTGTCATCGGGCTCATTATTATTTTGGCCGCCTGGTCCATCACCACATTTGCCATCAAGCTGGCGCTAAACCGCTACGAAGACATCAATCAGTCAGGCGTCTATATCCAGCCCAATTACCAGCCCGAGAGTCAGGGGCTGGACGAGAGAAGGCAATAGGAATTTACCCCTGCCCAAAAATCGTGTTCAAAATTTTTTCCGCCGCATCCTGTAGCGGCGGCGCCTTGAAGAAAAGTTGGCCGCTTAGAGCGGCTTTTATTTTTGCTTCCAGTTCGTCGTTGTCGCGGGCAACGAGGCAGTAGCCAAGCTTGCAGAAAATTTTCGCGTTGTATTCTTCCTGGCCCGGAATAGGGTTGATGATGAGCATTGGCTTGCGCAAATAGGCGATTTCGGTAATGCTCATACCCCCGGCTTTGGTGACGATGACGTCGGCAATGCGCATGTATTCGTCTATGTTTGGGACCGGCTTAATGACCCGTAAATTTTCAGAAGGCGCGATATCCCCTTGGTTTTTTCCGAGGATAATAATAATGTTTAGCTGTTTGTCATTGCGAGCCCGATAGGGCGAAGCAATCCCATCCGCAATCGCGGGGGACTGCTTCACTCCGCTTCGTTCCGTTCGCAATGACAGCACCACTTTCCCAATATCCACTTTTCCGGGAACCGTCGGCATAAATAAAACAACCGGCTGGTCGTTTGTCAGGCCCAGTTTTGTTTTTAGCTCCGCGATGGGTTTTACTTTTTTGAATTCCGGGCTTACTGGTAAACCGGTAATCGCGCAAGCGGGCGCGAATTTGCCCATGCTTTTTTTGGTTTCTTCGGTCGGCACGAAAAACGCTTTCATGTTTGGCACGCGCCAAATTTTGTGCGCGTAATAATCAGTAACGAGCATGTATTGCGGCGCGTCCAAAAATTTAGACAGCATCAGCGCCGGGATGAAGTGGGTATAGACCACGGCCTCCGGGCCGAACTCGCTTATTTTATCCAAATGTTTTTGCACGCCGAAACGGAGCAAAAAATTAAAGAGCTGGCCCGCCTTGGTGAGGGGGGCGCTGTCGGTGAGTTTGTAGGCCGCGCCGAAAAGCGCCGGGTAATGCTTTAAGGCGAATTCATAAGGAGTGGTGACTGAATGGCGCAGAAGAAAATTCCAGTCGTCGGAAATATTGAAGTGCCACGATTGGATTTGCGGGTATTTTTTAGCACAGGCCAGATGTAGGGCCTCGGCGGCTTTAATATGGCCCGAACCGGCCGAACAACTGATAAACAGGATTTTTTTTATCATACAGTTTTCTCTCCCCTTTTAGGGGAGGGGCGGGGGCGGGGTATTTGGGTGTCCAACCGGATTTGAACCGGTACTGCGACTTTCACAGAGTCGCGTGCGGACCATTACACTATGGACACCATCAATATTGTCATTCCTGCCTGCGCCTGCCCGCCTTTGGCGGGAGCAGGAATCCAGCATTCGTTTATCACAATGTTATCAAAAATTCGCTGTTTTTGCAAGATTAAAAGACAAAAGCGCGCCGGTTCCTCCAGACCGTGCGCGCTTTGGGGGTAATGGGAAACCGCGGCCGGACTTTAAGAGCTTCGGCCGGCGGTCATGCTTTCGTGGAAAGAACGTGCGCGTGCTTGCCCAGCACGCGCGGGTTCATTGCTATCGTTGCCGCCGCGGCGCGCTCCCGTTCGCGGAGCTCCTGTTGGGAGCGCTCCCTCTCGCGGGACCTGGCGTCGCGGCGTTGCGTGTTCGTGAGCGCTTGCTCGGCGCTCGCTACGAGCATGGGCATGGTGTTTCTCCTTTTTATGTGCGCTAAATTATATATTAAAAAATCATAACTGTACAGTGTAGCTGTGGATAAAAATTACCCCACCCCCTGCCCCTCCCCTTTTAGGGGAGGGATAAAGGGTGGGGTATTTTGTGACCCCAGTAGGAATCGAACCTACGTATCCAGCTTAGAAGGCTGGTGTTCTATCCACTGAACTATGGGGCCGTAATTGTGGCGTATTCTACGCCATTTTGCCTTAAAAATCAAGAAGTGGTATAATGTTGTCTGGATTACCCCTCCTTAATCCTCCCCTTAAAAAGGGGAGGAGAAAAATTATGTTAAAAAATTTATTCGCTTCCATATTAATAATGTTCTCCTTGCTTCTTTCCATTGGCGCGGTGTCGGCGCAGACCTATGGCTATGAAGAAACAAGAAATCAAGCCGGATACAAACAGGGCGATGTCTACGTCATTATCAACACGGCCGTAAGCGCGCTTTTGTCTTTGCTTGCCGTTGCTTTTTTGGGCGTCTGTCTTTACGCAGGCATCCGCTGGATGACGGCGCGCGGCAAAGAAGAATACGCGGAAAAAGCCAAAAATGCCCTGCAAGCCGGCGCCATTGGCTTTATTATGGTTACGCTCGCTTATGCCATAAGCCGGTTTGTTTTGAGCAAATTAATGGCCAAACCTTGACATTTTTTCGGTTTTGATGTAGGATGATTTTATTAAAAGATTTTCGCGAAATGCTGGATTCCCGCTTTCGCGGGAATGACATTGACTATGTTAGATAAAAAGAAAAAACAGCAAATTATTCAAAAATTTCAAACGCATACCGGCGATACCGGCTCTAACGAGGTGCAAATTGCGATACTCACGGCCGAGATAGAAGAATTGGTGGACCACCTCAAAATCCACCCCAAAGACCATTCTTCGCGCCGCGGCCTCTTGCGCAAAGTCTCCAGCCGCCGCCATCTGATGCGTTTTTTGAAAAAAGAAAATCTGCAGAGTTTTGAAGACCTGACCAAGAAGCTCAAAATCAAACAGCCGCGCGTGCTCGCTAAGGCGGGCAAGGGCGGCGCCGCGGTGCTGGAAGAAGAGCCGGCCGAGGAAGAGTTAATTAAAGAGGATGAAAACGTCAAATAACAAACCAGTCAATCCTTTAAAACACCCGGACCAGCGCGTCGGGGTGTTTATTGATGTGCAGAACATGTATTACAGCGCCAAGAATTTGTACGGCGCCAAGGTGAATTTCGGCAACATCGTGCGCGAGGCCATCGCCGGCCGTAAGTTGATTCGCGCCATCGCCTATGTGGTGCGTACCGAAACAAAAGAGGAACAGCCGTTTTTTGACGCCCTGTATAATCTGGGCATAGAAACTAAAGAAAAACCCTTGCAGATATTTTTGGGCGGAGAAAAAAAAGCCGACTGGGACGTGGGCATTGCCGTGGATATTATCCGGCTGGCTTCCACGTTGGACGCGGTGGTGCTGGTGTCGGGCGACGGCGATTTCTTGCCGGTGGTGGAATACGTGCGTTTTAATCAGGGCAAGCAGGCCGAGGTAATGGCTTTTGGCGAGACTGCTTCCAGCAAACTGAAAGAAGCGGCCGATGATTTTACGGATTTAAGCGGGGACAAGGGAAAGTTTTTAATTCAAGACAGGAGATTTAACAAGAAATAATTTAATTATGAAGCTGGGTTGAGGACAGATAGACTCTCTTTGGAGCGTCTGTAGCTCTCAAGTCAGCTTCCGAAAGGACAATATATGGCGGTAAAGAATTGGTCCATGGAATGGGCCGGACGGACTTTGTCCGTGGAGATTGGCAAGGTAGCTTTGCTTCCCCAGGCGTCTTGCGTGGTGCGCTACGGCGACACCGTGCTTTTGGCGACCGTGGTTTTAAGCAAAAACAAGCGCGAGGGGATTGATTTCTTCCCGCTGTCGGTGGAGTTTGAAGAAAAATTATACGCGGCCGGGAAAATAAAAGGCAGCCGGTTTATCAAGCGCGAGGGCCGGCCGACCGACGAAGCGATTTTGTCCGGGCGCATGGTGGACAGGGCTATCAGGCCTTTGTTTGACGCACGGGTGCGCAATGACACCCAGGTAATTTTGACAGCGCTGTCCGTGGACGGGGAAAATGATTCGCAGATTCCGGCCCTGTTTGCCGCGTCTTTGGCTTTGAGTATTTCTCCCATTCCCTGGGCCGGGCCCATTGCCGGCGCGCGCGTGGGGCGCGTGGACGGCCAATTCGTGCTTAATCCGACATTTGCCCAGCGCGAGCAAAGCGATTTGGATTTGCTGGTGGCCGGCGCTCCGGAAAAAGTAATCATGCTGGAAGCCGGCTGTAAAGAAATATCCGAGGCCGATGTTTTGGCGGCCACGCAGTACGGGGCGGCTGAGCTGGGCGCGGTAATAAAATTTATTGAAAAAATTGTGTCCGAAATCGGGCAGGAAAAAATTGATTTGTTCGCCGATTTAAGCGATGAAGAAAAAAAATTGCGCGAGGCGGAGACAGATGTGAAAAAATTCGTGGGCGAACACGTGGCTGACTGGATTTTTGATGCGCCTAAAGCCGGACGGCCCGAGCGCGTGGCCATGGTGGATAAATTTACGACTGAAATTGAAAAAATACTTAAAGAAAAAGAAGCGGATGAAGCGGCTGCGAAAGTGATTTTGGGGCGCGTGAAAATTTATATTGAGGAATATATTAGCGAACGGATTTTGACGGCTGGCCAGCGCCTGGACGGGCGCGGTTTGACCGAGATTCGGGAGCTAAAGACCGAAGTCGGCCTTTTGCCGCGCACGCACGGCTCGGGTTTGTTCTCGCGCGGCGACACCCAGGTGCTCTCGGTGGTTACTTTGGGTGCGCCCGGGGATGTTCAGACCCTTGATACCATGGAAGAAGACGGCACCAAGAGATACATGCATCATTACAACGATACGCCGGCGACCTATGCCGAGACCGGCCCCATGCGCGGTCCCGGGCGCCGGGCCATTGGCCACGGGGCCTTGGCCGAGCGGGCTTTGGAACCGGTCTTGCCCTCGGAAAATGATTTCCCTTACGCCATTCGCGTGGTGTCCGAGGTTTTGGGTTCAAACGGTTCCAGCTCTATGGCTTCCACCTGCGGTTCCAGTTTGGCTCTCATGGACGCGGGCGTGCCTCTCAAAAAACCAGTGGCCGGCGTGGCCATGGGTTTGGCCAGCAATAATAAAGGCGATTGGAAAGTGATAACTGATTTGCAAGACGTGGAAGACGGTCCGGGCGGCATGGATTTTAAGATTACGGGCACGGACAGCGGTATTACCGCTATTCAGATGGATACTAAAACAAATGGCTTGAGCTGGGAAATCGTTAAGCAGACATTTGCCCAGGCCAAAGAGGCGCGGTTGGAAATTTTAACCGCCATGGCCAAAGTGATGCCCGAGCCGCGCAAAGAAATGTCGCCTTATGCGCCGCGCATTATTACTATCCGCATCAATCCGGACAAGATTCGCGACGTTATCGGCCCGGGCGGCAAGATGATAAACAAGATTATCGCCGAGACCGGAGTAAGTATAGATATAGAAGATGACGGGCGCGTGTTTGTCACCTCCACCGACGCCGTGGGTATGGCCAAAGCCGTGAAGTGGGTGGAAGAACTAACCCATGAAGTAACGGCCGGGGAAGTTTATGACGGCGCCGTGGTGCGCATTGAAGATTTTGGCGCGTTCGTGAATATTTTGCCGGGCCAGGACGGCCTGGTGCATGTGAGCGAAATCGGCTGGAACCACGTGAATCGGCCCGGCGATGCGCTTAACATCGGCGATAAAGTAAAGGTGATTGTGCGCGAGATAGACAACTTGGGACGGATAAATTTGAGCATAAAACAATTGATGGAAAAGCCCGTCGGCTATGTGGAGCGCCCGACGTTTGAGCGGGGAGTGGGCGGGGCGCGCGGCCCGCGCTTTGGCGGCGGCGGTTTCGGCGGCCGGGGCGGAGACAGGGGTGGTCGCGGTCCCCGCGGTCCCAGACGCTAATTGTCATTCCGGCTCATGGGCCGGAATCTACGTTGTCATTCCGAGCAAAGCCGAGGAATCCCTTATCCTTTTTAAGAACAAAAGACCCCACAAATGGGTCTTTTGTTGATTTTTTCTTTATTTTATGGTTATATATCGTCGCAATCGCCGCGGTGGTGAAATTGGCATACACGTCAGCTTTAGGAGCTGATGCCGTAAGGCGTGAGAGTCCGAGTCTCTCCCGCGGCACAAAGTCGTCTTTTCCGAGGCGATTTTTGTTTTTCCCAATGGTTTCCTCCCCCTATGAGGGGAAGGACAGAGGAGGGGGTTTAGGGGGTGTGCATAACTTGCCTTGCCAAAAGCCGTTGGGGAAAATAAATTCTTTTAATTAAATTTGGACAGCTCTACTTTTTTCAAACACTCCGCGCACTCCATCGCGCGGCTGTTTTGTATTACGTCCAAGATAACTTTTTTTATATTCTCCAAATTTTTTTTGAAAACTGCCAGAATTTCCACGGCCGAAGAAGCGGCCAACCCGCCCTCATTATGTAAGCCGGCGTCGTAGTCCGTAACCAGCGAGATATTGGCATAGCAAATGCCCAGTTCGTTGGCCAGCGCCACTTCTGGATAGCCAGTCATGCCGATAACCGAGGCGCCGAGGCTGGAAAACCAGTGGCTTTCGGCCACAGTAGAAAAGCGTGGGCCGTTTATTATTACTATCGTCCCTTTGGCGATTGTCGGTACGCCCACTTTGGCGCAGGCGGACAAAACTTCCTGACGGAGCGCTTCGCAATAGGGGGAAACCGAGCTGATGTGCCGCACTTCCGGCCCGTCAAAAAAAGTATCAGCCCGCCCTTTGGTGCGGTCTATGTATGAGTCACAGACCACAAATGTTCCAGGCGCGATATTTTTGTCCAAACTGCCCACAGCCGACGGAGCCAGAATTTTTTTTACCCCCAATTTTTTGAGCGCCCACAAATTGGCGCGGTAGTTTATCATGTGCGGCGGCAATTTGTGCCCGCGGCCGTGGCGGGGCAGGAAAACAACTTGCGCATCGCCAATTTTTCCCTTCATCAATTTGTCGGACGGCCTGCCAAAGGGTGTGTTCAAATCAATTTCCTCCAATTTTTCCAGCAGTTCGTAGAATCCCGAACCGCCGATAACGCCGAGCATATTATAATAGGGGCTACGCCACATATATTCTCATTCGTTCGGCAATAATCAAATGCATTTGATTATTTCTCTCACTCATTTCGAATATGAAAGCAATGAATAAATATTATAGTTTTTCAGTTTTTCTCTACCTTGCAAAAATTTCAGTTCCATCAAAAAACCGATGCCGACAATATCTCCGCCCATTTTTTGTACCAGCTTGCCAGTCGCCTCCATGGTGCCGCCGGTGGCCAGCACGTCGTCTATAATGAGGATTTTTTGCCCGGGCAAAATAGCGTCGGCGTGCATTTCCAAACTATTGCTGGCGTATTCCAGGATATAATCCTGACGCAGGCATTGGCGCGGCAGTTTGCCGGATTTGCGCGCTATCGCCAGTCCGGCGCCCAGCTTGTAGGCCACGGGCGCGGCCAGCAAAAAACCGCGCGCGTCTATGCCCACTACGGCGTCCACATTTTGTCCGCTGAATTTTTCGGCGAATTGGTTGATGGCGAAATTAAATGCCGCCTTGTCGGCCAGCAAGGGCGTGATATCCTTAAACACAATTCCTGCTTTTGGATAATCCGGCACGTCTTTGATGAAAGTTTTTAAGTCCATATAATTTATTTAGGCTGTTGTTGAGTTGAACAATGAATCGTGCCCAGGCCCCAGACCAGGTCAACGCAGTCAATGCCCATGACGCGGCGGTCGGGAAAGAGTTTTTGTAAAGTTTCAAGCGCGATTTTATCCTTGGGGCAGTTAAAAACAGGCACCAGCACGACGGAATTGGCGATGTAGAAATTACAATAGCTGGCCGGCAATCTCTGCCCTTGGTAAATCACCGGATCAGGCATGGGCAGGGGAACAACATTGAATTTTTTTTCTTTCTCATCGCGCATGGCGAGCAAATCCTCGTAATTTTTTTTCAGCCCCCCGTAGTTCACATCAGCTGGATTTTCCTCCAGCGAGCAGACAATAGTATTCGCGTCTGTAAATCTGGCCAGTTCATCAATGTGGCCGCTCGTGTCGTCGCCGGTTACTGCCTCGTTCAGCCATAAAATATTGGCGGTTCCAAGAAATTCAGCCAAGCTCTTTTCAATTTGTTTTTGCGTGAGATTGCCGTTGCGGTTTTTATTGAGCAGGCATTGGCGAGTAGTGAGAAGCGAACCCTTGCCGTTTACGTCTATTGACCCTCCCTCCAAAACCAATTTCGTGGAAATGAGAGGGATTTTTTGCAGGCCGGCGATTTTTTGCGGCACCACATCGTCTAAATTATATTCCCATTGCCCACCCCAGGCGTTAAAAATCCAATCCTCGGCCAGTAAATTTCCGTTTTCATCCTTTACATAAATGGGGCCGTAATCTCTGGTCCAGGAAGAGTTGGTTGGCACGCGGTAAAAATAGATATTATTTAAGTTGTTCCCCAGAATTTTTTTAGCGCCATTTTCCATGGCTTCATCATTTACTAAAATATTTACCTTTTCGTTTTGCGCCAAGGCATGCGCGATTTTTTCATACACGAATGGAATCGGCTCAAATTTGCCGGGCCAGTGTTTTTCGTAGTGCGGCCAGGCCAGCCAGGTGGCTTCATGCGGCTCCCATTCTGCGGGCAGGCGGTATTTCATAATATTTTTTGGTTCTCTACTTTTATTCTGCGCTCGCTTAGCATGGGCCATTCCTCGCGCATAAGTTCAATTAGTCCTAAATCGCATTTAACAATTATATTTTCTTCTTTATTACTGGAGGCTTTGGCGATGACGCGGCCGTAACAATCGCTGGCAAAGGACGCGCCCCAAAATTTCATATTTTTTTCCAAGCCAACACGATTGACCGCCGCCACAAACACATTGCTGTCTATGCCGTGACTGCGCTGGGTAATTTGCCAGGCCTCGTGTTCCGCGTTTTTTTTCCATTGCGGGTCATGAAGCGGCCAGCCGATAGCCGTGGGATAAACTAAAATTTGCGCACCCAAAGCCGCACAGTAGCGGGCGGCCTCCGGGAACCATTGGTCGTAGCAGATGAGTGTGCCGATTTTGCCGTAAGCCGTGTCAAATACCTTGAATTTATCTCCTTTTTCAAAATAATAATCTTCGGCGTAGAGGTCGGGCGGAAGCGATGGGATGTGCATTTTGCGGTAAGCGCCCAGTACGCGGCCGTCGGTGCCAATGACGGCAATGGTATTAAAATATTTGTTCGCCTTTTTTTCAAAAAGCGAGCAAATAATTACGAGTCTGTTTTCTTTAGCCAGTTGGCCTAAAATTTCGGTGGCCGCGCCTGGGATGGTTTCGGCTAAGGCGAAATTTTTTTCATTTTTCTCTTGGCAAAAATATTTGGACAAAAATAGCTCGGGCAAAACAATAATTTGCGCGCCTTTTTTGGCGCATGCTTGTATTTTTTTTATGGCTGTGGCTAAGTTTTTTTTCGGGTCGTCGTCGCATTGCATTTGGATGAGGCCGAGCGTAACGATTTTCTTTATGTGGGACATATTGCAAAAAAAAGCTTATGTTGCTACAATTATGGCAATTATATACGAAATGAGCGAGAGAAACAAGTGAGCGCAAGCTCGTTTGTTTCCGAGCGAATGAGCATATATGGCATAGCCAATATAACTTATTTTTTATGCAAAAACAAGATTTGTTAAAGGAGGAGATAAAACATTTTAACATCAAGAGTTTTGACGCGCGGCCGGTGATAGAACAGATGGCGCAGATGTCGTTTAGCGCGCGCGACACGGCGCGGGCCGCCGAGATTTACGACAAGATGCTGGCCGACAAAGGCGCCAGCGTTATCCTCACTCTGGCCGGCTCCACCAGCGCGGCCGGGTGCATGCAGATTTATGTTGACATGGTGAAAAACAAAATGGTGGACGCCATCGTGGCCACCGGCGCCAGCATCGTGGACATGGACTTTTTTGAGGCCCTTGGATTTAAGCATTACCGCGGTTCGCAGGAAATAGACGACAGCATTTTGCGCGGGTTGTACATAGACAGAATTTACGACACTTTTATTGATGAAGAATCATTGCAGGTTTGCGACAAAACAATTCTCGCCATCGCCGACGGACTGGAATCGCGTCCGTATTCTTCGCGCGAATTCATCCGCGAGATGGGTAAGTATTTAGTCACACACGGCAAGAAAAAGGATTCGTTGGTGCAAGCGGCTTACGAGCACGACGTGCCGATTTTCTGTCCGGCTTTTTCCGATTCCAGCGCCGGTTTTGGTTTGGTGCTTCATCAGGTGAACAATCCGGACAAGCACATGTCCATTGATTCGGTAAAGGACTTTTACGAATTGACGAAAATAAAAATAAAAGCCGGAGATACCGGCGTGTTTATGGTCGGCGGCGGCGTGCCCAAAAATTTCACCCAGGACACAGTGGTTTGCGCCGAGGTGCTGGGTCAGGAAGTGCCCATGCATAAATACGCGGTGCAAATTACCGTGGCCGACGCGCGTGACGGCGCCTGCTCCAGCTCCACCCTTAAAGAAGCCAGCTCTTGGGGCAAGGTTGACGCCAAAAGCAATAACGATCAGATGGTGTTTGCCGAGGCCACGACCGTCCTCCCGCTTATCGTCAGCTACGTTTATCACAAAGGCAATTGGAAGAACCGCGGACCGCGCAATTTCGCCTCTTTTTTAGGGTAGTTTTTTGGGCTGTGGATTGATACTGGGGTCTGTCGCCGAATTACTATTTCTGTCATTCCTGCTTGCGCAGGAATGACAGAAATAGTAATTCGGCGACAGACCCGTAAAAGGTTTGCAGCGGGAAAATCTGCGCGACCACATGGATGATTTTGAGTTAATTTTTACCATGCTCGGTGAGCGCGCTACCACGGAAATTCACCGCAATGAAAATTCGCAAGGACTGCCCAAGCTTAAAAACGATGCCAAAGCCGGAAGCGACATCGCCGGTGGCGCGAGAAAACAATTGGAAAAACGTCTTGGAAAAAGCATTGTTTCCAAGAAAAATTATTTAAAAAAGTCGGAAGACAGAAAACGATTAAGCTAACAAACTAAATTTATGCTTAAATCCGTTCAATTAAAACTTTCAAAAATAAAATACAGCGGCGATTCCATTGGTGATGATATTCGCGTGGAAATTGAAATACTGGGAAAGTTTTTACGCGTGGATAAAAAAATCAAAGCCGGCGCAACGGCTAAAATTGACAGCGAAGTGGGAAAATTTGAAACTGATCAACAGATATTTAAAGCCGAGGCCGTAATTACCGTTATTGAAAAAGACATTTTATTTAACGACGTCGGCAGTGTCCAAAGCGATGTAGAAATTAATACCTCAAAAAAATTTAAACAGCTTACTTTCAAGGTCCCGATTAAAGAAACCCATTCAACATCGGGTAAGTCCTGGGGAACAAAAGCCGCTGTTTTTGAAATAACACTGGAAGCCGTAGTGTCCGACGCCTTTTTATATGTCTCTTTTGAAAAAGGAAAAGGCGGATGGACTATCGTGAAATTAGAAAATAAAAATATGGAGATTGCCTTGCCTGCATATCTCAAAGTTAAATTAGACAAGCAAGATTTAAAGCGTCAGTATTTTACAATTTTAGAAGACCCCTGGCGTGATGAGAAAGCTTCCGTAAAGTTAGAATCGGGCGGTGTTTCATATTTGGAATCGACAAATCACCAAACCGGCCCGGTTCATCTAATTTATTACAGATCCAAAAATTTATTAAAGTTTGGAAATAAAACTTACGAAACGCAGGACTACAAAGATGACCCAGACCCTTGGCAAAGAAAACTTTATGACATTAAAATTCCTGACCATTCTCATGATGGAGGCCGATATTATCTTGATAGAGCCGACCTCGCAATGGTCTGGTTCAAGACCACCCATAAAAGCGACGATCGTTATGTTCATCCCGGCAGCTTTTCGCTCGGTTGCGTTACTTTAACAGAAATTGAGCGCTGGGATGAGTTGTGTCAGATATTGATGAAATCCAGAAAAGGCGACGGTGAAAGCATTGGTTTTTTAGAAGTTGTTCTTTGAAATATGATGGGTGGCTTTAGTAAATCTAAATGGGTTGTTCTCGGCCTAGTTATTATTTTCCTTGCTTTTATTGTAATTTTCTCTGTTATTCAACCATACACCCAATTACCGGAAGGCAGCGTGCGAAAAATTAATCGCTCGTGGGAAAATCCGTCAAAGATTGACTCGTTAACAATTGGAAGCAAAATGCCGGGCGGGCCTGGCGATACCACTTTTGCTCCCCACCTAAAGATACCCGCTGGGCAAAAATTTTATGTGAGCGTGGCAGAACCGGGCACCTGGTGCATAAACGAAGATTGCGGCGTTGACGGCGCTTTGATACAAACTATGGGTGGCTGGCTGCAAGTGGAGGATACATATCAAGCAACGGACGAAGAATTTTTTGGTCTTGATCTTCCCGAAAATAAGCATATTAAATCACTTGTTATTGTTGGAAATCACGAAGGCAGAATTGCCGGTATGTTTCCAAACAGGGGATTGAAGGACGTATTATTTATTTTGAGGTTCTATCCAAATTTGGCAAATTTTAATTTTCTTAATGGGATAAATAAATTCGGAATTCTTAAAGTGGGGGGAACAGCGCCTTTGAAGCCTGGTGATTCTATTAAATCAAATGAGTTGGACAAATTTTCCGTTACTAAAATTCCTAAAAATAAAAAGTTTTATATCTTTGCTCTCCAAAAAAGAAAATACGATGATGTCGGCATTGATGAGCCGTATGAAAATAAATATGCTTGTATTTTAGAGGTCGGCTGTCGCTACCCCGAGCCGGATTCGGCGCATGATTTTTTATTCGAGCATATAGAAAAGTTGGGCGGCTGGTTTCTGGCCAATGATAAAAATAATTCAGCGATGATTAAATTGTTTGGCTTGGAGACGGAGAATGTATTGAGCGGTAAATCATCGCTGGTGGCTCTGACTGACGCCGAAGGAATTATTATCGCGCTTCATTCGGGAAAAACCATGAGTGACGCGATAACCATATTAAGCCAGCATCCTGAACTGGTGGATGTCCGAAAATTATACCGTGAATAATTTACAATTTAGATACCAGAGAATCGTCTCATCAGAGGCGATTTTTGTTTTGTCGGTTTTCCTCCCCTTGGGGTCTGTCGCCAAATGGTTAAAGTTGTCATTCCTGCGAAAGCAGGAATCCATATTTTGGCTTAAAAGGCTGTTGTTTTGGATTCCTGCTTGCGCAGGAATGACAGATGCGGTGATTTGGCGACAGACCCATTTAGCAGGGCGATGCGTGAATTGGGATTTAGACACACATGCACCAATTTTGCACCTGATACAACGAGAGAGAAAGACGTAACGAGGGTTATTTATTATGGCGTACGCGGCGAAGAATCTGCTCCGGAGGCCCAAATAACTATCATAATTGACAAGGGAATAAAATACAGATTTCCCGCAAAATTAAAGCATGAAGGCCCCGCGCGTCAGAATCGAACTAAGTGATAAATCCTATGCCATAACCCAACTTACCCGCCGGAGAAATCCGGCGGTTTTGTTGTTTTGGACTTGACAAGTCCAAAAATAGGTGTAAAATGGAATTATGTATACCAGATTACTAAATCCACCCAAAGAGCATAGTTTTTTTCTTTTCGGCCCCAGGGGCGTAGGAAAAACTACCTGGCTAAAAGCGAAATATCCAAGCGCCATTTATTTGGATTTGCTGGAGTTTGAGCTGTATCAATCTTTACTGGCAAATCCGCAGAGATTGGAAGCGTATACCCCAAGGGACAAAAAAAATTGCGTTATTATTGATGAAGTACAACGCGTGCCGGCCTTGCTTCATGAGGTCCATCGCCTGATTGAATCAAAAAAAATCCAGTTTATTCTCACCGGCTCCAGCGCGCGAGGCTTAAAGCGTAATCACGCCGATTTGCTCGCCGGTCGCGCTCTTACCTATAAAATGTTTCCGCTAACGGCGGTTGAGTTGCAAAAAGATTTTGATATCGGCCGCGCCTTGCGGTACGGGCAGATGCCAAAAGTGTATAATGAAAACGATCCTTCTAATTATTTATCTTCATATATTGCCACATACCTAAAAGAAGAAGTCCAACAGGAAGGTCTGACGCGAAATTTGGGAGCGTTTTCTCGTTTTTTGGAAACAGCCAGTTTTTCGCAGGGTCAGGTTCTTAACATTTCCGATGTGGCCAGGGAGTGCTCTGCGAATCGCAAAACCGTTGAGGGATATTTTACTATTCTGGAGGATTTATTATTAGCTCATCGCGTGCCTGTATTTACAAAAAAGGCCAAGAGACGGGTCGTCGCTCATCCCAAATTTTATTTTTTCGACGTTGGCGTATATCGGGGCATCCGACCGTCCGGGCCGCTTGATGCGCCGGAAGAAATTGATGGCAGCGCCTTGGAAACACTGATTTTTCAAGAAATAATGGCCGTGAACGCTTATTTTAATCTTGGGTATAAGTTGTTTTATTGGCGTACTGCCGATCAAGCCGAGGTGGATTTTGTTTTATACGGCAAGCGCGGCATTGTGGCCATAGAAGTAAAAAGGACAAAAAATATTCAATCCAAGCATTTGCGTTCGCTCAGTTTATTTTTGGCTGATTATCCGATGGCTAAAACTCTCATGCTTTATGGAAGCGACAGATTGATGCATGACGGCAAGAATACCATAGTGCCCATAAATTCTTTTCTTACGAAAATGACAGAGTATATTTAGCCGTTTAATGTTGTTAAATCGGTCGCCTAGGGCGACTGATTTTTGTTTTTGAACCACTAATCGCGAACACGAATCACACAAATTAGATTCGCGAGATTCGTGATTGATATTGGTGGTGGCCTGTGCATAACTCCACTTGCCAAAAGCCGCTGGGGGGGGGTAGACTATAGGCGGATTTAAATAATTTATAATAAAATATGGGTGAGAAATATACACCGCGCGAAGAGAATATTTTAGAAGAATCTCGTAAAATTGTAGAAGATCAGATGGAAGAAAAAGGGGCAGAAAAAAAAGGTACCTGGTGGGAGTTTACGTTCGACCAAGTTGTAGACGCAAAAAATCAGATGGAGGCAGAAATGGACTTAGAAATGAATCATAGTATTAGAAATAAACCAGTAGCGGAGGCTTTGGGCAGAAAGGCGAGAGAAATAGCAAAGTACTTATTGCCTGTTTGGGAGGAGATGGGAGACTTATATGGAAAATTATCGCAAGACATTCGGCATGGTCTCGATCTTTATAGCGCAAATATTGGTAGCGCTGCTGGCGCTCTCACGAGTTTGGAGGAGGAGCGGAGATTTTTGAAAGATTATTTATCTACCCATGATTCAACCGTAATACCAGCTGATTTGAGGAGATTTGCTGAATTACTGAACGATCCAAGACTTGAGGAATATTGGCTTATTAAGCATAAAGAGGAAGTGGAATTTAGGAAAAGAGATTAAGAACAATTTGATTAAAGTCCTGTGTCGCAGGGCTTTTTTGAACAATTTTGTCCCCACCTTATCCACACCACTACCCTGTATAGTTAACAGTCAAGGGTTACACTTTTGTAAATAAAATTGTTGCGGTGTGAGTCCGTTTAAGGACATGTGTATTCGTTCAAAATTGTAATAGCTCATCCATTCGTAAGGTGATTT
>SCQK01000021.1 GCA_004321885.1 Patescibacteria group bacterium | reverse complement strand
AATTCGCACCCGATTTTCAAGATAAATTTTTCAAATTTTTTCCAGTGAATTGAATCAATCTCGCTCATGTCAGTTACGCGGCAACCGGTACCCGAACCCCAACCGCTTCTTGAGAGACAATCTTGGGCGGCAACCACTGTTTTTGTGCATGCCGCCATCCCAATTCTCGCAAAACATCGTTAAGCGTTCCTGCCCTGTCTAGTTCTTCAATCAAAAGCATGGCGGCTTCGCCAAAGCGCTTTTTCGCTTCTACCTCGGATCTACCCGAAGTAGATAAATCCAACGCAGGAGAATAAACAATATATCGACTGGCTTGTTTAAGTATATTGACCGTAAGATTAATTTGAGCAAATTTTTTCATATACTTCTATTGTACTCATTTTTTAATCTATTGCAATGATTATTATAAAAGGCTTTTTTGTGGATAGTCTCCCTTCTCTTATTGAGGAGTCCTGGTAAGATTAAAGATCTTACGCACCAACATCAATCATCTTTTGAATCATCGGATGGAAATGACCTTTGTATTTTTCCCGGACGCTTGAAATTTTCCAATCGTTTTCCGTTAAAATTTTCCGACAATCTTTTGCTCCGCAAGAACATGGTTCTTTATTGTCGGTGTACGCGATATCTTCAAAATTCCACGTGCCTTGGTCTAAAGTTATTTCTCCCCCCGCTTCTATGTCTCTTTTTGCGACGATGGTGACTTCATCAATAAGCCGCGTGTTGGCATCACAAGAGTGATTAAGATTTTCGTCTAGACTTTCTTGATTGTCGCTTTTGGGCAACGCCAAATAACGATCTGCACCCACTATCCAGATAGAACGGCTTCTATACTTTCCCGAAAGCGCTTGTTCTCTTGAAATCAATTCGCCTCCAAATTCCATGACTTTTTCTCCTTCCAAAATTCTTTCATTAGTAAAAACGCCGTCACCATGAATTTTAGATTTTTCGGCCTTGAGTTTTGGATTAGCCCAAGTACGCGATAGATATTGTTTGTTCATTTTATATTGAGGTATCTCAGTCACCTGACTTAGCATACGCGTGCTGGGGCGCTGCTGTTCGAACGCATCCTGGTCGCCTTAGCACCGTAGGTGTCTTGTTCTCCTGAATTAGCATGAGCTGACTGCGTATTTAGAACATCCTCAAACTTTTGAAATTATTTTACCAAATCTGATACACAAATCAAAAAAGCGAAATCTACGCTGACCAGCCGCCGCAAAGCGGCGGCTGTGCCTCGCAGAAAAATTGCCTTACCTTCTAAAAAGAAAAATCGGGCGCGCGCAAAATCAAAAGATGAGAGGCAATTTTTCTGCGAGGCTCTCCGCGCCTTCGGCGCGGGCGGCGGGATTCGCTCGGACGGCTCGGCATTCCTTCCCCTCACCCCCTCCTGCCGAGCCGTCCTCGCTCAAAAAATTCGGCGACTCCTGGATTAGCACTCTAATCGCACAATTTTCATTTTCGCCGGAACACAGTTTCGGGACTGAGGAATTTGAGACGCTTGCGCTCTCGCCGGTTGAGCTTGCGAACAACGCAGGCCAATTCTCCGGGAGTGATGGTGTTGAAGTCGAGCGATTTGGGGAGGTATTGGCGCAGGAGCCCATTTGTATTCTCATTCGTTCCCCGTTCCCAGGCATGATACGGATACGCAAAATATACGGTCATGCCGGAGCGTGCTTCGAGCCGCTCCCAGTCGCTGAATTCCGTGCCGTTGTCGAAAGTGATCGTTTTTCTTTTCTTGTATGCAATACGCCGGAAATGCGAAAGGGCAAGGTCTGTCAGAAGCCGTGCGTTCATCTTGGGCAGGAGGAAAGCGATGAGATATCCGCTCCTGCGATCGACGAACGATACAATACGCACTCGCTTGTCCCGACCCATCAGAGTATCTCCCTCAAAGTCCCCAATCCGCCCTCGGCGGATTACGACATCCGGCCGCTCGTCAATGCGGCGCTTCTTTGCTTCTTCTCTGGCCTTTTCTCTCTGTTTGGCGCCTCGCCTCCTGCGATACTTGCCTTTGTGTGATCGCAGATACCGTTTCAGATGCGGTGCCCGCTCATTGAGATACCGATATATCGTGCTTGCGGCAAGCGTGATATGCCTTCGCGCCAGGATCCCCGATATCTGCTCCGGGGATTTATGATCCTGGAGCTCCTGTGTGACGAAACGCAGGAGTGCGCTTTTCACGACGCGGATGCCTTTCATGGCCGCGATCCGTTTCATGCGCTTGGTGCGGCGCACCTCGCGAACGTCATATCCTTCCCGTTCGCCATGTGCACGTACATGCCGACTCAAGGCGCTCGGGTGCTTCCCGAGTGTGCGGGCTATTTCTGAAAAACCGTGCCCCGCTTTCAGCATGCGGGCAATGCACGACCAATCCTCCTTTCCAATGTGTGTATGTGACATGCATCGGAGTATCCAGTGAGAAAATGGCCTGTGCAATTAGCCTGCAAACCGCTGTGCAGTCAGGGTGAGAATTCACCCTACGAAATTGACTAATGCGCTCATATCTGTTAAAATAATACTGCATCCGAAATCAAGCAACAGTTGAGTGTTATCAATATATAGAAAGTAATCAATTAGG
>SCQK01000016.1 GCA_004321885.1 Patescibacteria group bacterium | reverse complement strand
AAATCACCTTACGAATGGATGAGCTATTACAATTTTGAACGAATACACATGTCCTTAAACGGACTCACACCGCAACAATTTTATTTACAAAAGTGTAACCCTTGACTGTTAACTATACAGAGGGACGGATTTGGCTAAAATAAGCCAAAGTCAAAAACTTTGTATACACTTGTGTATGCAAACGCAAGTTGTGGAAAACAAAAAGACCTCAATCGCCAGAGGGGTGCGTCGGCGCGGTTGGGCGCCAGCGGCAACTACTTTGGGCGATGAGGTCCAAGAGGGTCAGGCCATGCCTCTCTGGGGCGGCCGGATGAAGAAGATGCCGAGGTTCAACAGGCGGTTGGTTTCTCTCCCGCCTTCGATTCGGTCCACGATTTCGCAGGCCAGTTCGTGGGCTCGCATTCCTTTGATGACCGCGGGCCTGGGGGCCGTGGTGTGGATAGGTAAGTGATTGTTGTCTATCTTTTCAACTGCCAAAGCCGAGGTCTCTTCGTCCAGTCCCGGCCTGTTTTCTTCCAGGACAGACAGGAACTGGTGGAGGGAAAACACCGTATGTATCTCCACCACGGCCGTACCTTCCAGGTTACTGAACATCAGGTAGGCCACGGGCACGCCGGTGGCCGGGTGCGTCTCAAATTCAAAATCCACCAACCACTTTTCTGGTTTCTTCATCGGGTGAGTCTCCTGTGTGAAGGGGTATCGTAGGAAAGAGCGGCGAAAACGAAAATGTGAGAGCTATTTAATATGAGAATAACGGTGTTGTCAAGAATAGCAAGGGGTAATATAATGTAAGCATAATTTTTTAATATGCGGCGCAAGCTATTTTTCTTCTTATCACTCCTCGCCGCGGGCAGTTTTTTTGTTTTTACCGCGGTTCGGGCGGCGAATACGGATATTGTAATAAACGAAGTCGGCGCTTATGCCGCCAGCACACACGAGTGGATTGAAATTTGGAATAAAGGTAATGAACCGGTTGATTTGAGCGAATGGAAATTTTGGGAAGATAACACCAACCACGGTCTTAAGGCGAGCGACCCGATAGTTTCGCCCGGCGAATACGTTGTCATCGCGCAAGTCAGCACCACTTTTATGCTTGATTATCCCTCGTTTGCCGGTTCGGTATTTGATTCATCGTGGAGCAGTTTGAATGAAAGCGGCGAGGAGATAGGGCTCAAAGACGTGAGCGGAAATTTTGTGGAAAAATTTACCTATATTAACGCGCCAAATTTTTCTTTGCAAAGGATTGACCCGTTTTTGGCCGATTATACCAGCGCGAATTGGCGCGAGCATACGAATGGGAATACGGTGGGAGCGGTGAACAGCGTCGGAGCGCCGGCCACGACTACCCCTCCCTCGTCCTCCCTCCCGCCAGAGGCGGGCAAGTATCAAGGGGAGGGAACTTCACCAGTTACCCCACCCCTTACTACCCCATCCCAACCTTCCCCTTATCAAGGGGAGGGAGCCCTTATCCTGAACGAAATTTACCCCAATCCGCCGGGTTCGGATATTGAAGAAGAGTTTATTGAAATCAAAAATACTTCAACGGCCGCGGTTGATTTGGTTGGTTGGAAATTATCTGATTTGGTGAAGAGCTTTTCTTTGAGCGGCAGTATCGGGCCCGGGCAGATTGTTATTTGGAAAAGAACAACGACCGGCATTGCACTGAATAATTCCACCAAAGAAGAAGTGAAGTTGAGTTATGGAGAGAGTGTAGTTGACATGATAAAGTATGATAAAGCGCCCGAGGGGCAAAGCTATTCGCGCGTTGCCGGCGGAAAATGGCAATGGAGCGACGAGCCCACGCCGGGCGCGGAAAATGTTATTACCGAAACCGATGACACGGAAATCGTTTGGAAAATCAATGCCGTGGCCAGCGCGGAATTGGGCGAGATGATAAACTTTGACGCGGCTGATTCGGCTGACCCGCGCGGCGGGGTTTTAAGTTTCGCCTGGAATTTTGGCGACGGCGTTTTTGCTTTGGGCGAAGAGGTCTCGCGCGCGTTCGCTACGTCGGGAAAATTTTCTGTGATCGTCAGCGCCACCAGCACGAGCGGCACGGCCGGGAGCAAAAAAATTTCCATTGCCATCGGCCCGGGGTTATCCATCAGAAATTCGGCTGTTGTCATCAGCGAAATTTTTTCCGACCCGCTGGGTTTGGACACAAGCGAGTACATAGAGCTTTACAACAGCGCTTCCAGCACGGCGAATTTGTCGGGCTGGATTTTGCGCGACGTCAGTGGTAAAAAATTTATTTTACCGGATAAAACTTTTATCAATGGAGGCGGATTTTTGGTTTTTTACCGGCTGGCCACGAAAATCAATTTGGAAAATACCGGCGATAAAGTTGAACTGCTGTCGCCCGACAGCCAGGTGGTTGATTTGGTGAAATTCGGGAAAAGCGAAGACAGTAAAAGCTATGCGCTGGTGGGGGGCGAGTGGAAGTGGCAAACGCCGAGCCCGGGGCGGGTGGCGGTAGCTTCTTTGTCGCAAATACCCCTCTCTAACTCTCCCCTTATAAAGGGGAGAGAAGCGAAAGCGGCTAAAAAAACGGCCAAGAAAAAAACCGCTTCTAAAAATTACAAGCCGCTTGTGGCCATGACTATTGAACAGGCGCGGCAGGCGGCCAAGGGAACGCGCGTCAAGATTCGCGGCATTGTCAGCGCCGTGGCCGGCAATTTCGGGGTGCAGTTTTTTTATATTTCCGACCCAAAAGTTGCTTTGGGCATGCAAATTTATTCCTACAAAAAAGATTTTCCGGATTTGAAACCCGGTGATTATATTGAAGTGCGCGGCGAGCGGTCTGAAGCGGGCGGGGTCAAGCGGGTGAAAATAAAAACAAAAAAGGATATTGATATTTTGGCCACCGAGCGCCAGTTAAAACCCGCGGCCGTGGCGCCAGACGAAATTGACGATGAGGCGGGCGGAGCGCTGGTGAAGGTGGCCGGCGAAATTACGGAAATCAAAAGCAATTTAATGTATCTGGATGACGGGGCCGAGGAAACGGTTATTTATTTCAAAAAGTACGCCAAAATAGACAAGAAAAAATTTAAGGAAGGGGAGAATGTGGAGGTGGTCGGCGTTTTGGAACAGGGCAAAAACGGGCTCCAGGTGTGGCCGCGCTCCGACGAAGATGTTGTTTCGTTCGGACCGTCGCCGGATTTGTTGAAAAAGCAGGAGCAGATAAGCGCGGGGCAAAACAAAGAAAAGGACACGACTGAAAAATATCTGACAGCCACGGCCGGCGGGGTGACGACACTGCTGTTGGGGTTTTTGGCCAAGGCGCGGGGAGCGGCGCTGAAAGGCGGGTTAAAAAAAATCGGCGCTTTGGCAGTGTGGATTTTTAGAAAAAAAGGATAAAAAAACCCTCCTGCTCCGAGAAAAGGGATGAAAGCGGAGCAGGAGGGAGGAGACGCGCGCTCCGGCATAGAGCGCGTTCGGGCCGCGGGTCACGGCCCTTCTGGGGCGGGTCTAGTTGGCCACGGGTTTGACCCCGGAGCCAAAGACACCGAGCATGTTAAGGTGCGCGAAGATGTCGGGGTTAGCGAAACCGACGAGTGTCGGCTTTTTCCCCGAACAAGGAGGCATGCCCTGGAATGGTTCGCCGAGGCGAACTTTCGCGGGCAAACCTTTTTTTGGGTGTTTGTTTTTTTTCATGACGTCGTCTCCCACTCTACGGGAAGATGACGCCGTCGTCGCCGTCCACGTAGTCGGTGCGCTCGTTGGTGATGGGCGGCGGCATTCTCCGCTTGCGGGAGAGGCCGACGTTGTCGCGCTGCTCGTCGCGCTTGTCGTGCTTGTTGGCTCGGGGCTTCTTGCCCCGCCGTTTGAGCATGCCGCGGCAGCTCGCCGGACAACCACAATCGCCGTCCCTACAACAGATGTGCCTGGTCATCAGTCTTCTCTCTCCGGGAAAAGGTTGGACCGCTGGACAGTTGGGCGAAATTATAGTCCGAGAAAATATAATTGTCAAGATTGCGTTAAAGTGGTATTTTATAGTGGCGAAAATACCCCACTTATGCACAAAATCATTCGCGCGTTAATTTTGTCTGATTTATTTATTTTGGGCAGTTTTGGTTTGATTCAGCCGATATTCGCGGTTTTCATGCTGAAAAATATCTCCGGCGCTTCGCTAATAGCCATTGGCGTGGCCACGACGATTCAACTTCTTACCAAATCGCTTTTTCAAATGCTGGTGGCCAAGTGGACAGACGAAGAGCGCGGCAACAAAAGAGAGCTGATTACTTTGTTTGTTGGTTCAATTCTGATGAGCGCGGTGCCGTTTGGATTTGTTTTCGCGCAAACATTAAATCATGTCTATATCCTGCAATTTATTTACGGCCTGGGCGGCGCCCTGGCGTTTCCTGGCTGGGTGGTGATTTTCACCCGCTATTTGCGCGACGAAAAGGCGGGCTATGAGTGGGGCATTTATAACACCACGGTCAGTCTGGGCACGGCTACAGCCGCTTTTTTGGGCGCTTATTTGGCGGACTTTTATTCCTTCCGCTTGCTGTTCGTGATTGTCGGGCTGTTGTCGCTCTTGGGCACCAGTTTTATCATTCACATTTTTAGGCATGAATTTTCAGGGGAGGAGAAAATATGAAAAAAGTTAGGTACGGAAAATTGAGACAGGTTTACCAGGGCGTAATTTTTGACGTGCACCAGAGAGATGTGTTATTTCCAAATGGCGAGAAGAAAATTTTTGAATATTGCCGCCGGCCCAACTCGGTGACAATTTTGGCTTTTGACCGGCGCGGGCGTTTGCTTTTGATAAACGAATACCGCCACGGGTTTAGGAAAAATACCTGGTTTTTGCCGGCCGGACGGGTGGATAAAGGCGAGAGTCCGACAGCCGCGGCACAAAGGGAATTGCGCGAGGAGGCCGGCTACAAGGCCGGGACTTTCAAGCGGCTTTATAGAAAATCGCCCAGCAATAGCCTGCTTTGGCACATAGATATTTTCGCGGCCAAGGATTTGCGGCCGGCGCCGCTGGCGGGCGACGAGGAATTTCCGATAAAAGTAGAGTTCGTGTCGTTGCCCAAAGCGGTGAAGATGGCGACGGACGGTACGATTGAAAATGAGTTTATTGCGTACAATATTATCCGTTTTGCTTACATGTTAAGGCGCGGGCAGTTTAAGTGGTAGCTATGTTTGCGCTTGTCATTTTATATTTTTTTGTCTTTTGTTTGCTTGCCTGGAAAAACTTCCGGCTGGGTTTGATGTTTTTGATTTTGCTTTTGCCGGCGTATTTAATACGTTTCAAATTATTCGGTTTGCCCACCACTCTTTTGGAAATCACTTTTGGCGCCCTGTTTTTGGTTTGGCTGACAAAACACGCGCGCCGCGACTGCGCGGAAATTAAAAATTTTATTTTTGAGCATAAAATTTTGGCCGGCGCCATCGGTGTTTTTTTTATCTCGTCGGTTATCTCCATTTTTGTCAGCGATATGGCGGTGGCCTCGCTGGGCCAGTGGCGGGCGTATTTTTTGGAGCCGATGCTGGTGTTTTTTATTCTGGTGGGCCGGCGCAAAGAAATCGGCGCAGAAAATCTGGCGAAGTATCTGCTTTATTCCACCGCGGCCGTAAGCATTCTGGCGCTTTGGCAGAAGTTTGACCCTGCCTATTATCCGCCCAGCCTGTGGGATGATGATTTGCGCGGCCGAGTTACTTCTTTTTTTACTTCGCCCAACGCCCTTGGGTTATATTTGGTTCCGACACTGGTGCTTGGCTTGTCTTTTGTCTACCCCTCCTTAATCCCCCCCTTATTAAGGGGAGGAAACTTGAAGCGATTTTTCCCTCTTTTGTTTTTTCTGCTCGCTATCGCGGCCTTGTTTTTTTCTTTTTCGCGCGGGGCCTGGCTGGCGCTGCTGGCCGCTTCCATAGTTTATATATTTTTAATCGGTTATAGAAAAATCGCGGCCGCGGTTTTAATTGTCGCGGTTATTGCCTGCCTGTTTGCGCCGGGGATGAAAAGCGCACTGCTTTTGCAGGATAAATCCGGGCAAAATCGGCTGGTGTTGTGGAGTTATTCTTGGCAGTTTTTATCCGCTTCGCCCAGGAATTTTATTTTGGGCGCGGGCATACGGCAGTTTTTCAGAAAAATTCAAAAGCCGCATTACAATTCCAAAGAAATGGAGCGTTTGATTTATCCGCACAACATCGCGCTCAATTTTTGGACCGAAACCGGGTTGGCCGGCATGCTGTCGTTTTTTGCCTTGCTGGGGTCGGCAGCATATATATTAAAGAAGAATGGCGGAATAATGGCCACCGGCGCGCTCGCGGCTCTGGCCGCCGTGTTTGTGCACGGGCTGGTGGACGCGCCCTACTTCAAAAACGATTTAGCCATGATGTTTTGGATAATTTTAAGTTTTGTCGCGTATGCGCGTGTTCGTGAAAGCGAAACCATTGTCCGGGCGGGAGCAAGTGGAAAAAATTGACGGGACGCATTTTGTGATTTGGGTAAAAGAGCCGCCCGAGCGCGGCTTGGCCAACCGGGCGGTGATAAAAGCCGCGGCCGACTATTTTCAGGTTCCAATTGCAACCGTCAGAATCGTCTCCGGCTTTACCAGCCGGCAAAAAGTTTTGCTGGTGGGTTGACAAAACCGGTTTTTTGTGGTATAATAGTTAGCGTTAAATCAAAATTTAATTCATTTTAATAAAATTTATGCGAAAGCTTGTCATCGCAGCGGGAACCCTGTTAGGGGTTTTTATTTTTTCCTTGGCGCTGGTTATGCCGGCCAAGGCGTTTTATTTAAACATTCCGGAGTACTTAAAGTCGTTTATTTCGCGGGTAACGGCGCAGGAAACAACCACTGTCGCGCCGGCGCCGCAAACCACGCAAACTACCCAGCCCAAGCCGGTGCAGACTTATGAACCACAGCCGATTAAATTGAACGAGCCGGTTTCTCCCTATCCCCAGCAAACGCAAACCAACCAACAGCCGATGAATTCTGACAGTACAGCTTGGTGTATGGTAAACGGAGTGAGAATGTCCGGGCCTTGTTCTAATTATCCCAATGCCGGCGGCCAGGGCCAGCCGGGCGACCAGCAAGGCGGACAACAGGGCGGGATGAGAGAAGGAGACATGAAACAAATGCAAAGAAGCATTAAGCAGATGGAAAGTAATTTGAGCAGATTTAAAAAAATGATGGTTGACGCCGAGAAAAAAGGCAGCGCCGCGCCCCAGGAAGCCAAAGACAATGTAATCAAATTACAGGCAGTGATTGATAGCGCCAAACAAGCCAAGACCCCGGAAGAGATGGGCGACATAGATTGGAGTGAGATGCAAAATCTTTCGCAGGCCCTGGAAGAAACACGCCGCGATGTTTTTGAAGCGGCGCAAAGAATGGACGGCATGAAGCGCGGCATGAAAGGCGCGGAGCAGGGCATTAAAATGTTTGAAAAGCAATTATCCAAGCTGGCCAAGCAAAAAATTGCGGTGCCGGCTGAAGTCAGCGATAATTTGGCCAAACTCAAGGCCCTGATTGCGCTGGTGAAAAACGCCAAGACCTGGGAAGAAGTGGAGGGCGCGGGCGTGGAAGACATGGGCGATATGTTTCAGTCTTTGGACCAGTACCGCGAACAGTTGGAGACGCTTTCCCGCTGGCCCCAGACCAAGCGCGACATCAACCGCCAGATTGCCGAAATGGAACGCGGCGTAAAGAGGGCCAAAACCATGGCGGCGCGCCTGGCTAAAAAAGGCGTTGATGTCTCGGCCAATCTTGCCCAATTTGAAGAAGCGGTTAATAAACTGAAAGCGGTGCGCGACGAGGCCGCCGGAAAAATAGAGGCCGGCCAGGGCCGTGAAGGTTTTGACCTGCTGGAGAACGATTTCTTTGGCCAGACCGACGATGCTTGGCAGAACATGAAAATTATTGACATGATGAGCAATTTGGGGCGTTTCGCTTCCGAATTCAAGCGCGATATCGCCGAGGGACAGAGGATGATTAAAACCCTGCAGCGCAAGAAAATTGATGTCAGCGAATTGCAGGATATCTTGGGCAACGCCAAAGCCAAAGGACAAGAAATTTTGGACATGATAAAGGGTGGAGACGTTGACGAGGACATGATAATTTCCATCATGGAAGAAATGGAAACCTATGGCCAGGAATTTGAACAGAAATTTGACGAGCTGACCGGCGGCGGGGAAGATATGCCGTGGGAAAAAGGACCCAAGCAATTCCAGGAAATGAAAGCGCCTTCGGTCGTAAGCAAGTATCTGCCTAGAAAGCAGAGCCGGGAAATGGAAGGCGGTCCCGAGGGCGGTCCCGGGCAGGGGCCGATGAATGGCGGGCCGCAGGACAGCGGACCAATGAATAGCGGGCCAATGTATTAAAAATTTAACGCGCGCAAGACCCCCGACTCGGGGGTCTTTTGACTTTTATGGCGTTTTTTGTTATAGTAGCGGCTGTTTTTTATTGAAATAGACAAAATGGGCCTGTAGGGAAGGGTCCATAAAAAGGGCCCGTAGTTCAGCTGGATAGAATGCCACATTTGCAATGTGGAGGTCGGCGGTTCGACTCCGCCCGGGTCCACGGGTCCAAACAAAATAGCCGAGGTAGCTCAGTGGTAGAGCGATAGACTGAAAATCTATGCGTCGCGAGTTCGATCCTCGCCCTCGGCACTTAACGCCCGCTTTAAACAGCGGGCGTTCAAAAACGGGCTGTAGCGCAGTTGGCTAGCGCGTCTGCTTTGGGAGCAGAAGGTCGTGGGTCCGAGTCCCACCAGCCCGACAAAAACAACCCTGACTTAGTCGGGGTTGTTTTTGTTCGTGATGAAGTGGTATAATATCCTGGATTACGAACCCGAAGGGTTCCCTTCCAGCTTTCGCTGGAATGACAATTTTGAAAGGGGGAGGAAAATAAAAGTATGCAACAAATATATTTGGTCGGGCAAGTGGTGTTGGCGCTGGTTTTGGGCGCGGCTCTGGGCTGGCAAAGAGGCCATTCGGGCAAGTGGGCCGGTCTGCGCACCTACGCGCTGGTAACGGCCGGTTCGGCGCTTTTTACCATCTTGTCGGTAAACTCTTTCGGCGCCGACATCGCGCGCGTGGCCGCGCAGATTGTTACCGGCATCGGCTTTTTGGGCGCGGGCACGATTTTGCACAAAGAAACGCGCGTGGAAGGCCTGACCACGGCCGCCGGCTTGTGGATGACGGCCGCCATCGGCATGGCCGTGGGCGTGGGCTTCTATATTCTATCTATCGCGTCCAGCGTGCTGATATTTTTGGTGTTGATGTTTGATGATAGAAGGATAGTGAAAGAAACCGAAACAAATTAAACCTAAAAATATTATTCTTCGGCCGGAGGCGGGACAGCCTCTTCCTCTTCGGGGGCTTCGCCTTTTTCCACCGCTTCCCAGATTGCCTGGCGGATTTTTTCCGTTAGTTTTGGGGTGTCTTTCAGGTATTTTTTGGCGGCTTCGCGTCCCACGCCCAGCTTTTCCTCGCCGAATTCGTAGGTATTGCCGGATTTATTTACCACCTTGTAGAGCACGCCGTTGTCCAGCAAATCGCCCGAGAGCGAGATGCCCTCGTTGTACATGATATCAAATTCGCAGGTGCGGAAGGGCGGGGCCACCTTGTTTTTCACCACTTTCACTTTGACGCGGTTGCCGATGATTCTCTCGGCCTGTTTGATTTGCGCGGCGCGGCGCACTTCAATGCGAACGGACGAATAAAATTTTAAGGCCATGCCGCCGGTGGTGGTTTCCGGATTGCCAAAGTACACGCCGATTTTCATGCGCGTCTGGTTGATAAAAATTACCACGGTTTTGGATTTGCTGATAATGCCGGTGAGTTTGCGCAGGGCTTGGCTCATCAGGCGCGCTTGCAGACCCATGTGTGAATCACCCATCTCGCCTTCTATTTCGGCCTTGGGCACCAGCGCGGCCACCGAGTCAATCACGATGATGTCCACGGCGTTACTGCGCACCAGAGTTTCCACAATATCCAGCGCCTGTTCGCCGGTATCGGGCTGGGAAATTAAAAGTTCATCCACTTTCACCCCGATTTTGCGCGCGTAATCAGGGTCCAGGGCGTGTTCGGCGTCCACGAACGCGGCAATGCCGCCCAGTTTTTGCACCTCGGCCACAATATGCTGGGCCAGAGTGGTTTTACCCGAGGCCTCGGGGCCGTAGATTTCTATCACCCGGCCGCGCGGCACCCCCTTGACCCCCAGCGCGATATCAAGAGACAGACAACCGGTCGGCACAGCGTCCACCTGCATGGTATGAGCCTCGCCGAATTTCATGATAGCGCCGTCGCCGAACTTGGTCTTGATTTGTTCAATGGCGCTTTCGGCCGCTTTCAGTTTCTCCTTTACCTCCTCGGATACCTTTGCCATAATTTTTAATTTTTTAATTTCTAAAACCGAGAGAATTCACTATCACATGTCGCGTTACCGTGGTCGTTTTGCCGTGCTTTTTGGTAGCCACTATATTAATGGTGTTAAGCCCGTTTGACAAGTCCACGGGCGCTTCAAAGATTCCCTGCTCGCTTACCATTATTTCCTGTCCGTTTACGGTGAGTTTGATTTCTTTTTGGGTTTCGCCTTTGACTATTATGGAAAGCTGGCCAGTAATCATGCCTTCGGCCGGCGAATGCACGGATAGTTTGGGCGGTTGGAGAATGCCGTATATCTGCCAGCTCAAATAACCCAGCACGGCCAAGACCATGGCGCCGGCTACGGCGGCTTTGGCCAGCATGCTGATGGCGCCGCTTTTAATTTTTAAATGTTTGGCCGGATGGACCGCAGATAAATTTTCCAAATTGGCTTCTTTGTCAAATTTGCGCGTCAGCGCGTCGGGATTAAGGCCCACGGCCGCGGCAAACGAGCGTACATAGGCCAGACAGTGAGCTTTGGTTTGGGGCAGGGCGTCGCAGTCGTTGTTTTCAATGGCTTCCAGGTATTTAATGGCGATGTGAGTTTGCGCGGCGACGGCCTCCAAAGAAAGCTGTCTGTCGGCGCGCGCTTTTTTGAGGGCGGCGCTGGCGGTGCGCGGGGGCTCCATTTTTTTGCGGCAAAAAATCGCCATAGTTTACCCCCTCCTGTTCCTCCCCCTTAAACAAGGGGAAGGCTGGGCAGGGGTATTATTTTGTTTCTTCGTCAAACACGGTCCCGCCCGCGTCCATGGTTTGTTCTTCGGCCGGCAGTTCTTTGTCCGGTTCCGGTTTCTCAATTGGTTCAGGCAGTTCGCTTTCGGCCGAAAAATATTCCCCAAAGACCTCGCGCGGTTTGGCGCCGTCGGCCGGCCCTACTATACCAGCTTCTTCCAATTGGTCAAGCAGGCGCGCGGCGCGGGCATAGCCCAGTTTCAAAAATCTTTGCAAAAGCGAGGCGCTGGCTTTGCCCGAATCAAGCACGATTTTTTTGGCGTCTTCAAAAAGCGGGTCAACATCGTCGCCCGGACCGCCGAACATGTTTACCGTGCTTCCGAATTTAACTTCGGCGTTTTTGGAAACAATGGAGTCGTCGTAAACCGGCGGCTCGTCGCCTTTTAAGTGGTCTATCACCCGTTTCATTTCTTCTTCGGACACAAAGGCGCCCTGCAAACGTTTGGGCTTGGTGAGTTCGGCGGTTAAAAACAGCATGTCGCCGCGGCCGAGCAATTTTTCCGCGCCCGGGCAGTCAAGGATGGTGCGCGAGTCAATGAGGCTTGCCACTGAAAACGCTATGCGCGCCGGAATATTGGCTTTCATCAGGCCGGTGATGACTTCCACGCTCGGGCGCTGGGTGGCCACCAGCAAGTGGATGCCCACGGCGCGCGCCATCTGGGCGATGCGGATGATGCCGGCTTCCACGTCGCTGGCGGCCATGGCCATCAGGTCGGCCAGCTCGTCTATGGCAAAGATAATGTGAGGCAAAGGCTCATCGGCCGTGCGATTGTAGGAATTGATATCGCGATTTCCGCTCTCGGATAAAAGCGTAAAGCGCCGGTCCATTTCGCCGATGGTCCACTTTAAGGCGTTTACGGTTTTAGCCGCGTCGGTGATTACCGGCGTGAGCAGGTGCGGAATGCCGTTGTACATGGTGAGCTCCACCCGTTTCGGGTCTACCATTATAAGGCGCAGGGTTTCGGCCGTGTTTTGGTAAAGTAAAGAAAGCAAAATGGTGTTGATGCACACAGTTTTGCCTGAGCCCGTGGCGCCAGCAATGAGCAAGTGGGGCATTTTGGGCAAGTCGCCGAACCAGACCTTGCCGGCCACGTCTTTGCCTAAGGCGATTTTCATGGGGTTATCGCTGGCTTTGTATTCCTGGCTTTCCAGCAGTTCGCGCAAAGTAACCATAGCCACTTTTTGATTTGGCACTTCAATGCCCACCAGTGATTTGCCCGGGATAGGGGCCTCAATGCGAATGGGGTGGGCGGCTAAAGCCAAAGCCAAGTCATTACTCAAGGCGGTAATGCGATTCAGCTTGATGCCTTTGGCCGGTTTAAGGGAATATTGCGTAACAGTCGGACCCACGCGCACCTCGCCCATCTCAACTTCCATGCCGAAATTGAATAAAGTGTCGCGGATAACCTCAGCGTTGCTTTTTATGTCGCCCGAAGTGGGTTTGCTTTTGGAAATATATAATAAGTTCAGAGGCGGCAAATCGCGAATAACCGGCTTGGGCCTAGTCACTTCCATTTTTTCTTCAGTTTTTTCTTTTTCAGCCGAGATGACCTCGTTTTCTTCTTGCTTGGCAATGACGCGCTGTTTGAATATCCTTTTTTCATCTTCCGGGTCTGGTTGTGTTTCGTCTTCTGCTTCTTCCTCGTTTTGTTCTTCGTATTCGCCGTTGATTTTAAATTTTACCCTGGCCGGTCTTTTGAAAAGGGCGAAAAAAGCGATGACCTGCCGGCCAAACCAGCCCAGCACGAAAAAAAATTGACGATGCAGGCCCACGATGCGCGCCAGCGAGGTGTTGAACAGGAAAATTACCGAGGCCAGCACAAGACCGATTAAAATAACCAATCCGCCCCAATAGCCCACATAGGTCGCGAGGGGCCAGGCCAGCGCCAACCCGACCAGCCCGCCGCCATAGCCTTGCAGGGCAGTGTCTTTCATTTCCAAAACAGGTGTTTGCAGATGCACCAGGGCGTTGAAGCTTAAAAAGAAAAGCAGGGAGCCCAGCCAGTGCGTGGGCCGGTATTCGTAACGCAAATCTTTGAGGGTGAGGATGCCGACCAAGATGAGAATGATGGGAAAAACATAGCGCACCTGGCCGAAAGAAATGGCGAGAAGCGAATCTATGAATTCGCCGGCCACGCCGGCCAGGTGGAAAAAGGCCAGCGCCGATACCCCGCCCACGATAAAGAGGAAAATGGAAATCAGCCCGCGGCTGATGTCGGGATTGAGATTCAAACTAAAGCGAGGTTTGTGCGTTCGCCTGTATATGCGAGGTCGGGGCATATTTCATAATTATATCATAAACAAAAAAGGCGCGCCAACGGCGCGCTGTTTTTTTTCTCTGCACCGAGCTGCGGCAAGAGGCGCATGTTTTAGCTTACGAACCGAATTTTGAAAACGCTCTCCGAACATACTAAAAAGTAAGTTCAGGAGAGGAGAGAGATTGTTTCCAAAAAATCCGATCCGGTCAAGACATCGACTCTTGCGCAGCTCGGTGCAGAGAAAGTTATTGAAGAAAAATTATCCGATACTTTATTGTAGCTTAAACCAAAACAGTGTCAAGTGTTGATAATTATTTTTCTTTTATCACCCCGATAATCTCCAGCGCCGCTTTTACCGTGGCATTGTCCGAGGGCAGCAAAATCACCCGCCCGGGGTAATCACGCAAAAGCGGGGTGATAAATTCATCGGCCCAGGAAGGGGTGAGTACCTGCACGCCAGAAAAATCCACGTCAATTTTTTCATTGGGTTCTTTCGGCAGGGTGTATGCTTTAGCGCCAAGGTAGGCTTCTTTACCGGCTGGCCGCGAGGATAGCATTGTGCCGAATTTTTTTAGCTCTAATTTCATACAAGTTGTCATTCACAGTCGCCTCAAGCGACCGGGAATTCAGTTAAAATTTAAGATACACGACAGTTCCTGTTATGTTTATTTCAGATTTTTCTATCCTTAAATCCGGCGTTTCTATTACTGCCTTGGCGTTGCCGCTATAAAATTCTAGATACAAATTATTTTCCACGATTATTTTTTTCACAAGTTTAAGTCCGTTGCCTCTTTTCTCGGGCGCGCGGCCGGAAATAATCTCGGTGAATGCTACCCGCAAAGCGTCGGCAGAACCTTTAATATCAGGTCTGACTCCGCTGATGGTGGCCAACACGCCTTGTCCGCGGTCGGCAAAAATCATTTCGCGTTCACCTTCTTTCATTTGAAAAAACACGCCGGGGACATCCTGCCAGCGGCCAATATTATGATCAAAAGAATTGTTTCCAATTTCATCAGCGGCGGCTATCAAAAGATAAATCAGGTCATCGTCTTTGATTATTCGCTTTAAATCTTTGGCGAGATGATCCGCGCGCGCCTGGAAAACATCGCGGGTTTGGCACAAAATATCGGGCGTAACTAAATTACTATCACCTGTCGCGGCCCAATTTATGGCCTTGGCAAGATTTTCGCTTGTCATATTAGTATTTTCAACAAAGGCATAATACCTCGCTCTGGGCATATTGCCAATCTTATAAATTTTGTTTGCCGCCAGCAAATTTTTGAGATGGCGAAAAATACCGGTGGGGTACTTGCCGGTTTGTTTTATTATCTCACGCGCCCCCGCACCTTTTTTTGAGCGTATGTAATTTAGAATTTGGCTTTGTGTAGCCGTTTTCATATAGTGTATAATGTATATATATTATACACTATACACAATAATTTGTCAAGGACAGGGCTTGACAAAAGGGCGATTTTGTGGTCTAATTGAGGCATGATAATGCTCTTTGTGGTTTTTGGCGTGCTGGCGCTTCTAGCGCTGGCCGCCCTCGCGTTGTTTTTCCTGCCCCTCGCGTTCAGGGCGTTGTATGTTCTGAACATCTGTCTTGGCGGTCGGCCGTCCAGCCTGCCGCTCAAGCGCCCCTGGTGGTGCGTCTGGTAGCGCCACTTTCTCGGCCTGTAGTTCTTCGGCCACCCTCCGTAGTCGTAAAATTGTTTACGCCTGCGGAGGCCGAGGAAACTTCAATAATAAAACATCCCGACTTAGTCGGGATGTTTTTTGTTTCAAGAGGTTTGATTCCTTCAAAAAGAGTAGCTTGAAATGGCGAACCCATTGTCGGTTTGTTTGGCCGTTTAGCCCTTGCCCCTTTTTTATCTTTGGAAATAAAATCTTTGATACCCCACTGCCAACTTTTTGTGTCTCGCGCGTTTACAGTCAAGCCAGCTTCGTGAAGCATAATTTCCCAGTCAGAAATCGCATGATAAAATTATGCGGGTTCACGCTTTTTGATTGCAGATTAAACAAATCATCCATTTTTCCTACCAACCATTTTTTAGCTTTCGCTTTAGTTTTTTTAACTCCGCTCGCGATGTTGATTTCTTCGGGCAAAGTATCTTCGAGCAGTAATAATTTTCCACCGGGCCGAAGTACCCGACGCGCTTCACTCAAAATTTGCTCTTGATTTTTCGTGTGGTGCAACACATCAAACAAGCAAACCACGTCCAACGACGAATCGGCCAGCGGCAAATGGCGGGCATTGGCCAGCGCGAATTTATTGTCCTTTGTATCAGGCGTCCGCAAATTTGCCAGGTCAAATTTAAATATCTTCGCTCCGGTTTGTTCCTCAATAAATTGCGGAACGTGTCCGGAACCAGTGCCGATATAGGCAACCGCGTCTCCCCTTTTTATTTTTTCCAATAAGCCGCCGCTTTCAACAAAATCTTCGGCGCGGTCTCTGGCTTGCTTGCGGAAAAACTGTTGATTTTTTTACCGCTTGTTATCGCTTGCGCTTCCGGCGGTGCGTAGCCGCCTGTTTCTCGAGGCATAGAATTTTATTTAAAATACGTCAGTATTTTACAGCCGAATAGTTGTTTAAGCAACCCATCGCACCCGTTTGTTTTTTTCAAGCGTATTTGATACAATACAAGCAATTATTTTTTATCTATTTTTTATGAGGCGAGAAAACGGCGGATTTAATCCGGAATCAAGGGGGGACAAAAAAAGCGGTAAAGTTAAAAAGGGCATTGTGACAGGTCTTCTTGCCGCCACTACCTTTACCGGCGGCGAACTTGTGGGAGTGAATTTAGAGAAAAAAACCGGACAGGCGAAGCTGAAAGCGGTTTATGATGCCGGTTATGACAGGGGAGCTAAGAAAGGCATTAGGGAAACGCGAACAGCTTGGAGTGAAACGTTAAAAGACGCGGAGAGCAGGCAGTTGTCTCCAGACCAAATCGCCGCTCAAATTAGAGGAATCAGAAAGTTGTTGCTTGAGCAAGGGATGGATGTGGCATTTGTTAATGGAAGCAACGGGGCAGTGGAAATCCTCCCTGTTTATAAAATACCAAACATGGATATTGAAGGTGGGAAAAAGGGAGGCAAGACAGTTGGGAGCAAAAAACCGACCGCTGGTAAAGGAGAACACGCGGACAGAAGCAAGGAATACTCTACAGAATTGAAAAAATCAGCCAAAGACGCGGAGCGGAATTTTCAACACATTACCCCCAAAGATTTATTGAAAGCCCGGGAAGGTGCGGAAACAGAAGTGGAAATTTAAAAAATATAGGTGCGGATAACCTGTGGATAACTTTTTGGAAATGTTTTGGTTCAGTGGAGTTTTTTGGCTAAAATTAGCCGAGTAACGCGCACCCCTTGACAAATTTAATAAACCGTTCTCACATTTGACAAATATTATAATATAAGGTATCATTTTGGTACTTCAATCTTCGCTGTTTGACTGCCGCTCGCCGAATGGGCGTTGCGGAAGTCGTTTCTTGGCTGTAACAAGCCAAAAATACTGCGGTATCGCCCCACGCGGGCTATACGCGGTGCCAATTTTCATGCAGACCCTGCGCGAGTAGCATAATCTTTTTAACTATCAGCCCCTAAAAAGGCATTGTTTTTGTATGTCCCTCTACAAGCGACAACAGCTAAAAACATTGGAGCGCCGTTTTTTTACGCGCACGCGCGACGCCATGCCCCTGCCCGACCTGATAGAGGTGCAAAAAAATTCTTATGATTGGTTTTTGAAATTCGGCATTAAAGAATTGTTTGATGAGCTCTCACCGATTACGGACTTCACGGGCCGTGATTTGGAATTGTATTTTGACGACTATTATCTGGATGAACCCAAGTTTGATGAGGTAACCTGCCGCGAACGCAATATTACTTTTGAAGCGCCCCTGCGCGTAACCACGCGCCTGGCCAACAAGCGCACCGGCGCCGGCAAAACCCAGGAAATCTATTTGGGCGATGTACCCCTTATGACCCGGCGCGGCACTTTTATAGTCAACGGCATTGAGCGCGTGGTGGTTTCCCAACTCATCAGAAGCGCCGGCGCTTTTTTCACGGCCGAGAACATCCGCGGCCGCCGCTATTATGGCGCTAAAATCATACCAAACCGCGGGGCCTGGATTGAAATTGAAACCGATATGAACAACGCAGTCTGGGTAAAAGTGGACCGCAAGCGCAAAGTGGCCGCCACCTCGCTCCTGCGCGCTTTTGGCATGGGCGCGAGCGAGGAACTGGTCAGCGCTTTCAAAGATGTGAACAATCATCCGAGCGTGGATTATGTTGACGCGACCATAAAAAAGGATTTGGCCGCCAACGCGGATGAAGGCTTGATTGAGGTATATAAAAGAATCAGGCCGGGCGACCTGGCCACGGCCGATAATGCCAAGAGTTTGATTTACGCCATGTTTTTCAATTTTGACCGTTATGATTTGGGGCGCGTGGGTGTTTACAAATTCAATACCAAATTTGATTTGGGCTATGGGCCCGATGATTTTGACAAAAAAGAAAACCGCGTGCTGTCGCCGGAAAAGCTACTCTTGGTTTTGAAAGAAGTGGTGCGCCTGAACGTGACCCAGGAAGAGCCTGATGATATTGACCATCTGGGCAACCGACGCATCCGGGCCGTGGGCGAGCTGGCGCAAAATCGTTTCCGCGTGGGCCTTACCCGCATGGAGCGCATTATCAAAGACCGCATGAGCACCCAAGAGCTTGACCAGCTCACACCCAACAAGCTTATCAACGCGCGGCCCGTGATATCGGCCATCCGCGAATTTTTCATGAGTTCCCAGCTTTCGCAGTTCATGGACCAGACCAATCCGCTCTCCGAATTGGAACACAAGCGCCGCGTGTCGGCCCTGGGCCCGGGCGGACTTTCGCGCGACCGCGCCGGCTTTGAGGTGCGCGACGTGCACGCCACCCACTATGGCCGCATCTGCCCTATTGCCACTCCCGAAGGACCGAACATCGGTCTGGTAAATCATCTTTCCAGCTTCGCGCGCGTCAATGACTTTGGTTTTATTGAAACACCCTACCGCAAGGTTTTGCGCGAAGTGGAAAACGACCCGCGCTTCACCGAGGGGGAAATTTTAGGCGCTGATTTTGGCGGCGTAAAAGCCGGCACAAAAATTACCGAGGACATCGCGCGCAAACTGGCCAAAAGCAAAGAAAAGAAGGTTCCGCTTAAAGCGCGCGTGACCAGCGAAGTGGTTTATCTTAATGCTTTCCGGGAAGAAAAAGCCATTACCGCCTCTGCCAAAGTAAAATTGGACGCGGACGGATATTTTACGGAAGAAATGACCCCGGCCCGCATTCACGGCAATCCGGGCATTGCCCATACCAGCGAGGTTGATTATGTAGATGTTTCTTCCAGTCAGATTATTTCCATTGCCACGGCCTGCATTCCTTTTTTGGAGCACGACGATGCCACCCGCGCCCTGATGGGCACGAACATGCAAAGACAGGCCGTGCCCTGCATCAAACCCGAACAGCCCCTGGTGGGCACGGGCGTGGAAGCGCGCGCGGCCTACGACAGCGGGCACATGAGGATTGCCGAAGCCGACGGCGAGATTACGGAAATGGACGGCAAACACGTGGTGCTCACCGACAAAAAAGGCAATAAGCACACTCACTTTTTAAATAAGTTCGTGCGTAGCAACGCCTCCACCTGCGTGAATCAGATGCCGACTGTAAATTTGGGAGACAAGGTAAAGAAGGGCCAGGCCATAACCGACGGCCCGGGCATCAACCAGGGCGAACTTTCGCTCGGGCAAAACATGCTGGTAGCGTATATGGTGTGGGACGGCTTCAACTACGAAGACGCCATCATTGTTTCCGAGCGCGTGGTGGAAGAAGACAGATTTACTTCCATTCATATAGAAGACTATGTGATAGACGTGCGCGAGACCAAGCTGGGCCCGGAAATCGTCACCTCGGACATTCCCAATGTCAGCGAGGAAAAATTGAAAAATTTGGACAGCGAGGGCATTGTGCGCGTGGGCGCCGAGGTAAAATCCGGCGACATACTGGTCGGCAAAATCACGCCCAAGGGCGAGACCGAGCTTTCGGCCGAAGAGCGGCTCTTACGCGCTATTTTTGGGGAAAAAGCCCGCGATGTGCGCGATTCATCTTTGTATTTGGAACACGGCGAGCACGGCAAGGTTATCGGCATTAAAATTTTCTCGGCGGAAAACGGCGATAAATTGCAGCCTGGCGTGATAAAGCAGGTGCAGGTGAAAGTGGCTGACATGCGCAAGGTGCAGGTGGGCGACAAGATGGCCGGACGCCACGGCAACAAGGGCGTTATCTCGCGCGTGGTGCCGGCGGAAGACATGCCGTTTTTGGAAGACGGCACCTCGGTTGACGTGATTCTTTCCCCGCTCGGCGTTATCTCGCGCATGAACCTGGGCCAGCTTTTGGAAAATCATTTGGGATTGGCGGCCAATGCCCTGGGCTACAAAATAGCGACGCCGGTTCTAAGCGGCCTCTCCGAGGAACAGATAAAAGAAGAGCTGGCCAAAGCCGGACTGCCGGCCAGCGGACAGGTTGCTCTTTATGACGGCCGCACCGGCGAGGCCTTTGACCACAAAGTTACCGTGGGCTACAGCTATATGCTGAAACTCAATCACATGGTGGAGGATAAAATCCATCAGCGCTCCATCGGGCCGTACAGTTTGATTACCCAGCAGCCCCTGGGCGGCAAAGCCCAGTTCGGCGGCCAGCGCTTTGGCGAAATGGAAGTGTGGGCCTTGGAAGCCTATGGCGCGGCCCATACCCTGCAGGAAATTTTGACCATCAAATCCGATGATGTGCCCGGCCGTTCCAAGGCCTACGAGGCCATTATTAAGGGCGAGCCCATCAGCCGCGTGAATCTGCCCGAGTCGTTTAATGTTTTGGTGCGCGAACTGAAAGGCCTGGGTTTGGATGTGGAACTTCTGAAGCGCAGCGAGTCTGGCGATTACCGGCCCGTGGAAGAGGTGCGGGCGTTTGAGGAAAAGCAAAGGCAGGAACTCGCGGAAAGTACTCAAGAAAAAAATAAATAATGACAATACTTTTATGCAAAGAGACAACCTGCACCTGGCTGACTTTGACGCCATTCGTTTGAAACTGGCTTCGCCCGAGGTTATCCGTTCGTGGTCGTTTGGCGACGTGCACAAGCCCGAGACCATCAATTACCGCACGCAAAAACCGGAAAAAGGCGGGCTCTTCGCCGAGGAAATTTTCGGCCCCACCAAAGACTGGGAATGCTATTGTGGCAAATACAAAAAAATTCGCTACAAGGGTATCATCTGCGATAAGTGCGGCGTGGAAGTAACCCATTCTTCGGTGCGCCGCGAGCGCATGGGCCACATTGAATTGTCGGCTCCGGTGGCGCATATTTGGTTTTTGCGCTCGGTGCCGTCCAAGGTCGGTTTGGTTTTGGATTTGTCGGCTCAGGCCCTGGAAAAAGTAATTTACTTCGCTTCTTTTATCATTACGCGCGTGGATGAGAGTTTGAAAAAAGAGGCCTCGGATTTATTGCGCCAGGAATACAAAAGCAAGAAAAAGCAGATTGAGAAGGAAGCGGAAAAAGCCATGGCCGAGGCCAATGACAAAAAACAGGCTGCCTCGGTTTTAGAAAAAATTCAAAAAGAGGCCGGACGCAAATTAGAGGCCCTGGACGCGGATTTTCAACAGGCTGACAAGGATTTGAAGGAATTGCAGGTGATGCGGATTATTTCCGAAAATAAATATCAGGAATTGTCTTTGCGCTACGGCCATATTTTTGAGGCCAGCATCGGCGCCGAGGCCGTGCGCAATTTGTTGGAGAGAATCAACGTGGCCGAAACCATCAAACAGCTTTCCGAGGAACAGCAAAAGTCCAAGGGGTCAAAATTGGAGCGCATTATCCGCCGCAGAAAAGTGCTGAAGAGTTTTGCTTCCAACGCCATTCGTCCCGAGTGGATGATTATGCAGAATATTCCGGTGGTGCCGCCGGATTTGCGGCCCATGGTGGCGCTTGACGGCGGTCGCTTCGCCACCTCGGATTTGAATGATTTGTATCGCCGCGTGATAAACCGGAATAACCGTTTGCGCCGTTTGCTGGAATTGGACGCGCCCGAAGTGATTTGCCGCAATGAAAAGCGCATGTTACAGGAAGCGGTGGATGCCCTGATAGACAACAACGCGCGCCATGCCAAAACCGTTACGGCTTCCACCGGGCAGAAAAGACAGCTGCGCTCTTTGGCCGATATTTTGAAAGGCAAGCAGGGGCGCTTTCGCCAAAATTTGCTCGGCAAGCGCGTGGACTACAGCGGCCGCTCGGTCATCGTGGTGGGCCCCAAGCTGGATATGGACGAATGCGGTTTGCCCAAGCGCATGGCTTTGGAACTCTTCAAGCCGTTTATCATGAGCGAGGTGATAAAGCGCGAACTGGCGCACAACGTCCGCAGCGCCTCGCGTTTTATTGAAGCGGAAAACGACGAGGTTTGGGACATTCTGGAAGAGCTTACCAAAAAAACGCGCGTGTTGCTTAACCGCGCGCCCACTTTGCACCGCCTGGGCATCCAGGCTTTTCATCCGCGGCTGATAGAAGGCAAGGCCATTCAGCTTCACCCCCTGGTTTGCACGGCTTTTAACGCGGACTTTGACGGTGACCAAATGGCCGTGCACCTGCCCCTCACGGCCGAGGCCCGCTGGGAAGCCGACAATCTGATGGCGGCCGAACGCAATTTGCTTAAGCCCGCTACCGGGTCGCCGGTGATTACCCCCAAGCAAGACATTGCCCTGGGCTGTTATTATTTGACCAGACTGCAAAACGAAAAAGCCGAGGCCAAGAAATTTTTCGGCTCGGAAAAAGAGGCCATCTGGGGCTACAGAGCGCGCCTCATCGGCTTGCAGGAAAAAATTAAAGTGCGATTCGCGGGCAATGCCAAATTCGCCGAAGAAAATGCCCTTGTGGAAACCTCGGTCGGACGCATTTTGTTTAACCAGGTGGTGCCCGAAAAACTGCCTTTCTTCAATGAGACCATTGGCGTGAAAAAATTGGGCCACATCATCCGCCTGTGCATGGAGCTTTTGCCCTCGGCCGAAGAAGTGGCCGCCTTTTTGGACAACCTGAAAAACATGGGCTATCGCTATGTGACCAAGTCGGGCTATTCTTTGGGCATGGATGATTTTCCCAGTATTTCCGAAAAACCCCAGCTCATCGGCGAGGCCGATGTTGCAGTGCAGAGGGTGGAACAGCAGTACCAGGAAGGCCTGCTCACGCAATCCGAGCGTCTGGTGAAAATTTTGGAAATTTGGGCCGACACCAAAAACAAAGTGGTGGCCAAGAATCAAGAGGCCCTGGACGCGGGCGGGCCGGTGTATGCCATGATTGATTCTGGCGCCCGCGGCACCTGGGGCCAGCTGGGCCAGGTCATCGGCATGAAGGGCCTGGTGGCGTCTCCCTCGGGCGAGACCATTGAACTGCCGGTGAAATCAAATTTCAAAGAAGGCTTTGACGTGCTGGAATTTTTTATCTCTTCGCACGGCACGCGCAAGGGCTTGTCGGATACGGCTCTGCGCACGGCTAACGCCGGCTACCTTACCCGCCGTCTGGTGGATGTGTCGCAGGACGTGCTGGTTTTGGAAGAAGACTGCGGCGACAAGAACGGGGAAATTTTTACCCAGGCCCAGTCCAAGGAAATGGGCGAGAAGCTGTCGGACCGCGTGTGGGGCCGGTATGTGCTGGCCGATGTGAAAGACGGCCGGAAAACCCTGGTGAAGGCCGGGGAAATGATAGATGACAAGGCCGCGCGCGCCATAGAGGAAGCCAAGATTGAAGAGGCGCATGTGCGCAGTGTATTGCAGTGCCGTTTGCAAAAAGGCGTGTGCCGCAAGTGCTACGGATTTGATTTGGGCCACAACAAGCCGGTGGAATTTGGCACAGCCGTGGGCATTGTGGCGGCGCAGAGTATCGGCGAGCCCGGCACCCAGCTCACCATGAGAACCTTTCACACCGGCGGCATTGCCAGCGAAAGCGACATCACCCAGGGTTTGCCGCGCGTGGACGAATTGTTTGAAGCGCGGGCGCCCAAGCGCCAGGCCGTGCTGGCCGAAGTGGACGGGGAAATTGAAGTTGAGGAAGCCGACGGCAAGATTATCACCTCGGCCACGGGCAAGAAAATTTTTGAAGGCCGGCGCGGGCAAAAAATAGTGCACGTGCATTTTTCCGGCATGGATGAGATGAAAATAAAGTCCAAGGCCGAAGACGAGGTGCTGGTGAAAGACGGGGCCGTCGTGAAAAAAGACGAGGTGCTGGTGGTGCGCGGTTCGTCGGGCGAGGAAATCGCGGCCAAGTACCCGGGGACGGTAAAAATTGAGCGGAGCACGATTACCCTGACCTACGAGGGTCCGCACGTGCGCGATTATATCATACCTTTGGGGTATAAGTTGATGGTGAAAAGCGGCGATAAAGCGGCCAAGGGCGCGCGCCTGACCGACGGCAGTATCAACTTGCATCAGTTGTTTGAGCTCAAAGGCCGCGAGGCGGTGCAGAGGTATATATTGGAAGAGGTGCAAAATATTTATTCTTCCCAGGGGCAGAAAGTGAACGACAAGCACGTGGAGCTGATTATCCGCCAGATGTTTTCCCGCGTGTATGTGGAAGACGCCGGCGACACTGATTTGTTGCCCGGCGAAGTGGTGGAGAAAGCCCAGTTGGATTTTTCCAACCGCCAGGCGAAAAAAGACGGGAGCAAGCCGGCCGCCGGACGGGAGATGTTTTTGGGTATTTCCCGCGTGGCCCTGTCCACCCAGAGCTTTTTGTCGGCCGCGTCGTTTCAGGAAACCGCCAAGGTTTTGATTAACACTTCAATTACCGGCAAGATTGACTATTTGGAAGGATTGAAAGAGAATGTGATTATCGGGCGGTTGATTCCGGCCGGGACAGGGTACAAGCCATAAATACCCCCTCCTTTGTCCTCCCCCTAAAAGGGGGAGGACTTTTGTTACTCCACCCCTCTTGACTTTGTAAAATATATATAGTAATATGAGGTGTTTTGGCTTAAAGTAAAGCCAAAAGTTTGACATACACAAGCGGCTCTGGCGGCCGCTGACGATAAAAAGGAGAGCGAAGATGCCGCGCCGCGTGAGAAGGATTCTGCTCGTCGCCGGTTTTGTCGGCGACGACAGGGAAGTGGAGTACCACAGCGATTCGCGCGAAAATCGCGTTGTCGTCGTGATTGAGTTGCGCACGCTTGAGCAGATGCTGGAGCGGTTGCGCAGCATCAAGTATCTCGCGTTTAACGAGATAATCGTCGGACGCGACGCCGGTTGCAGCGTGGACGACGTGCGCGCTGCCCTGACGCTGGAGGAGCGCCGGAGCGTGAAGGTGCGTCTCGACGACAGGGTTCCAAATAACGCGAACAACGTGGCCAAGGCCACGGGGAGGAATTGAGATGGAGAAGCTCATGGTCGTCGGCTGTGAGGTCGGCGACATGGAGTGCCAGGAGTGCAAAAGCGGGGTTGTGGTGGTGCGGGACGTCGATGTTCCGCGCTTGGTGGAATGGATCAAGCTCCGCCGCCCGACATGGCTCATCCTGGGCAGTCGCTCACGGCACATTGTGAGCGAGGTGGAGCAGGCCCTGCGGGATGCCGGTTTGGCCGCCGTCAAGGTGACCAAGCTGGAGGAAATACCGTTCCCGCCCGGCGTCGCGGCACCGCCTGTCAACAAGCCGAGGCTGAACACCGCGTCGTCCATCGGCGAGGCCTGCATGCAGGCTGTTCGCAGCGCCTCAGGCATGCACCAGGCGGTGAAGGCGGAGTTGCCGGAGCCAACTCCGCGAGCGGCGCGCACCATTGAGCTGCCAGAGATGTCGGACGCGGCGCTGGCCGAGTTCAGCGTTGACGACGAGTCGCCGTCGGCTCCGTTCCGCGAAAAGGCCAAGCGCGCCAGCACGCCTGGCGAGCACATCCAGGCCATCACCCAGGCGGTGCTGGCCGAGGCGCTGGCCTCGGAGCGGGCGCGGCTGGCGTCGGAGGCACTGGCCTGCACTGACCCGGCGCAGCGCGCCGAGAAAGAAAAAAAGTTGGAAAAGATGGACGCGCGCATCGTGCGCGTCCCCAAACCGAACATTTAGGAGGCCCGGGAGACCCCGTTCGCAGATTGTATCGCGGACGGGGTCAAATTTTTTATCCTTGTTTTTGTATTTTTTTTGAAGTAGAATACTGACACTATGAGCGGACATTCCAAGTGGCACAATATACAGGCGCGCAAGGGCAAGCAAGACGCTTTGCGCGGAAATTTGTTTACCAAAATAGGCAAGGCCATAAGCGTGGCCGCGCGTTCCGGCGGCGGAGACGCGTCGTCTAATTTTTCTTTGCGCCTGGCCATTGAAAAAGCCAAAGAAGCTGGCATGCCCAAAGACAACATTGAGCGCGCCATCAAGCGCGGCGCCGGCGAGCTGGAAGGCGCGCAGATAGAGGAGGTGTTATACGAGGGTTATGGCCCCGGTGGTGTGGCAATTTTGATTAAAACGTTGACCGACAACAAAAACCGCACGGTTTCGGATTTGAAAAGAATTTTGTCGGCCGGCGGCGGCAACATGGCCGGCGCCGGCAGTGTGCTTTGGATGTTTTCGCAGATGGGCGTGATTTCCCTCCCCCTTGATAAGAGGGAGATAGGAGGGGGTAGTCGCGAAGATTTTGAATTAAAAATGATTGAAGCGGGCGCCGAGGATATCGTTGACGCTGAAGAAATTTTGGAAATCAGAACCAAAGTGGAAAATTTTCAAAAAGTTTTGGGCGCGCTTAAAGAGTTGGGGATTGAACCGGCGGAATCAGGGTTGCGGTGGGTGGCGAAAGACGGAGCGCAAGTAGACGAAGCGACCGGGCAGAAGTTGGAAAAATTATTTGCTGCCTTGGAAGAGAATGATGACGTGGATGATTTTTTTACCAATGTAATATGAGGGATGATTAAATTAATTCGGTTGAAAAACTTTTGGTTTACAGGCAATGGTTTTACGCATACGAATTAAGCAGGCGCTCCTTACAATTAAAGATTTAGCCGTTCGCAAGTGCCGACAAC
>SCQK01000022.1 GCA_004321885.1 Patescibacteria group bacterium | reverse complement strand
CCAACTGTTCGCGGGATTGGTCGAGCTTGGACCGGAGAAACTCAAACTCTTTCGGGGTCTGGTCCAGTCGCCGCGTCAGGTGATAGATCTCCTCTTCGAGCGTCTTCACTTGCGCCTGGAGGACCTCGATCTCATCCTCGTATTGAGAAAGCTTACGGTGATACGTCGCGTCGCTCCCTGGAAGCTGCTCAGAGAGCTTCCGCATGGTCTTTCTGAGAGAACTTAACCTCGCCGAGCCCTTTTCGGGGTCATTCATTGTCGCCTGACCTCCTTGCGCCCTTGGCCCCTCCGCTCATCGTCGCGCTACGTAACCCAAGGGCAACGCGCCATACAATCTCACTTTTATATTACTAACGATTCCAAGACTGTCAAGTCTTTTCTCCTGAAGAGCACACCAGAAAAATCCGCTTCCATAGCCCATCTTCGGCTCCTGAATGCTTGCAACATCACTCGCCTTCTGATGGGTTCTGCGACCGCATCGCTTGGCAGCACCCGAGAAGAGATTGATCGCGCAACCCGCTCGTTTGTCTGTCGTTGCGAGTAATCCATCCGGCGAGGCTGACCCGCAGACGGGAGAAACGTAGTATAGCATTTCATAGCTATGCCACGAATCCGTTCACCCTGAGCCAGTCGAAGGGTGGCCTCCACGTTCATGGTTCGACAAGCTCACCACGAACGGATACGTGACCGTAATTGTGAAACTGACCACTTAGCCAGTTTCTGAGTAGCACCAGACGGGTGCGCGGCAATCTCAGTTCCCCCCCTTTCAAAAGGGGGGCGAGGGGGGATTTCAGGAGGGAGCAAGAGACTATCGAAGTCATGGAGGCGAGCTTGTATAATGGAAGGGGTGGAACGCCCGTTTAATTCTGGTTTGTTGGACAGAGGTGACAGCCTGACGCATCGCTCAGCCGTCGCGATTAGCGATTGACCTGGAGCTAGGAGTTAGCCTTGCTGCTCGATGATTCGCTCGTACTCATCGTGAGCACCGATCCAAACCCAGATGAAATCCGCGCCGTCCTCAACCGCCAGCGCCCGATGATGAGGCCCAACTCTCGCGGACCACAGCCTGCCAACCTTTTTGAAGTGTAGCGAAGGATGTGCAGGATTTTCTTTCAGGAGCGCGAAGTTTCGTCGGGCCACTCTCTGGACACCTTCTGGAAGGCAAGCAAGGTGAGCCCAAAACCGAGCTGTCGTACGATGCCTCACAGGTCCTTAAGACTTCCCTTAGCTTTCGCGTCAATCGCCTCACGCACCAGAAAATCCAGCTTTCCCGTTTCAGAATCGGCTTCGATCTCCTTGTCCCACCTCTCCCATTCCTTTTCTGACAGCCAGCGGATGAGTTTCGAGAACTCCTCCCGGGGAAGTTGCTCGATTTCCGTTTTGAGTTCGTCTACCTTTGACATGGTCTAGTCTCTCCTTCCTGACAACATTCCGTCAATGCTGATTCATTGAGCCTAACGCCTAGACCGGAGCAATCTTTAAGTTCAGTATGCCACGCTTACCTGTTAAGCGCCACACTTCGTTGCACAGTAGATGGCTAACGCTGGGTCTTTAGTCGGGGGACACCATACTCATTTCCGGTTCAGCCCCTTTTTCCTCCCTGGCTTCTGGCGGTGCAGGATACAACCCGATGCCTGTTCAAGCGTTTCAACAAACCCGTCATTCCCCACAGGTCTGCCCGTCCTCTCATGACGCCGTATCCTGTCACGCTCGTCACCCGATACGTCACTCAGAAGAACGTCCCGCCAAGTCCAGACCATTTCAAGCAAGGGTGTGACCCTCAGAGACCGTTGCCTTCGCCTGAAACGGGAACCGCGATCATATGTACGTGATTGGGCATCAAGCAGTACGCCCACACCTCCACGTTCCAGCGGGAGCACCACTCAGACATCATGCGGAGGTATGTCGCATCGTCCTCTTCACAGAAACAAGTCGCCTACCGGCGATTGCCCCGCTATGTGACGTGATGGGGTTGGCCTGGCGCGACGATCCGTGCGATTCTTGCCACGCGGCCACGCTATGGCGGCGTCAGCACAACGTCACGCATTGCGTGTGGTGTCCCCGGAATTTGTTGACCCAACGGATCGCCTCGCGCAACCCAGCGATGCGCCCTATCGGGGGAGGGGGTTGGAGGTGGGGGTTTCTAGGACTTTGTTTTTCGCGCCGATCGCCTTTTCAAGGTAGGACGGTAATCGTGGCCCCCGATTTTTCGAAGTGGATTTGCTCATCCACGGCACGGACCTGACATTCCAATCCGGCTGAAGCAGTTCCAGGGACACCTTTGGAGAAAGCAATTACGTCGAAGACGTAGGTGCCATTACCTAATTCCAGCAGGCTGCTCCCAAAATTATTTCCATCGGGAACGCCAGGCCCAACGCCTCCGAAATCCAGGAACGGAATTAAATGCGAACTATTGAGGATGAGACTCGCACCATAAAGATCACCACCCAAATCCTGGCGAATCTCAATTTGATAGAAACCCAGCGATGGACTACCGCTCGGGTCAAAGCCGGGCACAACAGGAACGGGATTCCAGGTTGCGAGAATCCCATCAGCATTCACGATCGCGGAAACATTACGCGGTGCGTCCTGTAAACAGGCGTTCCAGACATCGTTGGAGGTCGCACCAGGAATTGGCTGGCCGAATATATCAAGAAGAGCGAATGCATGGTTACCACCGCTGACTGGCAGGCCCGGGAAGAGGGTCGTGAAGCGGAATGAATCGATGAAATTTACTGATGGAGAGAAAATATCAGTGTAGGACGGAACATCCACACTGTTTCCATCCGGTAGAGTCACTCTCATCCCAGACGAAACGATATTGGTCATGCCCTCAAGAATGGTTTGTTCACCTATGCTTTCTGCCGCCCGCTTAAAGCGGGCGGCAGAGACGTCACCCCGGAAGTGCAAACCATTCCCTATCTCAACTGCCGGGCATTTTGGGTTGCGTCGATCATGATGAAAGGCAGACCAATCGCCCCAGGCATCCTGAGTCTGCCACGCTCCGTCGACGGAATCATCCGTAATGCCAGCTCCGCGCGTCTCTGCCAACCCTGTTAGTTTGATCACCGATCCCAGGGGTGTCCCGAAAATCGTGACATCAAACTGTCCGCTGCCGCTGACGATCACACGAGCAGAAATGGGCGTATACTGTCCGCCCGAGCCGACGGCCATACATCCGTTGTAGAGTGCAGCCTGCAAGTCGTTTGGGTCAGGCCCTGAACGGTCAAACAGGAGGCGGAAAGGCTAGTCGTCCCCGTACAGGTTTTGGAGCGTACCGTCCCAGCGGCCGCGAAGGTGATCAACACCATTGGGCGACGCGGCTTGCACGCTGAACGCGAAGGTAAAGATCGCCGCCAATAGGACGAACGCTGCCAGTGTGCGAACAAGATGGTTGGTTTTCATTTTCAATCTCCTTTTGATTGGTGTTCGGAAGGCAGAAGGGAACACCCCTTGCCAATCCTTTCCCTGGCCGCGTGGGGTATTTCCGCTCCAGAGCAGGTGAAGGGGTCACGCTCCTATCGCTTCCCGCCTACTGCACCCCAGCTTCTCAAAACAGAACAACCCTTTGGAGTGCAGTACACTCCAAAGGGTTGCGCATACGTTCCTTCAGCCCAAGGCTACTATAGCGCGAAACCGAACCTTGTCAGTTGAGGTAGGATGGAAAAACTGGACACCAAAGTCGTGTAAAATGCAATGATGGAGGTGTCAGGATGAAGGGGATTCCACAGGGAAGGTACACGAAGGAGTTTCGAGCGGAAGCGGTAAAA
>SCQK01000015.1 GCA_004321885.1 Patescibacteria group bacterium | reverse complement strand
CGGCACTTGCGAACGGCTAAATCTTTAATTGTAAGGAGCGCCTGCTTAATTCGTATGCGTAAAACCATTGCCTGTAAACCAAAAGTTTTTCAACCGAATTAATTTAATCATCCCTTATATTATTATACTATAAATATTAAAAATAAAATACCGAGCGCCAGCATGGCGATGCCCATAATAATCAGCTGCTGCCGCCGGTTGCGTTGCTGCCATTCGCCCAATTTTACAAGCGTAAAAGGATTGGCCGCCACGAGGAGCAGTATAACGAGCGGCGCGATAAACATCAAATTATACAAAATGAGATACAAAAAACCGGTGAAGAAAGTAGTCTGCGAAGCGAGCAGAGACGTGATGGCCGCGTAAATGCCGCCCGAGCAGGGAATGGAGCAGAGGCCCACCAGAAAGGCGGCGCCGGCCACAGTCGGGAGCGTGGCCTTTTCCAGCAGGGCGCGAATTTTGTCATTGGAAAATTTCGGCATCTTTAATCCTAAGCGAAAGCGGGGCAAAAAACCGTCACGCAAAGACAAAACACCCAGCAAAATGAGAAGATAAGAACCGACCTTGGCGAAAAAATGATGCTGGCCGAAAAACATTATGCCTGAAAGCAGGCCCACGCCCACGGCCAGGTAGGTTAAAAATATCACGCCCACATACACCAGGCCCATTACCAGGATATTTTTGAACGCCTTTTGCATGGAGATGAGAAAGGCGATAAAAAAAATCAGAATGGCAATGGCGCAGGGATGGATGCCATCTAAAAATCCGGTGCCGGCCACGAGCGGCAGCATTATTTTGGGGTTTGAGGCGTTGATGGCAGTGAGGAGGAACATAATTATCGGCAATAGTTACTTCACAAAAGCGGAAATATTGGCTTCCACCTGCGGGTTTGCGGGGTCATTGGTCTTTATATAGATAATGCGTTCTTGCAATCCGACGCCATGCGGGCCAGAACCCATGGCTTTGGTGTCGTAGCGCACGCTTATTTCAGCCGACTGCCCGGGCTCAATCATTTTTTTGCTCACCTCGGCCGTGGTGCACGAGCAGGAAGTGGCCACCCGCTTTATTTCCAAAGGCGCGTTGCCATTATTAAAGAGCTTGAACGTGTGCGTGGCCATCACGCCAAAAACGATTTCGCCAAAATCAAAAGCCGGATTTTCTATTTTTGCCCGGGGCCGCGGCGCGTTGTCGCTGGCCGGCTTGGGCACGGCCTTCAAGTAGCCAAAAATAGATAGCCCTATCAGTAAAACCGCCCCGATCGCTATTAGCATTTTATTCATACTATTGCTTGGGCGGCTCAACGATTTTGTCGGTTTGCAAATCCCGGTAAACGCCCATGCTGGCGACGCCGTTTCTAAAAATATGAGCCCCGTCTTTTTCCACAGTGCCGACCTGCTTCCAAATATTGGCAAAGCCGTCGTAGGCCGCCAGATCGCCGGTTAAAACTATCGTGGGAATTTGTTTCATCTTGTATTTGACGGCTAAATTTTTTCCGGCGCCGCTCCAATAGTCCAACTTTTGCGGTTCGCCAAAATAAATTCCCATGCCTTTTAATATCTTTTCATGCTCCGCGGGGCTGTAGCAATTTTTACAGCGGCTGTCCCCTATTTCCGCAAGTTGTGTGATTCCGCGCACGGCGCCGGTTTTTATTTCCTGATACGGAGCGCGGGTTTTTAGAACGATGGCGTCGCCGGCTGTTACGCCATTTTTTTGCAGAAAAGTTTTAACATCCTCGTTTTTGCTGGTTTCGCCGCTAACAATCACTGACGGGAGTTTGGTAATGTTGTATTTGGCGATTAAATTTTTGCCCTCGTCAATGTCGGCGGAAATAGTTTTATAGCCGTTGCTGTCCATATTCAGCGCTGAAAGCGTTTTCCAATAATCATCCGCTTGCGAGCATTCTTTACAGTCATAGTCCACCACTGCGATTACACTTAATTTGGCCGGACGCGCGGCTTCGGTTCTGGCCGCAATGTTGACTTTCAGAGCAGAATTGGCGCGCGCGGACACGAAAATGCCGACCGCCAGGCTTGTTGCCATTAAAACGGCCGCGATTAAAAATTTTTGCGTCCCGAGCTTAAATTCAATTTGCATATACCGTAATTAACATCCGCCCACCATGTCGGGCATGGCGCTGTTGGCGCTGGAACCCCCGGCCGCCGCTGGCGCGACTGTGCCTCCGCCCGCGCGCACCTTGTTCATGATTGTGTACGACTGCGCCACCTGCACGATGGACAGCGCCGTCAGCGCGAGCAGAATAATCGTTACCAGCAGACTGCCCCAGTTGAGCGGTCCGGCTTTGGGCTTGGCGCCGAGCTCGCTTAAAATTTCCTGCTTTATCTGCTGAAGTTCCGTTTGCCCTGCTGGCGTTGGCGATAAATTTTCCATAGAATAAAATTATTTTTTTGAGTTTAGCATCCCCCCACCATTCCAGGCATGTCTTTAATTTCGGACGGAAGCGGGGCCGCGCCGTTGGTTTGGCCATACTTGGGCAGTTTCATTCCCATAATCAGCGCGGCCGTATCGGGCGTGAAACTTCCGCTTTGCAGATGCCCGCTCATTTTCTGCATCATCTGTTTGGGAAAATACATGCCTTTCCAGCGCGCCAGTTCGCGCAAAATTTCATCATTGCTCATTTGCGAGTGGTTTTTGAGCAGGTAAGCGGCCAACCCGCGCATGGCTTGCGAGTGGGCGCAACCGCAGGCCGCTTCGCCGTTTTCGCGGATAATGCTTTTGGCTCCACAACAATATTCGCAGGAAATTTTCAGGGCGATTTCTATATAACGTTTCAGGTCATCGCCGGCGAGAACGATTTTTTGCGCCCCGTAGGTCGGGTCGTAGATTTTCATTTTGTCTATCGCCGGCTGGACATGTTCAAAGTCCACACCCATTTCCGCGCCGTACACCGCGGGCACGCCGGCCGAGAGCACTAACTTCATCGCGTCCGCGGCCGCGTCGCCCGAAAGTTTCAGCCCTCCGCCAAGCAGGGAAAGCAGTTTGGCCATATAACGCGTGCCGCCCAGGGCGCTGCTGGTGGAGGCGATAACCACCTGATTGGTGACCGTCGCAAAAAGAAAAACCGTTAGAGCAATTATATTTACGACCGCCAAGTATTGGCGCGGCCGCGTTAACCTATTTAAGTTTGCCATATATAATAGTCGCAATGACATTAAAAATTCAATGCCTACTACATTATGTAGTAGGCAGGAAAAGTTGTCAAGTGAAACTTATCCACAGCTAAGGATTCGTTGCCACGTACCGGGATGATTGCGCGCACGACTTTGACGCGGCATGGGTCTCGTGCGTATGCGAAAAAGCCGAGCATGTCTCTTTGGCAGTGCGGTCTAGCCAGTCGGCGCGCAACAGCATCGGGACAAACGTCAGCACAATCAGGGTTCCTGCGGCGCCGAAAAATAAGAAGAATGATTTGATTGGAGCAAGGCGGTGTCGCGCAATTTTTCCATCAGCCAGTTGGCTGATGCGTTCTCCGGTAAGATTGGCAAACCCGGACAGGGGCAATGCTTCAAACGGGGTCTGCCAGGCGAAATTTTCTTTTGTTTTAATTATTTTGAGCAGGGCCGAGGCCAGATAAATTTTATTCTTAAAACCGGCGGTGGCGCGCGCGTCGGCCGACAGTTCGCTGTAAAGCGAAAATCGCTTGACCAGGCTTTTTAATCCGGGCACAAAGAAAAATATTTTGCGCGCCAGATTAGCAATAAAAATTTTGAGCGGGTCGCGCGACAGCAGGTGCTGTTTTTCGTGCGATAATACGGATACCAACTCCGTTAGATTCAGCCGCGCGGCCAGGCCGCCGCTAACGTAAATTTTTGGGCGCCAAAAACCGCAGCAAAAAGCCTCCACGGCCGCGGAGGGCGCCAGCCGGACCTTGTCTTCCAGGGTCAGGGCGCGCGCCGCGCGCGATAGTTTGCCGGCCGGCTTTACGGCCCGGGCCAGGCGCGATTTTAAATACTTTCTATTTCTAAAAAAATACCCTAGCCCGCGCGCTCCGGCCGCCACAAAGAATCCGCTTATAATAATTCCGACCGCCAGCAGGCCGCTCCAGATATAGGGGTGGGTGGAAAAACTTAAATGCGCCCCGCAACCGCAAAGCGCGTCCAACCCATGCCTGGCCGAGGTTAGGAAATTGCCAAACGTTGGAATGTATTTTAGCGCCAGCCTAAACATCGCGGCGCTAAATATCAGGCCGACGATAACTATAAACGCGAACAGCGCGTTCGCTTTTGCCTTAAAATTATTTTCGCTCATTCAATATTCATTGTCATTCTGAATTTATTTCAGAATCTTCTTCAATTTCTCGCGCCACTCTTTTAAGTTTTTCAGGTTGCTGGATTCCACCGCGTCTATAAACTGGGCCACGGCCAGCTCGCCGAATTGCCCCACCAGGGCGCCCACGGTGCGCTTAAACACCGATCTCAAAAAATCTTTTTTGCTTTGCGCGGCGCTGTAAATATACGCGCCGTCTTCGCCCATGGCGCGCCTAAGCATGTTTTTTTCGCACAAGCGGGTCATTATAGTCATCACCGTGGTATAGCAAATCTTTTTTTTCGTTTTCAGGCAATCAAAAACAGCGCGCACCGATGCCGAGTCGCCGGCGTCCCAGATTGTTTCCATTATTTTTCGCTCCAGTGTTCCCAAACCCGATGATGGCCGCATAGTAAATAAACCCTACGGGGTATTTTATCCGCGCTCGCTCGGAAATGGTCGCCTCAGGCGACCATTTCTCTCGCTTCGCTTGATAATAAAAGCGTAGCACACTTTTGCGAATTACACAATATATATTGGAAAGATGACTTCGCGCAATTGGCCCGACAGTTCGCGAATATCGCAAGCCGGCGAGGTAAGACAGTTGAAAATTTTGCCGAGCAAGTACTTGTCCGGATTGCGGAATAAAAATTTGTAATTGCCCTTGGCCAAAAAACGCGCGTTGTACAGCAGATAATTCACGATGGAAAAATTCAAAAATTTCTTCCCTTCCAGATTATAAATAAAAACAATGCAGTTAAAAATCGCGCGTCCGAGCTCGGATAAATTTTTGTCCTGCCACCACTGGTCGTTTAACTTATGGCCGATAATAGCGCTTAAAATTTCTTTTTTTTCGGCCGGCAAATCCCCAATCCCCCGTTGTAAATTCTCGACCAGAAAAAGCGGGCTTTTCATTTCACGCGCCGACGCGGCCCAGGCGGCCAGGGTCAGTTGCTGGGCTGATTTGCGCACGCTGATTTTTTTCTGGCGCGGCTCTTCGGCCAACAAAGAATTAACGTAATGAAAATACGACAGCTTGACGGCGTTTCTAAAAATAATCTTGCGGTTTATCTTTGAGCAATGCAAGGCGCCGCCGAGGTCTTTGCCATAAACATAGTACCAACCGCGCCGGAAGAGCAGGCGCGGCATAAAGGTGACTTTCAGCTCGGGATAATCCAGCTTGAGGGCTTTGATGCGGTGCAGAAATTCGCCGCGCTCAAAAAAATCACGCCAGGAAATAATGGCGTAAAAATCCACGTCGCTTTTTTCGCTAGCCTCGCCGTAGAGATAACTGCCGCCGAGCAGCACCAGGCCGCCCGGAAAAATATCCTGCAATTTTTTGTGCACCTGGGTTAAAACCTCAGCGCTGTACATAGGCCACCCGTTTAATTCGCCCGGTCAGCGCGGCGATAAATATCATGGCCAGCGACACCACGCCGAAAATCAAGCCGTAATTTTTCAGGGACAGCGGCACAAAATAAAATAGGCCGCGCAGGGTCGGCAAGACGATAATCATTGATATGAAAAGTATCGTGCCAAGCGCCAGCCCCAAAATTACTTTGTTTGTTTTGAATTGATGCCACTCGCGCGTGAACAGCAAAAGCAATGACTGCGATAAAACCAAAGCGAAAAACGTTGCGCTGCGGCCAAGCTCGTAATCGCCCAGGCGGGCGCCGAAATAATAATAAAAGCCAAAGCTCGTCAAAAAGATGGCTCCGCCGCGCAGCAGCGCGAGCAGCCAGTGCCATGGCCCAATAATCGGTTCGCCTGCGGGCCGCGGCCCTTCTTTCATCAGCGAATGCCGCGCCGGCTCGCGCTCAAAGCCCAGCACCGAAACCGGGTCGCAAATAAATTCCAAAAAAATTATGTGAATGGGCGAAAATATCAAAGGCTGGCCGAAAAAAAGCGGGGCGAACGCCAAACCGACAATCGGAATGTGAAAAGTAAGCAAAAACAAAAAAGCCTGACGCATATTGTCAAAGATTCTGCGGCCTTCGCGCACCGCTTTGACGATAGTGGAAAAATTGTCATCCAGCAAAACCATGCCCGCGGCCTGGCGCGCCGCCTCGGTGCCGCGCACGCCCATGGCCACGCCGATGCTGGCTTTTTTCAGCGCCGGCGCGTCGTTGACTCCGTCGCCGGTCATGGCCACCACCTCGCCCGCTTCCTGCAGGGCGCTGACGATATTGTGTTTTTGTTCGGGCTTGACGCGCGCGAAAATATGGCAATGCTTCACCCGTTCTTTCAGGGCTTCGGGCGATATTTTTTCTATTTCCGCGCCGTCAATGATTTCCTCGTCGTGAATCAAACCAATACTGTCGGCCACGCTGTGGGCCGTCAGTTTGTTGTCGCCGGTAATCATCACCACGCGGATGCCGGCTTTCTGGCAAATATCAATCGCTTCTTTCACTTCGGCCCGCGGCGGGTCGCTCATGAGCATCAGGCCCACAAACTCATACCCGCCGGTACTGATTTTTTCTTTTTCCTTCATTTTTTTTCGCGCCACGGCCACTACCCGGTAGCCGCGCTCCGAGGCTTCGACGTACGCGCCGCTCGCTTTGTCTTTGTCTTTTTTACTCATTGCGCTCTGTTCAATGATGTATTCCGGGGCGCCGGCGCTGTATTGCCAAAATTCGCCGTTTTTTCTCTGCCACAGATGGTGCACGGATTTGCTTTTGGAATCAAACGGCTTGTCTTGCGCCAGCCGGCATTCGTCGTAGAGGGCGTGCGGTTCAATAGACGATTCACGCGCGAATTTTTGCGCTTCTACTTCAATAGGGTCCACGGCCACGCGCTCCAGGGCCAACAGCATGGCTTCTATAAATTCTTTAAGCTGTATGTGCGGGGGTCTGTAAATTTTTTCCAAAGACATGCGACCCTCGGTGAGGGTGCCGGTTTTATCCGTGCAAATAACAGTTACCGAACCCAGGGTTTCCACCAGCACCATTTCCCTAATCAGGGCGTTGCGGCGCGACATGCGCAATACTCCCAATATCAAGAACACGCTAAAGACAATGGGGATTTCTTCGGGAATGAGCGACATGGCGATGGTCAGCCCGCCTAAAACACCGGCCGCCCAGCCGCGCGTGAGCCACAAAAACAATCCCGCGATAACGGCCGCCGCGATGCCGCCTATGGCCACGATTTTTAGAAAACGGCTGATTTTGAACTGCAAGGGTGTTTTGGTTTTTTTGATTTGACCCAACAAAAGACCGAGCCGGCCATACTCGGTGGCGGACCCGGTGGCCGAAATCACCATGTCGCCTTCACCCGAAGTGACGATGGTGCCTTGCCAGAGCTTGTTTTCGTCCGCCTCTTTTTTTAGCGACGCGCCCTTGGCCGCGGCCAACGATTCGCCGGTGAGCGACGACTCATCCACGAGCAGACCGGGCGATTCCAGCAACCAGCCGTCGGCTGGAATTTTGTCTCCGGCGGTCAGGTGCGCCAAATCGCCGGGCACAATGTATTTGGAATCAATAATTTTAATTTTGTTGTCGCGGTAAACCTGCGCGCTGGAAACCGCCAGCTTATCCAATTCTTCCAGGGCCCGGTCCGTGCGCCTTTGCTGTAAAAATTCCATGATGGCGATGGGGACGACCGAGCCGGCAAAGATCAGCGACTCAATAAAATCGCCGACAAAATAATAGATCGCGGCCGTGGCCAAAATCAAAAGCATCATGGGCTCGGAAATAATTTTCAGCGCGCGCCCGATGACGCCTCTCTTTTTGGGCTTGGGCGGCTCATTGAGTCCGTACTGTTTCAATAATTTTTCCGCTTCGGCCGAAGACAAGCCGCGGTAATTACCCCCGCTTAATCTTCCCCTTAATAAGGGGGAGTCAAAAGGCCCCCCTTCCCTTAATAAGGGGAGGGCTGGGGAGGGGTATTGTTTAGTTATCTTTGACATTTTTTAGGATTTTTTTTATTAGGTCTTTGGGCGAAAGTTCGGCGATGTCGTAGGCGTCGGCCGGTTTGCAGGAAACCAAAAAATCCGCGACTCCGATTTCGCGCGCGGCGTAATTTTCCGGCAGTAAAAATCGGCGCAAAAATCCGGGCCAGCCGTTGTGCAGGGTGATTATGTCGGCGCGTTCTTCGTCGCTTAAAATAGCGCGCGCTTTTTTCGGGTCGCGAGCGCGCAAATCCTCAAACAGCTCGGGCGCCGTTACCACGATAATTTTGACGTTCAATTTTTTCTTTTCCAAGTCTGGCAGTATGGCCAGCGTGTTTTGCAAGAGCTGGCCTCCGCAGACGGCGAGCACGATACGTTTCCCTCCCCTTATTTGTGGAGCAGCCGTTTTCCCTCCCCCTTTAGAAGGGGGAGGCTCGCCACCACACCAAATGCTTTGGTGTGGTGGCGAGGAGGGGGTGTAATCCTTAAAAACATACGCGCCGTTATTCGCTTCGCTGGCCGCCGGCGCGCAAGCGCGGTCTATCACGGGCCAGTCCGCGCGCGGCAAAGACAAAACTATCGGCTCGCCGATTTGGAGGGCGTGAAAAAGCATTTCTATTGTTTCGTTGGCGTCGGCGGGCTTGTACACTTTTATGCCCGGATAGGCGTCAAAAAGCGACATCCAGTAAAGACCCTGATGTGTGGGGCCGTCTTCGCCTGTTTCTGGTCCGTCGTGAGACGCCAAAGCCACAAAAAATCCGCGCCGGTCTTTATTTATTTTTCTGTCAATTAAAGACATGCGAATGCTGTTGGCCATCATGGGGGCGAACACGCTGTAGGTGCCAAAAATACAAGAGGGCCGAATGCCGCCGGGCAAAATTTCCTGCGACAGCGCGCTGGCAACCATGCCCATGTTGGCCTCGGCAATGCCAAAGCGAATGCCGCGGCCCAGCGGATTGGCCGGTCCGATAACGCCGTACACGTTTTCCGCCGCGGCAGTGAGTACGGACTTGCTGACGTCGCCGGCGCCGGCAAACACAAACGCGCTCTGGGTCATCAGCCATTTGCACCAGGCCTGGGCCGCCTTGCGCCCGCTGACATTGGCGCCCGGAGCAAACACCAGTTCGGGCGACAATTTTTTCGGCCGCTGCACATTCAGAACGCCCTTAAACGGCCTGCCCGGCAGGGCGGTTTTCATTTTTTTTACCAGCTCTTCTTCGGGTTTGATTTTGGCCGCGCATTTTTTGAGCGCTTTGGAAATAAAATCAGCCTCGCGTTCGCCCAGCTGGTCTATAATTTTTTCTATGTCCGCGATGGCCTTGCCCTTTTCTCCTTTTATATCAAACCCTAATTTTTTGACTGCCGCGGCATACTCGTCATGAGGCAAGGGCGTGCCGTGCGAAGAATGGCTGTTTTCCCGCGCCCCATAATGCTTGCCTTTGATGGTGCGGCAAACCACCACCGTGGGCTTGTCCGCGCGCTGTGCTTTAGCGTAGGCCGCGGCCAGGGCGGAAAAATCATGGCCGTCGGCTATGAGCACATTCCAGCCCAGGGCCGACCACTGCGCGCCCGGGCTGGAAACCATGGCCTCGGTGATGGGGCCGTCTATGCCAAAGCCGTTGTAATCCAAAGAAACAATAACATTGTTTAGGCCCGAAGCCGCGGCCACATTGCGCGCTTCGTAGCTGATGCCTTCTTCAGTTTCGGCATCACCCATGAGCACCCAAATTTTTGTATCAAGACCACTGGATTTGTGTGCCATGGCTATCCCAACCGCGGCTGACAGCCCGTGGCCTGATGAGGCGGTGGAAACATCCACCAGCGGATACACGCTTTCAGCATGCCCGGGCAAGCCGTGGGTCTGGCGAAAGCTGGCCAGGTCTTCGGGAAACACGGCGCCCACAGCGGCTTTGGAAAATTGCCTGCCCTCGCGCCGCATGGCTTCATAGAGCATGGCCAGACCGCCGTAGAGCAAAGGCGTACAATGGCCAGAGCTCCACACCACGCGGTCGCGCCCGGGATTTTTAGGATTGGCCGGGTCAAAAGCCACAAAACCGCCGAGGAGCATTGTTAAAAATTGCTCCACCTTGGAACTGCTGCCGCCCGGATGGCCTGATTGGCCGGCTTCCACCGAGGCGAATATCAGGGCCCGCAACATCCGGGCTAATTTTTCTAAAGTTGTCATTCCAGCGGAGGCGGGAATCCAGTTGGCCCCCTCCCCTTTTAGGGGAGGGGCCACCGCCACGGCGGGGCCCCGCCTCGCGGCGGTGGCAGGGGGTGGGGTTTTTGTCGTCGTGAAAACTTTTTGCGCCATATTAAAAATTATTAGTGTCCATATTTTACCTCAATTCCAAAGTGGTCACTTGATATTTTTTTGATAGGGCTCTCAAATTTTTTCCTAAAGCTTTTTTTAAATTTTCGATCGCCGTTGCACGAGTAACAATTTTCATAAATGAGGGGCTTCTTTTTTAAAACTGCTGAAACGTTTAATGGATATATCTAGATATTTTTTTTCCAAATCAATACCAACGAATTTTCTTTCATTCAAAAATGCCGCCAGCCCTGAAGTTGAAGAGCCGGTAAATGGGTCCAAAACAATGTCGCCCTTATCTGTGCTTGCGAGGATAATCCTAACCAATAAATCTATCGGTTTTTGAGTGGGGTGCTTACCAAAAATCTTTTCTTCTTTTTTGGGAGGATAAATAGCCCAAACACTTCGCATTTGAAGATTCGGTTTTTTTATAAAATCACCCGTCCAGTCTCTGTTTTTCATTAGCTCATAATTAAATTTGTGTTTTCCTTTTTTATCTTTCCGAGCCCAAATAATCGTTTCGTGGCTAGCAGTAAAAAATCGACAACTCAAATTTGGAGACGCATTCGGTTTGAACCAGGCAATATCATTCAAAATATGAAATTTGTTGACCTGCAAAGCGAATCCGCATTGATAAATGGAGTGATAGGTCCCACTTATCCAAATTGTTCCGCATGGCTTTAATACTCGATGACACGCTTTAATCCAGCTCAAATGAAATTCCCAGTCCTTTTTTAAACCGTTACTCACATCCCACTGCCCTTTATCAACGCTTACCATTTTCCCCCCATTGCACGTCATTCCGCCGTTCGAAAGCAAATAAGGAGGATCTGCAAAAATCATGTCAACCGAATTCTCTGGTAATTTTCCCAGAATATTTAAACAGTTGTCCCTGTACAGGACAAAATTGTTCTTCGAAAAATATGGTCGCTGCTTAATATTTTCCAAAATTTTTGACATACCCGACAAGCTGGATCCTATTATGTCTATAATTGGACATTCATTTTGGTTTTTAACCTTATTTTACTCCTCCCCGCCGGAAATTACAAGAAAAGCCGCTTTTGAGGCGACTCGAATGGGACGGTTTTAGTTGACTTAACCGCGCTGTGCCCTGGCTTGCTCGCGGCTTTCAACAACGCCCAGACGCACCAGGCGCGAAGTGATGCCGCCTTTTTTGCGGCCAAGTTTTTTTGATATATCCTTGATTGATGTTTTTCGCGCGAAAAGTTTTTTTAATTCTTCGTCTTGCTCCGGCTCCCACGGGCGATAGGCGTTTGGGTGATCTTGACGGATTTTATCAAAGCCGCCCGACCGCGATGACCCCTGCAATACCTCCCCCTGCCCCCTCCTTATAAAGGAGGGGGACACGACGCCACCGACCTGGCCTCCGCAGGCCACGACAAAATTATCGCTCATTTTTTTTAGTTCCTCGTCCGGCAATTTCGCGAACGCCTCTTCCGATGCCAACGACGAAGTTCTAAACTCCTGATCTTTTTCCAAAACCTCCGGGTGCACGGCGAAAGCGCGTTCGTTCCAGCCCAGCAAATGCACGCCCGAGAGCCGCCGCACGCGCGACAGAGCCACGTATCCCTGTCCATATTCAAAAACACGGCTCAAATCCATGGTCGCTTCATCCAAACTCATACCCTGACTTTTGTGCACGGTAATGGCCCAGGCCAAACGTAGGGGCAATTGTTCAATCGTCGCCAGCACGCGTCCGTTGTCTTCCAGCGCCCACTCGGCCGCTGTCACATCAATAAACCGCCCGCCGCGCGTTTTTATAATCGGAGCGCCTGACTCGCTGAAATTTTGTACCACTCCCAGCGTGCCGTTGACATACCCTTCGGCCTGATTATTTTTCGTGAACATCACGGCCGCGCCCTTTTTTAAACAAAGTTTTTCAGGCGATAGGCAACCCTTTATTAAAAATTCAACCAATCGCGGGTTTCCGCGCGATGACATAAAAAAAGTTTTTTCCGGCCCGGGAAGCTTGGACAATGTTTCATCGTTTACGCGGCCAACGTCAATGTTATGGGAAAAAAGTTTGGGAACGCGATCGGGCGCTTGGGCGGATTCGGTTTTACGGCTGTTTATCAAAGATAGATGATTGTCGCTAAAGCGATTTCCACGGATGGCGGAAAGCAAACCCAAAAATTGCGGATCGTCCTGCCGATGCTGTTCCGTGAGATAGCAAACCATTGGCCGCAGATTTTTCCAGCCCGGCGAATCAAAGGCGAATCGCGCCGGCCTATCTTGGAGTAAACTATTCTGAATTTCCGGAAGGTTTTTTTCCACCGGCGGCAATTGAAAAAAATCACCCACTAAAATTATTTGCAAGCCGCCAAACGGCTCGCGGCATCTTTTGATTTCCCGCAAAACCGCGTCAACCATGGACAAAGTTTCCGGGCCGAGCATTGAAACTTCATCTATCACCAGCACTTTGGCCGCGCCCGCGCGCTTTACCACCCTCTCGTTTGTGGAAATTTTATCAAGCAAATATCTGTCCAGCCGAGGCGCTACGCCTATGCCGCTCCACGAGTGTATCGTAAAACCGCCGATATGCGTGGCGGCTATGCCGGTGGACGCGGTAATCGCCGGCGCGATCCCCCTCTGGCGCAGATAACGCGCATAAGCGTTTACCGTGTGCGTTTTACCCGACCCGGGTTCGCCGGTCAGAAAAACATTGGCGCCGGTTTTTAAAATTTGCAGGGCCCGCTCTTGATTCATAAAAATTTACTTCTCCCAAAACCGGCCCTCTTCCATCATCTGGCGTTTCCATTTGTAGAAATGCAAAAATTCGCAAAGGGTGAGCGGGGTGCTGGATGAAGCGCCGACCTCGGCGTCGGCGCATTCCAGATGCGATGGGACCGCGTAGTCGGTGCGACGTTCAACCCCCTCCCCTGCCACCACACCAAATTCTTTGGTGTGGTGGCCCGCCCTCCCCCTAATAGGGGTAGGATTTTGAGAAATCGCCTGGTTTATATACAGCCCGAACTCGTGCATGCCGAGGATGTTTGGAAATTTGGCGCGGTCGTCAAAAATAGAATGTCCTTCAAACGCGTTTGGCACCTTGTTTATCCCAAGCATTTGCAAAATCGTTGGCGTGAAATCAATCCCCGACGAAAGCGTCTTGACCTCTTTGGGCAGAACATTTTCAGGCGCGTAGAGCAGGAACAAATTTTCGTCGTAAAAAGTGCGCTTGCCATACTCGTCGGGAAAACCCTTTTTGTCGTAGGCCACCGGAAAAACCGCGTGGTCGGCCACGGCAATCAAAATTGTATTCTCGTAATACGGGCTGGCCTTGAACTGGTCCCAAAATTTGGAGAAGCCGTCGTCGGTGGTGTGAAAAGTGTTGAGCATGTTGCTGCCCCCGCTTTTATATTTCAAAATATCCTTGGCCGTGGTAAACGGCGGGTGCGTGTCCACTGTGGCCAGCATCATCAAAAACGGTTCGCGCTGTTTTGGCATCAAATCAAAAAACAACGGAAACATCTGGTGGTCGCTGTAGCCCCAGGCCAGGGGCGGAGCTTTGATGTATTTTTTCAGCTCTTCCTGGCCCAGCATTTTTTCTATGCCCATGCTTTTGGCAATGGAGCCCTTGTTGGCGAATTCCTCGCTCACCGCGGTCATATACAAAAAATCCTTGTAGCCGTTTTTTTTCAGGGCGCGCGGCAGGCACATCAGGCCAGTTCTTTGCAAGCGGTTTTCGTTTTGAATTTCATTGTGGCCGAATGGCGTGAGGTACGAGCAAAGCAAAGAAATAATGCCAGTGATGGACGGAGTGCTGGCATTGTAGTAGTTTTTGAAAACAGTGGTATTTTTGTCCGCGGCCATTTTGTTGAGGCCCGGGGTAAGCTCTTTGTATTTGGGATTATAAACGCCGGTGAGGCGACTGGAAAAGGACTCCAGGAAAACGATGACGAGGTTGGGTTTTTTGGTAGAGAATTTTGGGGCGAGGAGTGGAGGATTTGAGCGATAAACCGTATCCTTGTGCGCGACGTAGAACTGGTCCGTGTTGTATTTCAGACCAAATCGCTCTAATTTTGTCTTGACCGCCTGGTTCAATTCTATTTTTTCGGTTTCGCCGCGGAAGTATTTATAAAAAGAACGGATGATAAGATATTCGGGAGTGGTTTTGAAGCTGGCCACGGCCAAAAAAGTAAACAGCGCCAAAGCAATGAGGGCGAAATGGTAATAATTCCAGTGGCGCGTAGCCGAATTTCCGTGCGCTTTCATGATTTTTTTAAATAGCACAGTGAAAAGACCCAGCATTACTGCCAATAACGCGAAAAGTAAATAGCTGACGCCGGTGGAAAGATAACCGGCGCCGGCGCCGCCCTCGGCGTGTTCCAAAAGCGCCGGATTTAAGTACAAGCCCGAGTAGTAGAGCACGCCTACATTTAGCGCCCACAGCGCGGCATAGACGACAAAGCAAAGCGCCCAAAAACCGAGTGGCGCGTAGCGATGCCATTTGCGCGTGAAGCGATACCAGATGGCGCAGACGGCAAATGTAGCCAGCCAAAATATGGCCATGGCCCAAGCGCGGAAAAAAACAATGTTAAAAATTTTGGCGTTTGGGTCCAGTATATACAAACGAAAAGCAAAATATTGCAAAACATCCATCAATAGAAAAATAAAAAAGCCGAACAAAAAAAACGCGCGCGCGACGCGGCGCCACATTCCGCCATCGGGGTGCTTTTTGAGGTACCGGTCAAGGCGCCAATAAAAGATTAAAAAAATCACGGGCGCGTAGAGGGCCGAGACGATTTCGTCGCGCGAGAAAAAAACCAAAAAAATAAGCGAGAAAATAAAATAAAGCTGGTCTAAAACAACGTAAAAATTCTTTTGCCAAAACTCGTGCCTGCGGAAGCGCCGCGTAAAGTACGCATAAAGCCATTTGAATCCGCGAAAACCTGCGTAAACAACCACCCAAACGCCGAGCGTGATGAGAATAATGCGCCAGTGGGGACGATGGGCGGTGTGATACCAGTTCCAGCCGGCGGAAATAATAAAAGAGCCGACCAAGCCATAGCCAGCCGGCCAAAAACGCCTAATCAATTTTATTGCCTGCTCTTTCATTCTTCTGGAAGATATTCTTTGCTGGCGCGCACGAGCCGCTTGTCTTTGGGGTTTTTTTCCTGCAATCTGACCTTGTGTTTTTTCAGCTCGCCCTCCAGATAATCGCGGATTTTATCCACTGCCTTATACAAAGTTTTTTCATTTTTGCCGGCGAACAAGTCTTTGCCCGGCACTTCCAACTTGCACTCGGCCACGAAAATTTTTCCTTTTTGATGATGGTGGTTTTCCACCCCCACGCTCACGTCGGCGCGGATTATCCGGCCGTAAAATTTTTCCAAAGCCAGCATCTTTTTTTCCACGTAATCCTTTATGGCGTCTGTCAGCTCTATCCCCTTTCCGGTTATTTGTATTTGCATAAAAATTGTTTGTGTTTCTGAATGTGTTCGCAGCGGCTTGTGGCGCCACAGCGCCACGCCCGAGGCCTCGCGGCCGAGGAAAGCGAGAACACATTCAGAAACACAATGATTTTTTATCTCACTATCTCCACCTCTTCCTCCAACTCCACCCCAAATTTATTATACACGCTCTCTTTTATTTCAGCAACTAAATCCAAAACATCTTTGGCGGTCGCCTCGCCGGTATTCACGATAATGTTGGCGTGCTCGTCGGAAACGCGCGCCCCGCCCCTAACCAGCCTGGCACAGCCGGCCTGTTCTATCAGCCAGCCGGCCGGCACCTTGCCGCGCTTATGAAAAATTTCATCCATTTCGGTTTTTTCGTGCTTCCACAATTCGGTCTTGATGTTCTTGAAAAAACTGCCGGCCGAGGCAAAGCGCGAGATGCGGCTGGCGCGCTGGGCCGCGTTTTTCGCCATTTTGGCCGCGATTTCTTGTTTGTCGCCGCGGCGCAAAGCCAAACGCGCGCGTAAAACCACGCCGCCGGCTTTGAACGCGCTGTCGCGATAGCCAAAGCCGCACTCTTTTTTTTTCAAGGTCAAAATTTCACCGTCGCTCCAGACATCCGCGCTGTCAAGCACGCACGACATATCCTCGCCCATGGCGCCGGCATTGCCGCGCACGGCTCCGCCCACAGTGCCCGGTATGCCCACTCCCCACTCCAGACCAGCCAATCTGTTTTGCGCGGCCATGTTCACGGCTAAGGACAGCAAAACCCCGGCCTCGGCTTCTATCATGGTTTCCTTTATCGCTATTTTGGATGTTTGCACTTTTATTATAACCCCGTCAAATTCATCGTCGGAAAACAGCAGATTGGACCCGCCTCCCACGATAAAATATTTTTCTCCGGCCCCGGACAAAAAATTAAGCAGGCCGACGAGCTTGTTCGTGTCATCCACAATGACAAGAAACTTGGCCCGGCCGCCGATTCTAAATGTATTATGTTTGGCCAGCGGCTCGTTGATTTTCACGCGGCCGAATTGTTTCAATTTATCGTGCATAGGTGAATGCCTTGAGTCAAATTACCTTGTTTTTGCTTCTGTTGTTGAAATAAAGTCGGGCAACTATTATGTTTCTTGATTCGATTTGTTATTAGTTTGTGATAATCTTTATTTATTTCAAATCCTACATATTGCCTATTGCTTGATAGGCAAGCGATAGCAGTTGTTCCGGTTCCCATGAATGGATCAAAAACAATTCCGTTTTTAGGACAACTTGCTTTTACCATTCGTTCAATTATTTCTAAAGGTTTTTGGGTTGGGTGATTTTCTCTTTCAGGGTCTTGTGTGTGTATTCTTGGTGTACTCCATAAATCTTTTGGATTGTAGCCCATTTCTAACCATTTTTTTCCAACAAAAATTGATCGAGTTCTTGCTTTTTTAGTTTCTTCATCGTAGGGAATTCTAATGCTATCTAAATCAAAATAATAATTATTATTTTTTACAAAAAAACCTATATTGTCGTGGACAGATGAAAATTTTCTAGTAGAACCGCCCATGCTTGGCACTCGTCTATCCCAAATAATTTCATTGACCATTCGTAATTTCTTTTTTAAATAACAAAAAATTTCTGGTGAATATTGCCAGCTTAAAAAAATATAAAAACTTCCACTATTTTTTAATTTAGGCAAAACCGCATCAATCCATTGATATGTCCAGTTCAGATAATCCTCAGATGATTTTTGATCAGAATCATTGCCATAATCTTTGCCTAAACAATAAGGAGGATCAGTTAAAATTAAATCAATAGAATTGTCTTCTATTTTATCTATTCCTAATAAAATATCTTCGTTAAAAATTTTATTCATAGCTATTTTAAAATAATACTTTTTGATTTTTCTTTTAACATTTTTAGAAATTCATCTCGCGTTCTGTATACTTTATCATGTCTATAGGTGGCTTGAATTTTGTCATTTCGAGGATTCACATAAATTGGTAGAAACTGTGGCGAGAAAACTTCTAAATAATCTTTAACAAAATTTATTTTTATATTTTCAAATTTAATGCCAAAGCAAGCATATATTAAGGTATAATTTTTATTAACACTGTATTGAAAATAAAGTTTTTCTACCGCAGAAATATCATTTTTATTTTCTTTGCTTCCAATATTGTGAATTTTAACATTTATAAAATAACTTCTCCCTTTATAAATAATTTCGCAATCATGTAGTGAGGTATCTGGGAAGTCAAAATTAACTTCATCTAAATCAAGTTTCTTTGCATTGAATTTAGTTTGCTGTGTAATAACTTGCTCAACTAACCAACTTACCGATCTAGTGTGCGCTTTTAAGCCATAAGGCAAAATTTTGCTATCAGTAATATTAAAACTGGGCAATATCGTTAGAAGTTTTATATAAATATTTTTTACAAATTCTAAGTCTTTTTCTATTTCTTTTATTTCGTTTTTCATAATAAAATTTAGTAAAATTAGCGATTTACTGTGATTTTATTAATGCCAAAAGGGATTCCTCTCCGGCGTAACGTCGGGGCTCGCAATGACTAACAGATATTGCGCCACAGGTAATTTTGAGGTAGTATATACTAAATCTATGCCGTTATCAAATATTATCAAAGAAGTCGCGAACAAGCTCGTTGGCCGGCGTTTGTTTTATGTTTGCCGCGATGTGGAGCGCGCCGAGGGTCTGGATTTTCACCAGCCCGGCATATATATCATCACCAACAAAAATTCCTACTCGTCCAAGCTGGCCAAGCGCTTCAAAAATATCATCTTGATAGACAACCCGCGGCCGCTGGATACGCGCGAACTGCTGACGCGCAAAAAAACTTTGTCTCTGCTCAAAAAAGGCGACTTTGTTTTGGTGTTTAAGAACAATATATATATAGAAGAGCTCTGCGCGGACCACGGCTGGGCCCTGCTCAACCCGAGCGCCAAATTTTGCAACGAAGTGGAGGAAAAAATTTCCCAGGTGCGTTGGCTGGGGCCATTGGCATCGCACTTGCCTTCCCACCGCATAGACTTGTGCGCCAACCTGGTGTGGAAAGGCAAGCCGTTTATCGTGCAGTTCAACCGCTCGCACACGGGCCTGGGCACAATTTTAGTGGAATCCAAAAAACAACTGCAGGAGATACGGGAAAAATTTCCGCGGCGCGACGTGCGCGTAACCGAGTACATCAAGGGGCCGCTTTTTACCAACAACAACGTGGTCTGGGGAAACAGGGTGTTTGTCGGCAACATCAGCTATCAAATCACTGGCCTGAAGCCTTTTACCGACATGCCCTTTGCCACTATCGGCAACGACTGGTCTATGCCGCGCAAAATTTTGACCGAAGAACAGGCGGCCCAGTACAAAAAAATAGCCATTGAAGTAGGCGAACGGCTGGCCAGCCAGGGATGGAAGGGGCTTTATGGCATAGACGCGGTGATAGACGAAGCCGGCGGACAAGTGTATCTGGTGGAAGTAAACGCGCGCCAGCCGGCCTCGGCCAGTTTTGAATCCCAGTTGCAGGAGTTGGCCATGGCCAAGGCCGCGCCCAAAAAACGGCTGGGCGGACTGATGAAGCCGCGGCCGGCCGCCACCACTTTTCAGGCGCACGTAGCCGCGCTTTTGGACGTGCCGCCGGACGACTACCGCCTGCAGGCCATCACAAACGGCGCGCAAATCGTGCAGAGGGTCACTTTGAACATAGACGAACTGGAAATACCCAGAATCAAGGCCGTGCAAAGTTTTAATATCATAATGTACCAGAATGTAAAACTAGGCACGGACCTGATTCGCGTGCAAAGCGAGAGCGGGTTGATGGAAAAACACAACATTTTCAACGAGGTCGGGATGTCTATTTTAGTGGGTATTATTTCAGCGCATAAAAATATGATTTGGAACCGGCCGCGCGCCGGCGTGATTTTAATTAAAGACGACAAAATTTTGCTGATGAAGCGCAACAAGTACGGCAATGAATACTTTGCCATGCCCGGCGGCACCGTGGAGCCGAATGAAAATTTTCGCGTCACGGCCATGCGCGAAACCAAAGAGGAGACGAATTTGGATTTTGAAATTGACGAAAGCAAAAAAATTATCGCCATTGCCTCGCCGCGCCGAGAGCATTATTTTTTCGGTAAAAATATTTCCGGCAAAGAATTTTTGGGCGGGCCCGAGCAGGCGCGCAATAATCCGAATAATTCCTACCAATTGGAATGGGTGGAAGTGGAGAAACTGGGGCAGACTCATCTATTGCCGGAAACTTTGAAGGCGAAATTGATTAAACGAATAAGTACTGGATTCCCCCGTACTTAGTCGGGGGAATGACATTATGCCAAACACCCTATCGCCGTCGGCGCTAAGAACCATAAATGATTATTTGTCTCTGCCTTTTCGCGGCGCGGGCAATGTGCGCTGTCCGTATTTTAACAACGCGCGCCGGGGCCGGCGCGGCCAGCTGTCTGTGCTTGTTGGCAAGGGTTCGCCGCGCGATATCGCGGAAGAGGCGCAGATTATTTCTTTGCAATACCACAAACAGCTCTTTGACCACGAGGGCTGTTGTTTGCACCACCGCCAGAGCGGGGCCCCGCCTGGCGGCGGTGGTGAGCAGCACGGCGCCGGCGAAGAGGTCGCGCGCGATATCCGCAAATTTTTGATTGATAACGGGCTGGGCGTGGACTGTTCGGGCTTTGTCACGCGCGTGCTGGCGCAACATTTTTTGGAAACGAAAAACGTGAATTTGCTGAAGCGATTGCGCGTGGTTTCGCCGGCGCGTTTTTGGCGCTGGCTTGTCGCCAAATTGCGGCCAATGGAAAATATTTCCGTGAGTACCTACGCGAGCGACGAGAATACGGAAAAAGTGAAGCTGGAAAACGCGCGCGCCGGAGACGTGATTGTGATGTTGCGCACCGGTCAGCGGCGCGACCGCAACCATATTTTGATTATTACCGAAACGGACGGCGGGTTTATTAGATACGGCTGCGCCCGCGCCTGGGGCTGTGAGGGTAAATACGGGCACGGGGTGAGCGAAGGATTTATCCGGCTCGTGAATCCAAAAGCCGGATTGCTGGGGCAGGAGTGGGTTGAGTTGGGCAAAACGGGCGAAGCCAACGAAACGTTTTTGGAAGCCAAGCAAGCGAAAACTTTGGAAATCAGACGGCTAAAATTTTAACTGTCATCCTGAACTTGTCACCACCACCAAAAAATTTTGGTGTGGTGACAAGTTCAGCATGACAAACTGTGAATATGTTTTCACCAGACTTAATACAAACAGCCTTGCTTTACTTAATATTCTCGGCGCTGGGCGCGTTTATTTGGGCGCCTTTGCTGACGAAATTTTTGTACAAGTATAAAATAACGCGCCGCGCTGAATTTGATTTTACAATGAAAGGCGACCGCGGATGCAAAGCCGGCACGCCGATAATGGGCGGACTGCTGGTGATAGCCACGGTTACGATTATCACGCTGATTTGGAATTGGAACCGCGAAAGCACCTATGTGCCCATCGGCGCCATGGCCGTGTCGGCGCTTCTGGGCGCGGCCGATGATTTGCTGAATATTTTCGGCAAGCCACGGCGGGAGCGCACTTTGAAACAGACGCTTACTTTGATACGGGTGCACAAATTTTGGCGGACGCGGGTTTGGTATGTTTTAAGTTTGCCTTGGGCTTTTTACAAACGCGCTGTTTCCGCCTTTGGCTCGCATCCGGGGCGCGGCATCCAGGTGCACGAAAAACTACTCTTTCAATTTGTAGCCGGCGCCATTCCGGCCTGGTGGATTTATTACAAGCTGGGCGAGCACTGGCATTCCATCTGGACCCCGGTGCTGGGGCAGATACCAATCGGCTGGTGGATTATTCCGCTGGTGATTTTTGCGGTGATGTTTACGGCCAACGCGGTCAACATCGCCGACGGGCTGGACGGTCTGGCCGGCGGCGCCATGATTATCACCTTTTTGGGCCTGATGGTAATGAGCTGGACAGCCGGACGCGAATCGTTTACACTCCTAAACGGCACGGTGGCCGGCGCTTTGATTGCTTATACTTATTTCAACGTAAAACCGGCGCGTTTTCAGATGGGCGACGTGGGCGCGCTGGGGCTGGGGGCCCTGGTGGCCATAAACGGCATTGCCATAAACCGCACCCTGCTCATTCCCCTGCTTGGATTTATTTTTTACGTGGAAATTGTATCGGTAATTTTGCAGGTGTGTTTTAGGCGCTTGCTGGGACGGCGGCTGTTCAAGATGGCGCCGGTTCATCACCATTTTGAATTCAAGGGCTGGAGCGAGGAAAAAATCGTGATGCGCTTTTGGCTGATGCACGCGTTTATGGTCATTTTGGCTGTCTGGATATCAATGAACTAAGGTAAAAACATATCCAAACACTTAGCCATTATTCCTATGTATCTATCTTGGAACAAGAAAACAATTTCTGATTTCGCGGATGAAAATGTAGAAAAACTTTACAGTGAGGGTTTTGTTTTTACGCGCACGGGCAAAGGCGATATGAATCAAACGCGCAGTGTGCGCATTGATTTGGGCAAATTTATTCTAAACAGCGAGAACCGGCGCATTTTGAGCCATACGAAAAATTTTGAACTGGACGCGGCCCCTCTCCCCTACTCTGATTATGACTGGCGCGTGCACAAGATGGGCAAGGATTTTTACGAAAAAAAATTTGGACCGAAAATTTTCTCCGCACAAAAAATAAAAGAGATGCTGACTGACCCGGCAAAAAGCAACTTTAATTTGTTATTGATTTATACCCCACCCCCTGCCACCACACCAAAATCTTTGGTGTGGTGGCCTGCCCCTCCCCTAAAAGGGGAAGGAAATACCGCTGGTAGTCCTCTCCCTCTTAGGGGGAGGACGGGGGAGGGGGTATTGGGCTACTGCATTTGTTTTGAAACAAAAAATATCTTGCATTACAGCTATCCTTTTTACGACCTTGAATCCAAACAAAAAGACCTGGGCCTGGGCATGATGCAAAAAGCGATTTTGCACGCGAAGGTGGAGGGAAAAAAATACGTGTATATCGGCTCGGCCCAGCGCCCGGCCGATGTCTATAAATTACAGTTTAATGGACTGGAATGGTTTGACGGGAAGGAGTGGAAGAGGAATTTGGAGGAGCTAAAGAAGATACTAAAACAATAGTCAGACGATCTGCTCAATATGCATGTTCACTTTATCGGAATTTGCGGGGTGGGAATGAGCGGGATTGCTGTTGCTTTTAAGAAAGCCGGATGGAAAGTGACTGGCAGTGACGTTGGCTTTTTCCCGCCGGTTTCCACGAGGTTGAAATCTGCGGGTGTGGCATTTTACCCGGGCTGGCATCCGGAGCGCATGGACTCTCCGGATTTAGTGGTGGTGGGTAATGTGGCCGGTTCGCAAAACCCTGAATGGCTGGCGGCGCAGGAAAAAAAATTGAGATACAAATCATATCCCGAGGTATTGGCTGAATATTTCGTGAAACAAAACTCCATCGTCTGCGCCGGCACCTGCGGCAAGACGACAATCGCGGCTTTGCTCTCGTGGATTTTGACGCAAGCCAATTTCGCGCCGAGTTACATGTTCGGCGGTCTGGCGATAAGCGGGTTTGAATCGGCGAGTATGGGCAGTTTGGCTCCACAGCCCCCTGCGGGGGACTATGGAGCCAGCGGAAAAAAAGAGGGGTGGAGCGTGATAGAAGGCGACGAGTACAAATCAGCCCGCTGGGATGCGCGACCAAAATTTTCCCACTACTCCCCCACTCACCTGCTCCTCGCTTCCATCAGCTGGGACCACGCTGATATTTATCCCACCGCAGAAAGCTATTTTGACGCGTTTGAAAATTTGATCGCTTCCATACCAAAACATGGACTAATAGTGGCGTGCGCTGATGATGAGAAGGTTTTAAGTGTCATTGCGAGCGCAGCGAAACAATCTCCTACTAATAATACGTATGGGATTGCTTCGGCCGCAAACGGCCTCGCAATGACAATAACGTATGGCAAAGCTGAACGATGCGACTACCAATACGGTAAAATTAGCCAGAGCGGCAGCGGCATAAAATTTGAACTGCGACACGGGAAAAAAATTTATAAAGTTTCCTCGCCCATGCTCGGCGAATTTATGGCGCAAAATTTGTGCGGGGTGTTCGCGCTGGCCTCGGCAATCGGCATCGCGCCGGAAAAAATTCTCTCAGCTATTAAAACTTTTGACGGCTTGAAGCGGCGGCTGGAAAAACGCGGACAAGCAAGCGGCGCCGATGTCTACGACGACATCGCCCACTCGCCGGCCAAAGCCAAGTCAACCCTCGCCACTTTGCGCCAAATTTATAAGGGAAAAATCTACGCGGTATTTGAACCCAATACCGGCGGCCGGAGCGCGGCCTCGGCCCCATCGTACGCTCACGCTTTTGCCAATGCCAACGAAGTAATTGTTCCCGCGCTTACGAAATTAAAATTACCCCCTCTTCACTACCACACCAAAAATTTTGGTGTGGTAGTGAATCTCCCCCTTATCAAGGGGGAGACAACCAACGAGCTTATGAATGGCGCCAAACTGGCCAAAATTATTTCCAAAACGCACAACAACGCGAAATTCATGCCGGACGACGACGCACTGGTCGCTTATTTAAAAAAGACAGCCCAAAAAGAAGACACCATCGTCTTTTTGGGCTCGCGTGGGTTTAGGGGAATGATTGACAGGCTTATTTCCCCTCGTCAACCACCTCAACAATAACATTTTCCCCGTCCATGTCTTTCACCATGAGGGTAATCCCGCAAACATTGCACTCTATGACATTGCCCGCGGCCATATTGGGATAGGCCGTCAAATCCACGTCGTTTTTGCACTCCGGACAAATTAGTTTCATAAAAATCGCCTGTTATTCCCCTTTTATAAAAAGCATTATACAATATTTTTCCACCTGTGACAAGACCCACTCCGCAAATCAAGGCAAGCCGGTTGGCAGAGGCCTTGGGACTGCCAACAGAGCTTTACTTGAAACGTGAAGACTTGCACCCCTATGGCTCGCACAAGGGACGCTCTATTCCGTTGATGATAGAGAAACACGCCAAAGAAGGCTGGTTGGATTTTGTGATTTCTTCGTCGGGCAACGCGGCGCTGGCCGCGGCTTATCACATTAAAAATCACAACTCGCAACCGATAAAATTAAAAATCTTTATCGGAGAAAAAATAGATAGGGCGAAAATGAAAATACTGACGGATTTAGCCGGCCCAAATATTGAACTGCGCCAGGTAAAAAATCCGCGCCAGTCCGCCTTCCAGGCCGACAAGGCCGGCACTGCCAAACTCTTGCGCCAGTCCACCGACGACTCGGCGCTCAGCGGCTATTTTGAATTGGCCAAGGAATTAAGCGCGGTCAAAAATCTGTCCGCTATTTTTGTGCCCACTTCCAGCGGCGCCGCGGCCCAGGGACTGTACGAAGGCTTCAAAAAAATCGGCGCTTGCCCGCAAATACATATCGTGCAAACATCCACCTGCCACCCTATCGCCTCGGCGGCCGAGGCCAAACGTTTGCCCCTGCCAGACAGCGCCAAAAAAGATGAGGTTAGTTTGGCCGGCGCGATTGTGGATAGAATCGCCAGGCGCAAAGAAGCGGTTGTAAACGCCATTAAAAAAAGCAACGGCTCCGGATGGATAGCGACGAATGCCGAGATATTGTCGGCCATCAAGCTATTCAAGCAAACGACCGGAATTGAAATCTCGGCCAACAGCGCTTTGTCTGTGGCGGGTCTGCGCCAGGCGCTGTCCGCGGGCTGGGAATTTGGCGGGCCTGTGGTTTGCCTTGTTACCGGACGCTGAATTTATTTTTCAAAACCCACCACCCCACTTTGAAGGGGTGCTTTTTTATGGCTGTGCGCGCGGTGCATATCATCCAAACCGGCAGTTTGGCCGCGTCTATTTTTTCCCGCACACCCTCGCTGGCGCTTGAACACCAAAATTGTTCAAACCCCTGAACCGCCCGAATATTCCCCATCCTAAAATTATGCACCACCGAGGGATAAATTTCGCCCGACGGGTCCAAAAAGAAAAAGTCGCGCCCGGGCGCGCTGGAAAGCTCGGCCTGCTTGCCGGTGATAAAATTGTACATCCCATGCGCGTAGTAGGCGCGCGCCCAGCGCTTTATATTCCAACCGGAAAGCTCGGCCCTGATAAGATGTCGGTATTGCGCGCGTAGGACCTCTTTTGTCATTCCGGCCCCCGAGCCGGAATCCATATCCTTAAAATCCGTATTCTGTTTCCCCCCAAAATAAATATCCGAACTCTGGGCAAAGCTGTTGGTGAACTCCACGCCTTCTTTGCGCGCCAAATTATACACGCGCCCCAACTCGTTGATATTTCTCTCTGTCACCGTAAAACCCAGCCGCAAATTTTTCATGCCCATTCTCTTTAGCCCTTCAAGGGTTTTCATGGCCATATTAAACCCGCCCCGTATGCCGCGCATCTCGTCGTGCTTCTCCCCTATTCCGTCTATGGAAATCGCAATGCCGATATTGGGTTTTATTTCAAAAATTTTTCGCATCTGCGCCAGAATCAAACCAGTCGCGAAGCCGTTTGTGGAAATCACGAGCCGCGCGGCCGGGCACGCTTTTTTTACATTGTGAATTATCTGGGGCAAGTCGCGCCGCAAAAACGGCTCGCCGCCGGAGATATTCACATCGCGCAAGCTGGCGGGCAGTTTCAAAAATTGCTCAGGCGCCAGCTCGGAAAAATTTTTGATTTTCCAAATATCGCACATCACGCACCGCGCGTTGCAGTTGTACGTAACCGCCAGCACGCAGTCAATTGGCAAGCGACAGATAAACTTTTTCATATTCTCTCACCATTTTATCAACGCCAAAATTCATTCGCGCGTACTCCCGACCGGATGCGGCAAGACGTTCGCAATCATCCGGATGCGTAAAACACCAGCGCAATTTCTCAACCCAGTCGTTCACGTCGCCTGGTCGCGCCAATAATCCAGTTTCCCCATCTTTAATTAACTCCGGCAACCCGCCCACCCTTGATGCCACCACCAGCCGCCCGGCCGCCATGGCTTCCATCGCGGCCACGCCCAGCCCTTCCCACAAAGACGGCATCAGCAAAATATCGTGTTGCGCCAGCGCCCCGGAAATTTCGCGCGTGGCCGGCAAAAATTCCACCCTATCCCCTATTCCCAACTCTCGCGCTTCTGTTCGCAGACCGCTTGCCAACTCTCCCTCACCCAAAACACTCAAACGCCACTCAATATTTTTCAATTTCGCCAGCGCTCGCAGAGCCACGGCGTGGCCTTTTTGTTTCGTGAGCCGACCTAAAACAAGAAGCTGTATCGGGCGATCAATTCTTCTCTGTTCAACATGCACAAATCGCTCCAATTCAATTCCATTTTTAATTACTGTCGCACCTTTAATTTGGCATCTTTTCTCCATGTACCCGCGCACAAAATCCGAGCAGGAAACGTAGGCATCACTTTTTTTTCGCAACCAATGCCGTAATTCATTTTTCAACCAACCCTCGCTGACATTGATATTGTGTTCGGTTGTAACAACCGGCAAGCCCAGCCGCTTGGCTGCCAAACGGCCCCACAAATCGCCGCCAAATAAATGCGTGTGCACGATATCCGGCTTCAAGCCGTTCAGCGCGTCGCGAATATCGGTAACCAATCCCAAACTCAACTTGCCTTTTTTTGGCACGACAACAACACACGTTCCCTCTTTCAAATCCGCGGCCAATGGATTGTAATCAAAAAAAACAATCACCGAATGTTCAAAATTTGGCGAGGAATTATTTATCAAATCCACCAGCATCCGCTCGGCCCCGCCGTAACTCAATTTGGGAATAATATGGCAAATTCGCATATCAATCCTTTCCCTTCAACCCCGTCGCCGCCAGCGCCACCCCTATAGGCATCCACATCACGCTGTTAAAGTACGAGGTATTAAACACCTGAAAAATAATCGCTCCAAAAACTGAAATCACCGTCGCGGTAAGCATTAAATCGCGCGTTCGCGCCGCCCGCTTCCAAAGAAAATAAATTAGATAAGATACAAAAATCAAAAACAGCGTCAGGCCGACCAGGCCTTCTTCCAGCAAAATTTTCTGCATAAAACCATGCGCTTCCAAGGGGTCGCCGTACTCGGAAAACCAATCCCAGGTATCGCCCAGCACCCTGATATACATGCCCGGTCCATAGCCAAACAGCGGGGAGCGAGCCGCGTAAAACAAAACAATCTTCGTGGAAAAAACGCGCGAAGAATTGGAATTGGAAACAATTGAAGATGTGAGAAATGCGCCCATATACAGCGTGATAAAGACAACCGCCAATACACCGGCGGCCAATATTTCGCCTTTAATTTCTCTCACATAAACTGGCAGATATCCACGAAACAAAAACAGCGTCATTGCTATCTGGCTGAAAATTGCCACCCAACCGGCGCGGGACAAAGTTAAAAACTCGGCCAAAAGCATTAACAAAACTCCAATCGCGTACACAAAAAAATTGCACCGAGCGCCTTGCTGGCGCGCGCGCGCCGCCAAGTAAATTCCCAGCGGTATAATGGCCACCAGCACCTCGGCGATAAGATTGTGATTGTATCCCAGCGGCGCGAAACCGCCGATACTAAACGGAGTAACGCGAAACCATTCCTGCTGGGGCGCGACGACGAGCGATGCAAGGCCAAAAATCGCAGTCAGCGTTCCCACGCAAAACCAAATTTTTAAAACCGTCAGTAATTTTTTTTCACTGTCTATTAAAATAACAGGCAAAAACGAAAACGCGACGAAAGCAAAAAACATTGGTCGCGCCAAATATTTTAAGCTGGAATTTATATTGTGATCGTAGGCGAAGAAATATGCGGAAACTGCCGCCGAAACGAGAAAAATCGCGTAAAGAATCGCCGGAATTTTTAACGCCCTAAGCCATCTGTCATTCCGGACTTGACCCTGAATCCATCGCCTGGTCGCCAGGACCACGCCCACCGCGAACAAAAGCGCCAATGCGATAATATCCACCATAGGCGCGTTAACAGAAGACAAATAAGCGATATTTTTGGCCCAAGAATATTTTGCCAGCACAACTTCCCAGCCATAAAAAAAAGAAGTGGCGGCCAGGGCGTACAAACCGAGCCGCAGATTGAAAAGAAAAATAACGACGAGAAAAATAATGATACCCAAAACGCCGGCTTGAAAAAAAATCTGCGAAGGCAGGGCGAAAATCAGGACCGCCAAAAAAAATAAAGCAATCCCCCCATAATACGCCCGTGATTGTGTGGTTTGGCTCATAACGCCCCCTATTATACCCCAAATTTGACAACAATAAAAGAGAGCAATATAATAAGTGGTGCACTCAACTCATTAAAAAACAATCGCATGTCCACTATCACAATCTGCGACAAGTGTAATAAAAAACAAAATTCACAAAACAGTGGTCACTGGTCTCGCGTTGAAATCAACGCCCGCGGTCTTAAAGTTAATGGTTTAGATAACTGGTGGAATACTTTTAATCTTTGCGAAACGTGCGGAAAAAAAATTATTACGAAAATCGCCGCATTACTTAAATAACAAAAAGGGTATGGAAAACGAAAAAAAATTAGACGATATTTTAGAAATAGTATCTTTTATAAAAGATAACGCTGTTACTAAAACGGAATTCAATGATAAAATCGGCGGATTGGTCGCAAAAAAAGAATTTGACGATTCAATCGCTACACTTGTTACAAAAAAAGATTTTAACGAATTGACGCTTGATGTTGCTGCAATCAAGGAAGAACTACGTAACATAAAAGCTGACCTCGACTATTTAAAAACAGAAATGCAAAAAATTGCTAAAATGGCCAAGGATGACATTCGTGTTATATCCGGCGATTTTGACAAGCTTGAACAACGAATCAAAAGAATAGAAGAGCACTTGCGCTTACAACCGGCCGCTTAAAACAAAAAAACCACCCGAGAGAGAACACGCCCCGTCTTGTCTCCCCATTTTAGGGGGAGAACAGAAGAGGGGGTATGCGTTAGGTGGTTTTTTTGTCGGCCGACTTCCTCTTTATGTCCCCCTGCCCGAGGGGGACTTTAAGGGGGGGTGGGAGAGGGGGGGGTCAGCCAATATTTTCACTCCACAAGCATCGGCCGTCCGCTTTTCTCCCCCTTTATAAGGGGGAGCGCAGAGGGGGTATTGTTTATGTCGTAAAAATACTTGCCGAGCCGTTCTCTTTAGGACAGAGAAGGGCTCGGCGATTCACCTCACTTTCTGCGCGCGATGCTTTCGTATTCTACCGATGCATCAGTCGCGTTGAGAATGGGATTGAATGAGCTACCTACGGGCAGCCGAGAGCGGTCTTGGGGCACTTGATATTGCCCTCGCCGCCCTTGCCGCCACACGCGGTCGGGTCGCTGGTCAACAGGTAGCACTTGCTTGGTCCGCAAGCGGCTGCCGTGCCGACGCAGAGGAGGTTTGAGTTGCTCCCCACGCCACCCAGCCGAAGGTCGGTGCTCGACTTCGACTGGCTGGGCAGGTCGCAACCCCACCACTTGTTGGACCCGTCTTCAATATTTACATCAAAGCCCCAGGCGCAAAGGTCTGCGCTTGAGACCTGGAAGTTGAGAATCGTGCCCGCGCTCCCGACACCCGTGAGCTCCTTGTTGGCAACCCACAGGTGCACCTTGCCGGCGGCCGGCACCTTCACGCTGATGACGGAGTTGCCTCCGCCGAGCGTGTAGACGCAGAACCCGCCAGTCGCGCACGTGCCGCCCGCGTAGTCCTTGCAGTCCGCATTGGACGAGCACAACGGGGTCGGGGGCTGGGCAGGCGGGGGCCAGGGCAGGCCAGTCGGGCACCCGGCCACCTTTGGGTCCGGCCCGCATTCGTACTTGCCGGTTCCGGTCGGGTCGCAAACCCAACACGAGGACCAGTACGAACACGCGGGCCAGTTGGTGGGGCTGTTGCAGGGCACACACGCCGGCTGCAACGTGGTGGCGCACTTGCCCACCACGTCCCCAACGTTCTTCACGCAGGAGTTCGCGGCGCAATCCGCGCCAGACGAACTAATGGGCGAAGTCACGCGGGAGAGAGCCCCGCCGCAGTCCTCCAGCTTCATGCACTCCTTGCACCCCGTGGCAGGCGTGAAGACGCACTTGCCGGTCCCCGTGTTGCAGGTGTCGCTGGTGCAAGAGTTCTTATCATTACAGTCCGAGTCCTTCGCGCACGGGCAGTTGGCGCCAAACGTGTGCGAGCAGGACCCGTCCTGATTGCAGTTGTCGGTGGTGCAGGCGATACCGTCGCCGCACTCCACGGGCGAGTTGCCCGGCGTGCACTTCGTCACGCCGGAAGCCGTGTACTGACACTTGCCCATGGTCTTCCCGCTCGCGACGACGCACTTGTCGGTCGTGACGGGGTTGCTGTCGCCGCAATCCGCGTCCGTGGTGCATGGTCGGCACGAGGGGTCTCCGGGGAACGTCACACACAACTTGCCGAACGTCCCGCCGAAGTTCACACACGTGTCAGCAGTGCACTCGTTGTTGTCGTTGCAATCCACGTCGGTGTTGCACGTGGACGGCGCCTTGACGCAGATCTGCGACAGGCAGATCAGCCCAGACAGGCACTGATTGCCATTCACACATGCCCCACCCTCACTCCCCGGTGTCTTGGCGGTGTCGGTCTTGACTCCGCTGTCCGCCGTGGCCGGGAGCTTCACGCAGAACCCCGAGAGGCAATTGAGCCCCGACAGGCACAGATTGCCTGGCTGAACGCACAGGCCTCCCTCGGTGCCGGGGGTCTTTCCTGCCTCGGGCTTGGGGCCGTCGATCTTGATCCCGCCATCCGTGGTGGTGGGCGGGAGCTTCACACAGAACCCGGACAGGCACGAAAGGCCTGTCAGACACAGGTTTCCGGGCTGGACACAGCTACCGCCCTCGGTA
>SCQK01000017.1 GCA_004321885.1 Patescibacteria group bacterium | reverse complement strand
GAAACACTGGGCGAGATCCGCAAGCAGATCCGGATCCCTTTGATTGCCGATATCCACTTCGACTACAGGCTCGCCCTGATCGCTCTCGAGCAGGGTGTAGACGGCCTCCGTCTCAACCCCGGCAACATCGGGGACCGTTCTCGTGTGGAGGAGATCGTCAAGGCGGCGACCGAGCGAAGGGTTCCGATCCGCATCGGCGTCAACGCCGGATCGCTGGAAAAGGACATACTGGCCAGGGATGGCGGGCCCACTCCAAAAGGAATGGTAGAGAGCGCCCTGCGCCACATCCGGATCCTCGAAGATTTGCACTATCCCGAGATGAAGGTCTCATTGAAGGCGTCCGATCCCCTGATGATGATTGAGGCATACCGCCTCCTGGCGGAAGAGATCGAGTACCCCCTCCACCTTGGCGTCACAGAAGCCGGGACGCCGGGGGTGGGAACGATCAGGTCGGCAGTCGGTATCGGGGCGCTGCTTGCCGAGGGAATCGGCGACACCATCCGGGTATCGCTCTCGGCCGATCCCGTCGAGGAGATTAAAGCGGGAGTCGAGATCTTGAAGTCACTCGGTCTTCGGAAGGGCGGACTGACCTTCGTCTCCTGTCCGTCTTGCGCGAGGGCCGATATCGATCTGGTTGCCCTCGCCCAGGAAGTGGAGCAGCGCCTGGCGGGGATCACCCAGGAGATCCATGTCGCCGCGATGGGGTGTGAGGTGAACGGACCAGGAGAGGCCAGAGGCGCCGACATTGGGGTTGCCGGCGGCAAGGGGATCGGTTGGATTTTCAAAAAGGGAGAGGTAGTTCGAAAGGTCAAGGAGTCGGAGATTGCCGATGCCCTGATGGAGGAGATCAACAAGATGTTGGCAGAACGTAACAGCTAGCCGTAAAGGCTGGAGTAGATAGCCGGCGACGGCAAGCGTGGGAGGATGGACGATCCAATCCTCCTTTTGTTTTTACCGGTTAGATATAGATGAAACGACGGGTGTTGCCATGCGTTGGACCAGGTCACTGATCCCGACACTGAAAGAAGCACCAGCAGAAGCTGAGGCAGTCAGTCACACGCTGATGGTCCGGGCCGGCTTGGTCCGGCAGCTCGCGGCCGGAATTTACGTCTACCTGCCGCTCGGGCAGCGGGTGATGGACAAGGTGAACGGTATCATCCGCGAGGAGATGGACCGGACCGGCGGGCAAGAGATCACCATGCCGATCCTGCACCCGGCCGAGTTGTGGCAGCAAACCGGCCGATGGACGGCCATCGGCGAGGAGATGTTTCGGCTGCACGATCGTGGCAAGCGTCAGATGTGCCTGGGAATGACCCACGAAGAGGTCATCACTTGGCTTGCAGCCCGAGAGATCCGATCGTACCGAGATCTCCCACAGATCTGGTACCAGATTCAGACCAAGCTCCGGGATGAGGCCAGGCCCAAGAGTGGTGTCCTTCGGACACGGGAGTTCCTGATGAAGGACTCTTACTCACTGGACCGGGATGACGAGGGGCTCACGAGGAGCTACGAGCTTCATAAGGAGGCCTACCGTCGTATTCTTGCGCGGTGCGGCCTGGCCTTTCACGTCGTCGAGAGTGATCCGGGGATGATGGGCGGGGCAACCGCGCACGAATTTATGGCGCCGAGCGAAGCCGGAGAAGATGAGGTTGCTCTCTGCGAACGCTGTAACTACTCAGCCAATGTCGAGTTGGCCATCTCAAGGCCGCGAACCCCGGCATTTCCCGAATGGCGCCTCGAAGAGATTGCCACACCGGACGTCCGAACGATCGAAGAGGTGTGCCGGTTTCTGAACATCGATCCGGCCCTGACTATCAAGTCGTTGCTGCTTGTGGGCCATGATGGACCGTTTCTGGCGCTCCTACGGGGCGATCAGCGGCTTCACGAGAGAAAGCTCGCGCGCGTGACCGGAGAGGTTCGTCCGGCCCATCGTGATGAAGTCGTTGCCCACCTCGGGGCCGAGCCCGGCAGCATCGGTCCCGCTGGGGCAAAGCTACCTATCATCGCCGATGAGTCGTTGCGCGAAGGCCGGTACGTCGTCGGGGCCAACAAGGACGGATTCCATCTCCGTGGCGTCGTACCCGGCACCCACTTTCAGCCCCAGTGGGCCGACATCCATCAAGCCAAAAGCGGGGATGGGTGTCCGTATTGCGAGGGCACTCTACGCATTGAGCGGGTCATCGAGGTGGGCAATATCTTCAAGCTTGGAACAAAATATTCGACCTCTCTGAAGGCGATGTACCTGAATGAGGCTGGGGAGGAGCGCCCCATTGTTATGGGGAGCTACGGGATCGGGCCGGCCCGGATCGCCGCCGCCGCGATCGAGCAGCACCATGATGAGCTGGGAATCGTTTGGCCCCCGGCCATCGCGCCCTTTCAGCTCCATCTGCTGCCGGTCAACGTGCGCGACCAGAAGTTGGTTGAGCTGGCCGAGGCGATCTATGCCCAACTCGGAAGGGAGCGAATCGAGGTCCTATACGATGATCGGGATGATCGCCCAGGCGTAAAGTTCAAGGACGCCGATCTGCTTGGCCTGCCTCTTCGGATGACGGTTGGAACTCGAGCCCTCAGGGAGGGGATAGTTGACTTGAAGATACGAAAAACCGGCGAGGAGGTGCAGGTCCCACTCTCGGAGGCGGTCTCCAGGGCGCACACGCTCCTTTCCCGCCTCACCGACTAACGATCACAAAAGTCGACCTCCCACGAGAGCCATGTCTTCGTTGGGGGGTCCCTGACTTCAAGTCTATGCGGCTGTGCACTACAGTTTGACGACGTTAGCGGCTTGCTTTCCTTTCGGTCCTTCCACGACATCGAACTCCACCTCCTGGCCCTCGGCCAGGGTCCTGAAGCCGTTGCCCTGAATGGCTGAGTAATGGACGAACAGGTCGCCACCCTCAGATTGCTCGATAAAGCCATATCCCTTTGCCTCATTGAACCATTTGACCTTCCCGGTGCCTCGCACGTCCTCACCTCCCTTCTGTAGACTCTCAACGCTTCTTCACCGTCGAGTCGCTT
>SCQK01000014.1 GCA_004321885.1 Patescibacteria group bacterium | reverse complement strand
TCGTGCCGTTTTTGATCGCTGTAAGCACTTCGTGCTTGAGCGATAGATCGTGTTGTTTGGCCATATCCCTTTATGATAGGCGAAACGAGAATATGTGTACAGTATACGGGGTACACACCACCTCCACGCTCCCAGCGTAATCAATCGCACATTCATCCCGGCGCGCGCTGTGCGAAGCCGCCGGGCAAGATTTGGAGGAACAGGGAGGTTCGCACTATTACAAAAGCAGCTTTTTCAAAGGCTGTTTTTGTTTTTGCCAGCCATTGAATATTGTAATGCTCTGTGATAGAATTTTGGGTATGAACATCAGAAATTTTTGCATCATAAGTCATGTTGACCATGGAAAATCCACATTGGCGGATAGATTTTTAGAATTCACGGGCACGGTGAACAAGCGTGACATGAAAGCGCAACTGCTTGACAGCATGGACCTGGAACGCGAACGCGGCATCACCATCAAACTCACGCCCGTGCGCATGTCGTACAAGTGTCATTGCGAGCAGAGCGAAGCAATCCCAAACAAGAATGAGATTGCCACGCGCCCTGCGGGCGCTCGCAATGACAGTGAATACATCCTGAACCTGATAGACACCCCCGGGCATGTGGATTTTAACTACGAGGTTTCGCGTTCTTTGGCCGCCGTGGAAGGCGCTATTTTGCTCGTGGACGCCACCCAAGGCGTGCAGGCGCAAACCATAGGCAACTTGTATCTGGCGATTGAGCAAAATCTGACCATCATTCCGGTCATCAACAAGATTGACATGCCCATCGCCAACGTGCAAAAAACCAAAGAAGAAATAATCCACCTGTTGGGCTGTAAAGAAGAGGAAATAATTTTGGCTTCGGCCAAAACCGGCCAGGGCGTGGAAGAAATCTTAACCGCCGTGATAGAGCGCGTGCCGGCGCCGAAGGACAACATCGGCAAACCGACGCGCTCCCTGATTTTTGATTCGGAGTTCAACGAATACAAAGGCGTGGTGGCTTCAGTACGCGTGTCCGACGGCGAATTGAAAAAAGGCGACAAAATATTTTTGATGACCACCAAAACGCCGGCCGAGGTATTGGAATTGGGATACTACACGCCCAAATTCAAAGCGGCGGAAAAACTCTTGAACGGTGAGATCGGCTACGTGGTCACGGGACTCAAAGAAGTGCGCGACTGTCGCGTGGGCGACACCATCGCGAAAATCCCAAATCCCAATGAGCAATGCCCAATGAGCGAGACACCGTTGCCGGGATACAAGGAGGTAAAGCCCATGGTATTCGCCGGCATTTTTCCCAAAGAAGGCGATGCCTACGGCGAACTGCGCGACGCCATAGACAAACTGCGCTTAAGCGATTCTTCTTTGACCTACGAACCCGAGCATTCGCAGGCGCTGGGATTCGGTTTTCGCTGCGGTTTCTTGGGTCTCTTGCATCTGGATATTTTTCAGGAGCGACTCAAGCGCGAACACGGTTTGGAAATTATCATCACCGTGCCGAGCGTGGTGTACAAAGCCGAAAAAACCAACGGGCAAAATATTTTAATCCGCGGCCCCCAGGAAATGCCCTCGCCGGCGGAAATAAAATCCATCACCGAACCATGGATGGACTTGGATATTATCACGCCCAAGGACTTCGTAGGCAATATCATGGGACTGGTGTCCGAACGCAAAGGGCGCTATGTCAACACCGAATATTTAAGCGCCGGAGCCGACCAGCGCGCCATGTTGCATTACCAAATTCCCCTGGCCTCGCTTATTACCGACTTTTATGATAAACTTAAAACCGTCACGTCGGGTTACGCTTCCATGAACTACGAATACATTGATTACGAACCAACCGATGTGGTAAAACTGGACGTGCTGGTGGCCGAAGAACCGGTGGAGGCCCTGGCCACGCTGGTCTGGCGCGACGAGGCCTACAAGGCCGGGAAGAAAGTCGTGGAGTCACTCCGTGATTCGCTTCCCCGCCAACAATTCGTGCTTAAAATCCAGGCGGCGGTGGGCGGAAAAATTATCGCGGCCGAACGGCTGTCGGCTTTACGCAAAGACGTGCTGGCCAAAATGAGCGGCGGCGATTACACGCGCAAGATGAAACTTTTGCAAAAGCAGAAAAAAGGTAAGAGACGCCTGCTTTCGCACGGAAAAATTGACATACCGGCCGAGACGTATTTGGCTGTATTGAAAAGATAATATTTTTCAAACATAACAATATGAAACCAAAAACAATAAAACAACTATGGGTGGTGGTGGCGCTCATCGGCATTTTGGCCATGCTCTTGTTCACCATCCTGCCCGCTTTCCAGTAGGAATATGTCTCCCCTGCGCAAGTACCAACTGGACATCGTGTTCTTGTTTTTCGCTTTCATGCTCATTGCCTGGATAAGTTTTTATATCATACAAGGCCTGGGTCTGGACCCGCACGATTACGAATGGTATATCGCCGGCCCTTTGCTCGCGCTTTTCGCAGGCTATCTTTTGGAATTGCGCGCTAAAATCAACAAATCAGAACAGCGCAGCGTCTGCGCCAAATCGCTAACCTACTGGATAGCGCTCGGCGTCGCCTTGTTCGCCACTTACGCCGCGCCCATTCCGGCCAAAGACTTTTGGTCTTCCAACGCCCTGTTTATCGCCTTCACTCTGCTGTTGGCCGACTCTTACTGGGATTTTCGGGCGCTTACATTAAAGACAATGTTTAGGAAATAAAATTTACCCCTCTCTATCTCTCCCCTTCCGCCAAAGGCGGACAGAGGCCCACAAAACTAAGGTGCATTATATGCCGAAAAAATGGATTGTTCTGCCCGAGGCCCCAAAAGAATTTCTAAACTCTCACCCCGAACTGCCCGCCATTATCGCGCGCCTGCTTTGGAATAGAAATTTGCGCTCCCAGGAAGAGATTGACGAATTCCTAAACCCGGACTACTCGGCCGACATCCACGACCCGTTTCTCTTCAAAGACATGGAAAAAGCCGCGTCTTTGATTTTTAGGGCCATTGACAAAAAAGAAAAAATCATCGTGCACGGCGATTATGACGCGGACGGGGTTTGCTCGGCGGCTCTGCTTATTTTGTGCTTAAAAAATCTGGGCGCGGAAAATGTGGACGTCTTTATCCCCCATCGCGAAATAGACGGCTATGGTTTGAACTTGAAAACAGTGGAATTTTTGAAAAACCGTGGCGCGAATTTGATTATCACCTGCGACTGCGGCATCAGCAACGTTGAAGAAGTAAAGGCCGCCAAAAAAGCCGGCATGAAAATAATAGTCACTGACCATCATACAGTGCCGGCCAAATTGCCGCCGGCCGACGCTATCATTCACCCGCTGGTCAAAGGCGAAAAATATCCGGACAAGGGCCTGTGCGGCGGGGCGGTGGCTTTCAAGCTGACGCAGGGGTTGCTCAAAAAAAATGCCGCGCTGGGAAATAAACTAAAAGACGGCCAATCGCCCGAAGCCTTTGAAAAATGGATGCTGGATTTGGTGGCCATCGCCACGGTCGGCGATATGGTGCCTCTCCTGGGCGAATCGCGCACTTTGGCGCGCTATGGGCTGACTGTGCTAAACAAAACCCGCAATATCGGACTGAAAAAATTATTGAGCGCGGCCGGCATTGCCGATGAAAACGGCCGGCCCAGACGCGGAAGCTATGATTCTGCCACGCTGTCTTTTCAGATAGTCCCGCGGTTAAACGCGGCCGGGCGCATGGACCACGCCAACACCGCCCTTGCCCTGCTGGTCGCCAAAGATGAAAAAGAAGCGACCGAACTATCAGAACAACTCAACAAAAACAACTCCGACCGCCAGCGGCTCACCGAACAATACATAGCCGAAGCCAGAAAACAAATCAAAGAAACAGCCCAGAATAAAAATCCGCTTATTTTTGTCTTGGGCAGTGACTGGCCCACCGGCATCCTCGGGCTTATCTCGGGCAAAATCAAAGACGAATTTTACAAGCCGGCGCTCGTGATGAACGCCGCCGGCGACGAAATAAACGGCTCGGGCCGCAGTATCCGCGAATTCAATTTAATCGCGGCTTTGCAATCCATGCCGGAAATGTTTGATAAATTCGGCGGGCATCCGGCGGCCTGCGGATTTACCCTGAAAGAACCGTCCGTGCTGGAAGAGTTCAAAAAAAAACTGGCCGCCAAATGCGCGGCCGACACGGCCGGCGTTGAACTGGCGCCGCAAATTATCATTGACGGCGAAATTTCCGTGGATGAAGTAGACTGGAAGCTCTACGATTTATTGCAAAAATTTGAACCGTTTGGCCAGTTCAACGAGGAGCCGCGCTACCTGGCGGCCGGCCTCTCTGTCGTAAATATTGAACCGATCGGCCAGGACGGCAAACACCTGCGTCTGACTGTGCGCCACAATTCCCATATTTGCCACAAGATGATCGGCTTTGGCCTGGGCGATGTGAACCGCCACCCGGATGACTGGCGGGCGCGCCTGAATATCGGCGACAAAATAGACCTGGTGTTTTCCATCGGCGCAAACGAATGGAACGGAAACCGCCAGCTGGAAATGAAAGTGGAAGATTTAAGAAAAACTTAGCGCCTTAATTCGTCTTCCACGTCTTCCCATTTTCTCTTCAACTCCTTCACCAGCTTGTTCTTCCATTCTATGGCCAGCTCTTTTTTGGCCGCGTATTCTTCCACGGCCCGCTCCACCAGCGCGTCGTACATTTCGCGCGTCGGCCCCTCCAATTTTTTAATGCTTTCTTTGAGTTGCGCGAAAAGATTTTCCAGATGTTCTTTCATTTTGTCGCGCATCTCTTTGCCCTTGGGGCTTAAATTCAGCCACACCAGGGCCGCGCCCACCAACCCGCCGAGTAATAATCCTTTTTTGAATCTGCCCATACGAAATAAGTTATTTTTTAAATTATCCGCAAGTCGCGTCGCCGGTTTTGTGCCCGTCGCCGGCGCCAAAGCTGGGGGATGCCTGGTTAGCTTCCAGCGCCCGGCCGCACTCGGCCGGCGCCTTTTCAAACGCGTCGCACACGGCTTTCTTTACCGCCTCCGGACTCCTGGCCGTCTGTACCTCCACCCCGTTTATTATCAGCGTGGGCGAACCCTGCACATTGTACTGCGCGTTTAAGTCTTGATGCACCGGGTACAATGGAAACTGGCCGCTTAGCCAGGTACTCTGGTCATTATATTTTTCCATGACGCCGAATTTTTTGTTTGTCGCCGCCACGCACGAATTCAACTTGCTTTGATTGATTTTGGCAACAGTCAAACAACCCTGGTAATCATCTTTCATGGTAAAACAATTCATATAGGCGATATGCTTGTCGCTTTGCTCGGCGGCAATGCAGTATTGCCTGGTGTTTTCTTCAATTTCTTTCAGGCCGTGCATGGCATAAGAAACAAATTTGATTTCCAGGTCGGCTTTTTCTCGCAAAAGCGACATCACCGGCAGATAGGCTTTTTCCATCTGCAAGCCATAAGGGCAATAGGACATCACAAACAGCTCAGCCTTGGGCCTTGACGTTTTTGGAACCGCGGCCGGCGTTGGCTGCTGGTTTGGCGGAGCCGCGGCCACAGGCGCGTTTTGAGTCGTCGCGCCGGCTTTGCCGCCCGGAGCGATTTTACCCTTTAGAACCATTACTCCCAAAACTATAAATCCGACCGTGCCGATAATGAGCACTCCGGCCGCGACGCCGACCATAAACGCGCTTTTGGGACGCAAGCTTTCAAAAAAAGTTTTGTTGCCTCCGACTGGCCCGCCCTGTGGCCCGACATTATTCTCTGGCATACGGATTATTAAAAAAATCACTATAAAAATCAATCGGCCGCGGCGAATCCGGCCGCGCTATGTCTATTAATTGTACCTTATTGGCCCAGCGAGTCAAGTGGACAGCTGGCGCATAAGAGAAAATCGCGTCGGCCGCTCCAAAAATTTTGGGCAAATAATAGCCATTATAAAATTTGATGAGCAAAGAAAAAAAATCAGGCAGGCGCGCGGGACGGTAAAAAGTGGCCAGCAAAGGAATTTGCGGCTTGTTCTTTTTTAGCCGCAGAACCGGCCCGGCCGCGCCAAAAAGCGGGCAATGGACGTGGACAATATCGCCGACCCCCAGCCCGGCCAGGGCGCGCGCCAAATCCGCGTTGCCCATGAATTTACGCGACGGGGCTTTTCCGCTTACCTCACTTTTGATGGCTCTAGTCGTATCGCCGTACTGAATTGTAAACGCCTCCGTTTCCACGCCTAAATCAGAGAGTTCTTCAACTAATTCAAAGGCCTTGCCGCGGATGTCGTCAAAGTAGCGGAAGGCCGATGGAATTATGTGAACTACTTTCATATCACTTGTCATTCCCCCGACTTAGTCGGGGGAATCCACACTCGTTGAATCGCTCGCGACGGTCGGATGTGTTCTCACTTCCCTCGGCCGCGAGGCCTCGGCCATCCCGACTGAGTCGGGATAAGGCGTTCAAACACATCCGACCGCCGCGCGCTGTTTCACCTATTTCTTAATGGAAATTACATGCACATTCGGCGATGGAACGCGGCACAAAAGCACTGACTCCAAATTTACCAAAAAATTCACTACTTTTTTTAGCGCGGAATAAAATTTGGAGCCATGTTTCATTCGCGCGAAAAACGCTTCATTGTTCATCTGCGAGATATTTTGTTTTTTGGCGGCCCGAGCCATTAAAATAAATGTCAGTACGCCAAGTATTTGTCCCAGACTGTGTTCACTGTAGCGAAGTTGTTTTAAGCGGAAATTATTTTTTTTCAGCAAATCATACAGCGAGCAACGGGAAAAATAATTTATGTGGCCAGCGTATTTTTTTGTTAAGTCGGGTTTGATGTTTAATTTTCTAAGCAAATTCCAGAGCGACAGCCAGTCGCCTTCGCACGGCACAAAGCAATAAAACACCCCGCCCGGCGCCAGCACGCGATTTATCTCGGCCAACAAAGCGTCTGTGTTCTGCGCGTGTTCCAAAACGTCAAACACCAGCACAGCGTCAAAACAAACATTCACATATGGAAGTTCCACTTCGAGGCTTTGGTCGTAACGCACGCCTTCGCCGGTTTCTTTTGCTTTGGCTACAGCCGCAGCGCTGATATCACACCCGCAACATTCCAATTCCGGCCGCGCTCTTTTGATGGCGCGAATAAATTGTCCGGCCCCGCAACCTACTTCCAGCACCCGGCCTTCTTTCACACGCGCCAAAGCGTCCAGCGCCTGAAGCAAACGAAAACTGGCCGGGTCCGCGTAGTGCAAAGTAGCCTCGCCCGCTCCCCAAATTGATTGTTCGTAATCAAACGCCATACACATCATTGTCATTCCGGCCTTGAGCCGGAATCCATACTGTACACTTTCTCCAATTCATCCACATGTCTATTCCAATCATAATTTTCCACGACTTTTTTTCTGCCCGCCGCGCCTATGCGCTCGCGCTCTTCCGCGGTAAGTCCCACAGCTTCGCGAAGAACGCGCGCCCAATCCTCGGGCTTATCGCTGTTTACCAGCCAACCATCAACTCCGTGTGTCACGCGTCCGGCCATAGCCGGCATATCACGCGCCACCACCGGGCAACCGCAAGCCATTGCTTCAATCGCTGACAAAGAAAACGATTCGGATTGCGATGGTATGGCCAGACAAGAAGCGGAGTTATAATACTCGGCCATTTTTTGTTCGCTGTCGCACCGGCCGGCGAAAACCACTTTGTTTTTTATCCCCAGCTCCTCGGCCATTTTTTTGTAATCCTCAAGCGCGTAACCGCCTCCCACCACTAAAAGCGAAACATCTTCGTTCATCAACCGCAACGCCTTCAGTAACAAATCCAACCGCTTCAACGGCATGGGATTGGCCGCGAACAAAATTGTTTTTTTCCCGGCCCCGAAGTGGCCCCCTTGAGGCCAGCCACCTGACGGCTGGTAGATCTCCGCATCCACGCCCGGCGCGATTTCTATCACGCTGGCTCCATAGTCCCCGACTTTACGTCGGGGCTGTGGAGCCAAAGTGCCGGCATTGGGTTCCACAGTCCGGACTGAGTCGGGAACTATGGAACCAACGGTCGTATTTGTGCTGGCCTCAAAATACTTCCTATCCATCACAATCATTTTCTCCGCGTTCCTCAAAATCGCTTTCGCGAAAATAAAATCGTAAATTTTTTGAAAAAATTTTTTTAACAATCCTGCGGGCCGAGCGTCCATGTGATACGTGAGCACATATTTTTGCTTCCGAAAAAGCCGGGCCAACAACACGCAATGCGCCCCGCCGTAAAACGGATAGTGTAAATGAACGATGTCAAAATTTTTCAACTTCCAAAATAATTGCGGCGCCCAACCCGCGTCGCCTGCCCTCACCACCGGCCACATTCGCACCACATTTATTCCTCCCCCTCTTAGGGGGGGGACAGAGGAGGGGGTATCCGCATACCTCAAAGTAAACACGGTCACATCGTGCCCGCGCTTGGCCAATTCCTTCGCCTCTTCAAAACACACTTTTCCCATTCCGCCGATTCGCGGCGGAAACGTTGAAATAACGTGAGCTATTTTCATAGGTTCTCTCTCCCCTTTATAAGGGGAGAGTTAGAGAGGGGTAATTCTTTTTCTTCTAGCGCCGTCCTCCTCGTCAACTTCGTTATGTCTTTATTCAACCGCTCTATTCTTACTGTCAATCTAAACACCGCGAAAAACAATAGCGCCACGGACAAATAAACAGCCAAATCAACGCCGCGCCCCACGCCCAACAAATTGGCGAAGTATGACGTGCTGTGGGGCAAAATCACGACTACGACGCCAGCCAGCCAAAACAAAATCCACAAAACCGCCGCGCGAGCGCTTAACTCTCCTCCGCGCCATCGCCCGATCACTTTCACCATGGCGAAAACGAAGAAGATAACCAGAAAAATTTGTATCAACATATTTTATTTAAATCACTGTTTATTATTATGGGTTTCATGGCGATAATCTCTGTTTCGTAATACGGCATGGCCGGAATTGGATTGAGCAAATAAATCGGCAGCCACATCACAATTTTCTATTGGCCGCGAACCAATCCTGTACCTCTTTTGCCTTTTCGGCAAACTGCATGCTGTGACACAAAGCGATTTTCATAATCGTATGGCGAGTTTTAAATTTGGAAATTGGAAATTTATTGGAAATTGGTAATTGGAAATTCAAACCTCACATCTTTTTCCTGCCAAACGATTCCAACAATAATTCCCCTATAATCTTAAACCCGTCCCCCGCTCTTTGCCCGTACTCATGGTACGTCACCTCCACCGGAAATTCAATGTGCTTTAATCCGTGCTTTTTTATCTGCGCCACCAGCTCGGTGTTGTGCGCCATGCGGTCCTGGGTGATGTTTAGTTTTTCCAAAGCGCGGCGCGTCAAAATTCTGAAGCCGTTGTGCGCGTCCGACAGCTTCAAACCGGTGAACACATAATTTATCCATCGGCCGACGGGTAGTAAAACATGTTTTTTAAACCACGGCATTTTGGAACGATTGTCCAAAAAACGCGAACCGAGCAAAATATCCGCCCCGCTCTGACGCAGGGTCTCTGTGGCCGGCCCGATGTCGGCCGGGTTATGTTGGGCGTCGGCGTCAAAATGCACCGCCATCTCCGCGCCGCGCGCCAGCGCGTACTCATTTCCCGTCTGCAAAGCCGCGCCCTGTCCGCGGTTTAACTCGTGGCGCAAAACCGTCGCTCCGGCAGCCAGCGCCTCCTCGGCCGTTCGATCATCCGACCCATCGTCAACCACCACCACATTTTCAAACCCATGTTCAAAAAGGCCGCGCACCACGCGACCTATTTTTTTCTCTTCATTGTACGCTGGGACAACGATGCAAATCATAGCGAAAGATAAACGCGGCTGGATGTGTTCGTAGCGCCTTATCCCGACTCAGTCGGGATGGCCGAGGCCTCGCGGCCGAGGAAAGCGAGAACACATCCGGCCGCGCGCTTAATTCAAGATGACAAATGATTGCCAAACATCAGCGCTTCCTTGTTGGCGATGGTGTAATCCACGGTCTTCTGCAAGCCGTCTGGCAAACGCACCAGCGGCATCCAGCCCAGCGCGTCTTTGGTGTAGTGCAAATCCGGCGCGCCTTTTTTGGTTAAAAACAACAGCGGGGCTTCAAAAATAATTTTTGATTCAGAATTGGTAATGTCAATTATCGTTTGCGCCACATCTTTCATCTTGTAAATAATATCACCACCCAGGTTCACGATTTTCACCTCGGGCCCAGTCGCCATCAGGCGCGCCAAACCGTCTATCGTGTCGGAGATATAACACAGCGAGGTGGAAAAATTCTCATCCCCGTAAATCACCAGGTCTTTGCCCTCCAGCGCGTTGATGATAAAATCCGGAATCAGTTGGCCCTCAAACAGTTTCATGCGCGGCCCAAAGGTGGTGAACACGCGCGCTATCTTGGCGTCCACGCCATATACCTGGCGATAGGTTTCCACGCAGGTCTCGGCAAACCGCTTGCCCTCGTCATAGCAGGCGCGCGGGGTCAGATGGTCCACCACGCCCTGAAAAGTTTCCGGCAGAAGCGCGTTTTCCCCGGGCGCCTCGCCATAGACCACCGAGCTGGAAGTAAACACATACTTGGCCTTGTACTTCACGGCCAAGTCCAGTGTATAAAGCATGCTGGCCGAGTTGGCCCACAGCGATTTCATTTTCAATTTTTCAAAATCCTTGGGGCTGGTGGGGCAGGCCAGATGATAAATTTCCTGCACGCCCTGAAATTTCACCTTGAATTTTTCCAGCTCGTCAAATTTTTCCAAATCAATGGGCTGATTCACGTCCAATTTTATAAACTCAAAATCCGGATACTGCAAGAGGTGCTTGATGTTGGCCGGGTCTGAATTGGAAAAATCGTCTAGGCAAATTACCTTGGCTTCTTTAAGCAGGCGCTCGCACAAATGCGAGCCGATAAAGCCGGCGCCGCCGGTAACGACCACGTTTTTTTTCTCAAAAATAGGGGTGTCCATATATAAAAATTTTCAATTATATTTATTTTACCATTCTTCCGGCACAAAATCAATCCGCCGCCGCGCTCCCCATCCCTGCCGGCAATTCAAAATATTTCAAGCCGTTGGCGCGGCCGTCCAGGGCGCCGAAAGCGCCGCCGGCCGAATTATACGGCAAAACCAACGTACCCAATGGCCCAATCATCATTCCCCAGCTCACCCCTTTCTTGTTCTCCCCGATTGACGCGGTAAAAAAACTGCTATTTTCAAAATCAGCGACGGTATATTCAATGTCATTTCCACGCGCGGTGACAAGCGCCCACTGCGCGCCCTCGCCCCACAAGTTCGCCCGTTGCAGAGACCATATCTTGTTCGCGCCGCGGTTCAAATTCCACGACTGCGCGCGCTTGCCTTTCCAATCCCGAATTTCCAGACGCATCTTTCCTTTGTTTGCATACGCCAGCGCCAGCTCGCCCGCTGATGTCATCTCCCACGCGGCCGATCGCGCTGCTTTCACGGACAATTTTTGTTTGCCCGTTAAATCAAACAAATAAAACCTGTCGTTGCCATCGCCATTCTTGCGCATACGCGCCACAATCCCCGACCCGGCCGGGTAAGCCTTTATTTCCACGGCCACGGCCGGCTTTTTTTCTATCTCAGGCGGCAAAGAAAATTCCCTGATGAACGCGCCGTTCGCGTACATCAAACGAATATAATAAAACTTCCCTCTCTGCAATAAAACCGCGATTTCCCTGGCGCCGTCAGCGTCTGTATCCAGCATGGCCAGCGACAGGGCGCGCGCCTCGCCCACTTTGGAAACAATGGTTTGTGAATCACCGGCCAAATCGCGCCGATACACAACGTTTTGCGAAATAAAATACACGTCGCGGAATTGGTCGGCCAAGGCCCCTGGCTTCAACGCTTCGTCCACCGCTTTCGCGATGTTCAACCGGCCATACCCCAATTTGCCCGCGAACCCGGGATTTTGCGCATCAATTTTATCAGCCGTGGAAAGCAGGGCGTTAATAATTTCTTTGGCCCGCCACTCGGGACGCGCGGATTTTACCAGGGCCGCGGCCCCGGCCACGATGGGCACGGCAAAAGAAGTGCCGCCCCAGGCCCCGCCAAATTGCTCGTTGTAGCCAGCTGCGGGCGAATATCTTTCAGTGCTGTAAATACCCTCCCCGGGCGCAGCCAAATCAACGCACTTTCCATAACTGGCAAAGTCGCTAAGCCTGTCAAATCCATCCACCGAAGTCGCGCCGAGCAGCCAGTTTTCGCCAACAGAGCCGACACTCCCCGCCGCGCTTAAATCAGCGCAAATCGGGTAAATTGGATACTCATCCAAATTACCCTCTCCTTCTTTGCGCTTGTTGCCGGCCGCGGCCACCAGCACAATGCCCTTGTCATAGGCGCGCCGCAATGTTTTTTCCAAAAATTCATCCTGGTCGCTTCCCACCAGGCTCAAACTAATCACATCCGCGCCCTTTTTCATGGCGTAATCCACGGCTTTGGCCACATTAAGCAACGACCCGCTGCCGTTATTTTTTATGGCCCGCAAAGGCATTATTTTTACCTGCCAATTTATGCCCGTGCCGTACAGGCCGTTGTTGCCGACAGCGCCGGCCAGGCCGGCCGTAACCGTGCCGTGGTGCACCGCTCCCGGGTCATCGCCGGCGTCCGTGGTCGGGGTTTCAATGTTGTTGTTTTCTTCGACAAAATTCCAGCCGTTTATGTCATCCACAAAACCATTATTATCATCATCCTCGCCGTTCAAGATTTCACCCGGATTTTGCCACAAATTTCCGGCCAAATCCGCGTGCCTGGCGTCCAACCCGGTGTCAATTACGGCGAGCGCCACATCGGCCGAGCCGGTGGTTTTTTCCCAAGCCGCCTCGGCGCCCACCTGCTGCCAAATTTTGCTTTGATAAGCGTAACTGGCGTCATTGGGCACAATGGCCGCGGCGTTTTGAGTAAATATAAAAAATGTCAGCAAACCCGTTATAGTTGATTTTTTAAGAATTTTAGAGTAACATTGAGGCATATTTTGCCCTGTCATTATACATCAAAAATTGGAAATTGGAAATTGCTGTTATGTACCGCGTTAAACAACTCACCCTGCTAGCCGGCGACCTGGCCTGCCTGTACATCGGCCTGTATTTTGCCATTTTTTTGCGTTACCTGTCTTTTCCCGGCGAACAACTTTTGATTTTGCTAAGGCCCATGACTTTTTTGTTCTTGCTGGCCGCGGTCATAAACTTCATTGTCGGGCTTTATGATTTGTTCAAAATCAAAAACAGCAAAGGATACTTCATTCAAATCGCCATCGCCGGCGCCATTTGGCTATTCGCCGGTTTCATTTATTTTTACTTTGCCTCTTACCGCAATTTAGTTACCCCAAAAACCATTTTGGGCCTGAATTTCGCGCTCGGCGTGGGGCTGATGTATTTGTGGCGATACCTCTACAACCAATTTGTTTCCGTGAAATTTTTAGCGCAAAAAGTTATTTTCATGGGTTATACGCCCGAGGTGCAAGAGTTAATAGATATTTTTAATAAAGAACCACAACGAGGATTTAGGACTATACAAAAACAATCCAACGAGCGCGCCGACATCATTGTGCTGGCGCCGGGCCTGGAAAAAAACAACGAACTGCTGAAAGAACTGTACGACAGCCTGTTCGCGCAGACAAGCGTGATGGAGCTGGCTGATTTTTACGCCGCGGTGTTTGGCCGCATCCCGCCCTTTACTTTTTCCGAGTCCTGGTTTATTTCACACCTGCAGGAACAGCAGAAAAAAATCTGGGACCGATTTAGGATTTTGGTTGACTATCTGGCGGCTTTTGTTATCGGCGCGATTTTTATAATTTCATTTCCGCTGGTGGCGCTCGGCGTAAAGCTATCTTCGCCCGGGCCCATATTTTTCAAGCAAAAACGGGTGGGGCGGCTGGGCGGCGAATTTACCGTTTATAAATACCGCACTATGAAAGCGCTCTCAGCCGACGGCAGCGCCGAAACCGAAGGCCCGCGTTTTGCCGCCACGGACGACCCGCGAGTAACGGGCGTGGGTAAAATTTTGCGCAAAACCCGGCTGGACGAAGTGCCGCAGTTTATAAACATCTTGAAGGGAGAAATGTCGGTGATTGGTCCACGCCCGGAACGGCCGGAGTTTGTGGCGCAGCTAACAGGGCAAATGCCGTATTATAATTTGCGCCATTTAATCAAGCCGGGCATGACCGGCTGGGCTCAACTGCGCCGCGACTACTACGGCACCCTGGAAGAAAACCTGCGCAAATTGGAATACGATTTATATTACATCAAAAACCGCGGGCCACTCTTGGACCTCGCGATTCTTCTGCGCACGATAAACGTTGTGATACGGCTAAAAGGGAGATAAAGTCGCTGGCTCCATAGCAATCGCTGCCGCAGTGCTGGCATTTTGTTATCGCTGGCTCCATAGTCCCCGACAAAGTCGGGGCTGTGGAGCCATAGTGCTGTCCGGCATCTTGGCGTTGTCGCTGGCTCCATAGTCCCCGACAAAGTCGGGGCTGTGGAGCCATAGTGCTGGCATTCTGGCTCCACAGTTTTCGCTTCGCGAAAAACTATGGAGCCAGCGTGCAGCCAGCGAGCTAACCTTCCAAATCATCCACTCGCAATATTGAATGGTCACCCAATATCCTATTTCTTGCCGATGAATAAAGCCAGTCCTCCGACTTTGCCACAAAACCCTTTTTTACTGGATTATTGTAAATATAGGTTATTTTTTCATCCAAAAATTTACCGGAAGTCATCGGCTCGGCGTAATTTTCCCTTTGCCAAAGTTGATTTTGATAACCCTCTTTTTTGGAAAAACTATTTTTGAGCAGATTTAAAATATACCTGCGATTATCTGTTGCCAATAATTTACAGATTTCTCTTGCGGTGTATTTTTTAAAATCACTGATTATTTGAGATAATTTGAAACCTTCTTTGGCCCTTACGATTAAATGCAAATGATTGGTCATTATCACATATTCGTAGAGCAACAATCCTTTATTTTCTCTGCAAAATTTTAAACTCTCTGCTATCGCCTCAAAATATTCTCTCTTTGTAAAAATATCAATCCATTCTACTACCGTTATCGTCAAAAAATGCGTCAAATTTTCATACGCTTCATTTATCCGCGGCGTCGGCATAAGTTTATAGAAGAATATTTTTATCGCTGACTGTTCATCGGCTGGCTCCATAGTCCGAGGTCGCCGCAGGCGACCGAGGCTGTGGAGCCATAATGTTGGCCAGCATTTCGGCTCCACAGCCCCGACTTTGTCGGGGACTGTGGAGCCAGCGACCCATCCCGGCGCCTATTTCCCCAGCGCCGCTTTGATTAGACCGTCAAACAGCGGGTGGGCGCGCAAGGGGCGGGATTTGAATTCCGGATGAAATTGCGTGCCCACGAAAAAAGGATGATTTTTGAACTGGATTATTTCCACCAAATCCGACTCGGGATTTATACCCACCACTTCCATCCCTTTGGCTTCCATCTCGGCGCGGAATTTGTTGTCAAACTCATAGCGATGGCGGTGGCGCTCGCTGATTTTTTCTTCGCCGTACAATTTTTGCGCCGCGCTCCCCTTTTTCAAAACGCAATTGTACGCGCCCAGCCGCATGGTGCCGCCATAGCGGTTATTTTTTACGTTTTCTTTCTGTGTGAGGTTGATGTTGATAATCAAATGCTTGCTTTCCGAGGCACATTCCACGGTATGGGCGTCGGCGTAGCCGAGCACATTGCGCGCGAACTCCACGCTCGCCAACTGCATGCCATAGCACAAACCCAAATACGGCAGATTATTTTCTCGCGCCCAGCGGATGGCCGTAATTATCCCCTCTATGCCGCGCGTGCCAAACCCGCCCGGCACTATTAACGCGCCATACTTCGCCAACTCCTTCACTTTTTTCGGATTTTTTTCATAGTCCTCGCTGTCAATCCAAGTCATGTCCGCCACCACGCCATTTTTCCAGCAGGCGTGCTTGACCGCGTGAATCACCGAGGTGTAAGAATCGGCCAAAGTAAAATCGCCGGTGGAAAAATACTTGCCGACCACCGCGATTTTTATCTTGCGCTCCGCGGTTTTCATTTTAGCGATGAACTTGTCCCATTGCGTGTCGTACTTGTCACCCAAATCAATGCTTAATTTCTTGGCCAGCAGCTGGCAAAATTTATTTTTTTCCAAAAGCAAAGGAATTTCATAAGTGGTGGGCATGTCGGGCACGGAAATCACGCATTCTCGCGAGGGCAGCCAGCAAAAAAAGGCCAGCTTCTCGCGACGGGGCTTGTCCAGCTCGTACTTGCCGCGGGCGATGATAAAATCCGGCTGAATGCCGCAGTTGTTTAGGGCGCGAGCCGCGTGCTGGGTGGGTTTGGTCTTCATCTCGCCCAAATGACCGGGCACGGGCAAATAGCTCACCAGCACAAACGCCACATCGTCCGGATTGTCCAACTTCATCATACGCGCCGCTTCCAGATACAGGATATTTTCGTATTCGCCCACGGTGCCGCCCACTTCAACCACCATTATTTCGGCCGCGGCTTTCTTGGCCGCGGTTTTAATGCGCTCAATCACTTCCATGGGCACGTGCGGCACCACCTGCACGCAGTGCCCTTTATACCCCATACTGCGCTCTTTTTGAATCACGCTCAAATATACTCGCCCGGTAGTCATGTAATTTACCGACAAAATATTTTCGTCCAAAAAACGCTCGTAATTGCCGATATCCTGGTCGGTTTCGTCGCCGTCTTCGGTGACAAAGACCTCGCCATGCTCCACTGGATTCATGGTGCCGGCGTCAACGTTGATGTATGGGTCTATTTTTACGGCCGAAACATTAAAACCTCGATTTTTGAAAATGCGGCCGATGGAAGCCGTTGTTATCCCCTTTCCCACTCCCGACAAAACTCCTCCTATGACAAAAATGTATTTCGTGCGCATACTGAATTAAGAAAACAAATAATTTAATGCATTCAGACCAAATTCACTACGATTGTGATCTCGGCTTCCAAACCATGCCCTAATTTTATTTTGGCTTTGTACTCCCCGGCTTCTTTTATTGGTTTCAAAATTATCTTGTTTTTATTCACTGCAAACCCCATCTTTTTCAGGGCCTCGCTGATTTTTTGCGGACCCACGGCCGCGTACAAAGCGCCGCTCTCGCTGGCCTTTTCTTTTACAAACACTTCGCGCCCGTCTAATTTTTCCGCCGTCGCCTGCTGGTCGCGCAAATCTTGCTCGGCGTTTTTTGTTTTCTTGGCCTGACGCGCCGCCAAATCGCTCAAAATCTTGCTGGTCGCCGGCACCGCCAAATTTTTGGCAAACAAAAAATTGCGCGCGTAGCCGTCGGCCACTTCCTTCACTTCATCGGCTTTCCCCAAGCCCGAAACATTTTGAACCAAGACAACCTTCATATCACCCTTGTCAATTCCTCCATTTTCCTATAACATAGTATACCAACTATGACTTCAAATTTCAAATCCGGTTTTGTCACCATTATCGGCCGCAGTAACGTGGGCAAATCCACGCTGATGAACACCATGGTGGGCACCAAGCTGGCGGCAGTCACCGACAAACCCCAAACCACCAGAAATATTATACACGGTGTGCTGAACTCGGCGCAAGGCCAGGCGGTTTTTGTTGATACCCCGGGAATTTTCAAAGAAAAAAGAGGACCGATGTCGGGCAAGCTTACCGAACGCGCCAAGGAAGCCACCAAAAACGTTGACCTTATTATTTACATCGTTGACCCGGCGAATTCCATCGGTGCGGAAGAAAGATACGCCCTGTCGCTGATAAGAAATTTGACGGTTCCCAAACTGCTGGTGCTCAACAAATCCGATTTGCCAGAAGAAGAAAAACAATTTTTGGACGATTACAAAGCGCTCGCGCCGGATTTCACGGCCATGTTTGAATTGTCGGCCCTGCGCAACCGTCACGTTCAGCCCTTGGTGGAAAAAGTTTTTGAACTTTTGCCCGAAGGCGAACCGCTTTACACCGACAACCAAATCACCAACATCGGCCGCGACTTTTGGCTGGCGGAAATTATCCGCGAAAAAATCTTCAAAGCCCTGCGTAAAGAAGTGCCTTATTCCACGCACGTGGAAATAATGGACGTGGAAGAAAAACCCGAGCTCTTCGTGATTAAAGCCGTCATCTACACCAATGACAGCCGCTACAAAAAAATGATTATCGGCGCGGGCGGACGAGCCATCAAAGAAATCGGCATCGCGGCGCGCAAAGAACTGGAAACCGCGCTCAACAAAAAAGTTTATCTGGAACTGGAAGTGGAAAAAGACGCGCGCTGGCAGGAGAGGGTTTAACTCCCGTTATCTTACGGGCGGCTTGCCTTCCCTTTGCGTTGCTTCCCATTCTTGTTTTAATAAATGCAATGATTGTTGATTCTTTTCATCACCTAACCATTGCTCAATTTTAATTAAAAAAGCGTTAGCTTCTGGATTTTCTTTATCTATTTTACCGAATAACTTATCCGTAAAAATACGGGCTGACTCGGTTATATTTGTTTCCGAAAAATCGGTCTCAACAATAGATTGCAATAATAAATTATGCAAAGTGCTACTACGTGGATTAAGAAGCATTTTTCTCATGCCAGGGATGCTCAACCTCTTAAGCCGCATAAATATCTGATCGGCATCCAATAAAGAAAATTGAGACTGTTCCTCCAAACGATTATCCCTTAATTTTTGTTCGACCCGATTTATTACCGGCTCGGCAAGCGAGCGCGAAACGCCATCCGAATATTCTCTAAGCGCTTCTAAAATCAACGCTGTTCTACGCCTTATCATCTCATCATCAACTTTCAACTCGTTTCTCTTAATTACATAATCCAACATTCCATCGGCTAAATCCTTTAGCATCTTATCAGACAGCACGTATTCGCGGCCTCTTTTTAATTTAGACAGGGAAATTTCGTCCATTTTTGACACCAAATCTTTAAGTACTCCGACCATCACGGCATATATGCTTTCAGGCGTATCAGAACTACGGGTTTCAAACAGGGCGCGTCTAATAGCGTCTTTAACGCGCCACTCCTCTTCGTGTTTAATTAACCATTTTTCATGGCCCATATAATTGCGAACCCCACCCTCTCCCTCCTCTTATAGGGGAGGGATTTACGAACCATCGTAAGAAAACGCTACCAAGCAAAAGTGGAGCTGACGAACAACCCCAAAGCCGCGTCCAGCATTTTATCTTCGCCCACCTTGTCTTTTTCCCAATTTTCTTTCATCTCAATATTGGGCATAATACCGGACTGATTGATATTTTTGCCGCTCGGGGTAAACCACTCGGCCACGGTCAACTTCAGAGCCGAGCCGTCAGGCAACAGTTCAAAATCCTGCACCGAGCCCTTGCCATAAGTCTTCTCGCCGAGCACCACGGCTTTTTTATGGTCTTGCAAAGCGCCGGCCACGATTTCCGAGGCCGAGGCCGAACCGCGATTGGCCAGCACCACGGTCTTTATTTTCGCCAACCGATGCCGGCCGTTGGTATTGTGGTCTCTCCCCCGGCCGTCCGCGCCCTTTTCTGAAACTATCACCCCGTTTTCCACCCATTCGCTGGCCATATCTATGGCCGCGTCCAGGTAACCGCCCGGATTGCCGCGCACGTCCAAAATAATGCCCTTGGCCGCGCGGCTGATTGACTTGACATACTTGTTAAAATCATCCATGGTCTCGCCGTTGAACTGCATGACGCGCAAATAAGCGATACTGCCTGGCTTCATGGAAAAAGTAACCGAGGGCACGTTGATTTTGGAACGGATAATGCTGATTTCTTTTTCTTTGGCCAGCCCGTCGCGCAAAATCGTGAGCACAACCGTGGTGCCGGCCGGGCCGCGAATTTTTGTTACGGCGGTGTTTACGTCCATGCCCAGGGTGATTACTTTATCAATGGCTAAAATTTTATCGCCCGGGCGCAGGCCTGCTTTCTCGGCCGGCGAATCAGGCAAAGGCGACACTATCAAAAGCTGACTGCTCTTTATGCCAATTTCCGCGCCAATGCCTTCCAGCTCGCCGGACAAATCCTTGGCAAATTCGTTTGCCTCTTTGGGCGGCAAATAAACCGAGTACGGGTCGCCAAGCGACGCCACCATTCCCTGCATTGAGCCGTAAAATAAATCCGCGTCTTTTATCGGCTGTTTCACGAACTTCGCTTTCACTTTGTCCCATACGTCCCAAAATTGCGAAAACTCCACCTCGTCGCTTTTGTTCAGCGCGCGCTGGATGTTTATCACCTTGCTGATTTCCACATTGCCGCCCTCGCCGGTAATGGCTTTTTTAATGCCCCAAACCCGGCCCACCACAATGCCCGTGCCAAAAGACAAAGAGAACAGGGCAACCGCGAAAATGAGCCAAACGTATTTTCTTGGTTTTTTTTCCGGGATATTATCCATAAACAAAATATATTTTAATCGTTTATTATTTTTATGTTCGCGCCGGCTTTATTTAATGTGGCGTATAAATTTTCATACCCGCGCTCTATGGGGCGGGTATTACGCAAAATTGATTTGCCCCTGGCCGCCAGCATGACCAACAGAATAACCACGGCCGAACGCAGGGCATCGGGCGAGGCGATGTCGGCCGCTTTCAGCGTGGCGGGCCCCTCCACCCACACGCGGTGCGGGTCAAGCAAAGATATTTTAGCGCCAAGCTTGTTTAATTCCAAATTGTAGGCGGCCCTGTTTTCATAGGCCCAATCATGCACCAGGGTTTTACCCCTGGCCCGCAAAAGTATGGGCACAAACAGCGGCAGGTTGTCTATGTTCAGGCCCGGAAACGGACGGCTTTCTATTTTATCCTGCGAGGCCGTCAGCGCCGAAGGAATAATCTCTATATCGGCAATGGCAAAGGCGCCATTTTTTGACAAGCGCTGATTTTTTATTTTGAACTTCTGCCCCATTTTTTTTAGCTTGTACAATTCCAACTCCAAAAAATCCATGGGGCAATTTTTAACAACAAGGCGCGAGCCGGTCGTGATAGCCGCGGCGATAAAAGTCATGGCCACGATGGGGTCGGGCATGATGGAATAATTTTTTACGGATTTTAATTTTTTGACGCCGATAATTTTTAGGGTGGATGTGCCGATGCCGGAAATTTTGGCGCCGGCGCGATTTAGAAAATGACACAAATCCTGCACCTGGTAATTGGCCGAAGCGAATTTGATGGTCGTCTCTCCGCGGGCCAGCGCCGCGGCCAACACCGCGTTTTCCGTGGCCGTGTCCCCGCTTTCGTACATTATTATTTTATTGCCTTTGAGCGCGGGCGCTTTGACCGCGAAACAATCTCCGCGCTCCTCTATGCGCGCGCCCAAATCCGCCAAGGCGAACAAATGCGGACGGATGGTGCGCTCACCCAGCTTGCAGCCGCCGGGCTTGTACAGGGAAAATTTTTTTACCCGCGCCGCCAAAGCGCCGAGCAGAAAAAGAGACGACCGATTGGCCTCGGCGGCCGCGCGATTCATTTTTTTTACGTCCAAAGAACCCGACGCGTCTAACAAAAATTCGCGCGCACCGGTTTTTTTTACTTTCACGCCGATGCTGGCGATGAGTTCTAAAATACGATTGACATCTTCAATATCAGGCACGTCGGCGAGCGTAACCGGGCCTTTAATCATAGCGCAGGCGCAGATGATGGGCGTGGCGCTATTTTTGGCCGACTGGTTATTTATGGCTCCGCGCAATTTTTTTCCACCGGTTATTTTTAGATGCATACTTTACTTACCTTTATATATTTGCTAAATTATACTATAATTCAAAAAAATAAGCAAAACAGATGGAATACCCGGGCACCAGATTTACTTTCGCCTTCCGGCGCGCTTTTCTGCTCGCGCTCATCGCGCTTTTTTTTGTCGTTTCCCCGATAATAATCGCCTACACCGCCGGCTATCGCTATGATTTCAAAAACGGCTTCTTGAAACAGACCGGCGCCATCAGCGTGGACGTGGAGCCCAAAAACGCGGCGCTTTATTTGAACGGCATCAAAATCAAAAGCAAGATGCCGGTGCGCCTAAACAATATCGCGCCGGCCAAATACAGCTTGCGCATCACAGCGCCCGGCTACGCGGACTGGAACAAAGAAATAGAGGTCTTTAACAAGCTGACCGTGTATATAAAGGAAATCAGCCTGCTCAAAAAAAATGCCAGGCCGCTCTTGGCGGCCCCCGGGCAAATTGCCGCGCTGGCGCTTTCCAGCGACGGCCGCTATATTCTTTTTGCCTCGTCGGCCGACGGGAAAATTTGGTTGTTAAACACCAAAACCGAAGCGCTGGCGAGCGTGACAACCATGCCAAAAACATTGCCGTCTCTGGCGTGGGCAAAGGAAAAAAATTGCGCCTCCGTGACAGGCAATGACGTTGTCTACGCGTTTTGCCTGCCTGCCGGCAGGCAGGCGCCGGATAATCCGGGCAAGATTTACAATTTAACCAAAATCGCCGGGGTAAAAATCATCAAAACGCAATGGGGCGACGGCAGCAGACCGAGTTTATATTATCAAACGCGAGACGGGCTGTTCGCCTTTTCGCCAGCCAATGGACGCGCGCAAAAAATCTCCGAGCGCGATTTTTACGACTGGTATATGGACAACGGCCAGCTCTGGACTCTAACATTCGCCACCTCCAGCCACAATCTACTCGTCAAAAAAGACGCTTTGGGTTTTCAATCCGAAATCGGCCAACTGGAAAACACGGAAGATTGGCGGCTGCTTTACGCCGAACGCGACAGCGCGCTTTTGAAAAAAAACAACGCGTCTGAGATGATGCTCGTGACAAGAGACAAAAAATTTGCTTTTGCCGGCGACAAATTTTATATCTCGCCATACAACAATTGGTGGCTGATGTGGACGCCGTGGGAGCTGTGGACATACAGCGCGGGCGAAGAGCCCTATTTGCTAAACCGCTCCGGCGAAAATTTAATGAACGTATTTCCGCTGGACAAGCACAATACTTTGGCGCTGGTCTGGAAAAATAAAATTACGGCCTTGTTTCCGTATTATTACGTGACCCATGAATTGGCGGATGGAAACGCGGCTGTGGCCGCGGCTGACCCGGGGCAGAAGGCGCTGTATTACGTGGATAAAATTGGGAATGTGGAAGGATTGTGGCGTTTGGAATATTAATTTTAGTTCCGCTCGCTCGAATTGGATATATTGGTCGAGCTCGCCAATGATAAATCATTGACTAAAATTTTGAAAATATGAAACTGATTATTTATTCTGACGGGGGGGCGCGGGGTAACCCGGGGCCGGCGGCGGCCGGGGTAGTGGTAAAAAATGAGGCCGGCAAAACCGTGGCGGCTTTCGGCGAGTATCTTGGCGAGCAGACCAACAACTACGCCGAATACGCGGCGCTTATCGCCGGGCTGAAAAAAGCGGCCGAGCTGGGGGCCGAAGCCGTGGATTGCGTGCTGGACAGCGAGCTGGTAACCAAGCAGATGAAACTGGAGTACAAAGTGAAAGAACCGACCCTGCAAAAAATGTTCGTGGCCGCCTACAACGTCGCCGCCAAATTCAAAAAAGTGAATTACCGGCATGTGTTTCGGGAAAAAAATAAAGAAGCGGATAAGATTGTGAATCAGATATTGGATAAAAAAAAAGACGGCCGTTAGGCCGCCTTTTTTCGTTCATTCTCAATCAGGTTGAAGTGGTGGAGGTCGGCGCGGGAGTGGGTGTTGGGGCAGGCGCCGGCACCGGAGTAGGAGTGCTGGTGGGAGTCGCTTCCACGAGCGGCCAATTGGCGCGCACGAGCGAAGCGTCTATGGTCTTGGTTCGGTTGTTTATCACTCCGCGCACATGCGCCCTCATGCCGACTTTCAAATCAGCGAATGTCGGATTGGTTACGCCAAGCACGAACAGTTTTGTCTTGGCGGAAACTTTCACCGTTACCTGCCGTTTGTTGTTCTGCTTCAAAACAAAGGTCTGGGCCGCCGCGTCAATGGACTCAATTTTGCCATTGTGCACGCGGAAGGTAACATGGATTGACTCGTCTTTAACCACCGTAGCCGTGAACACGCCGTCTTCGCCCCTCTTGGCGACAATGTGCAGTTTATCGCCGGGAGTCAGCTCTTCCAGCGAGCTCTTGCCCCAATAGCGGCGCACAATCTGTGTTTTCTCGGTTATTTTTACGGTCAATTCTTTCCCAATTTCAGGCCAAACAGCTTCGGCGTCATTTGGTCTTTTCGGCGACATGCCGGTTAATTTTACCGTAAGCGTGGTCGGAGGCGTGAGACCAGCGACAGAAACCAATTCGCCTTTCAAAACAAACGGACGGGCGAGTATTCTTTTCAAGACAGACACTTTATTCAACTGTTTCCTGACATCCTTAATCTGACTATTCAAATCTTTCAGTTTGTTTTTCAGGGTAGTGGTGGTGTCGTCCAAAGTAGAGGCCGACGCCGGAGCGACCAGGGCCAGAGCCATCGCGGCCACCAGTGTTAGGGTTATAATTTTTTTGAACATATAATTTATGTTTATTTTAATAGACACACTTTTTGTCTCGACCTTTAATTATTTTATTCTTCTTTTTCCATTTCCTCTTCCAAGCTGGCGTATAACTTGTCAATCATTTCCGCTTTCCGCCGTATCATTTCCACTTTTTTGTCCAATTCGCGCTCTCTTTTTATTTTTTTGGCTTCCAAAATCGCCTGCACGCGCTGGCGCAATTCTTTGTTCTGCGCGCTGTTTTTGCCGCTCAATATTTTATTTACTTCTTCAAGCTGGGTCTGCACGCGCTCGGCTTTTTCCTCGGACGCTTCTATGTTTTTTTCCAGCATGTCCAGCCGATTTTTAGCTTTTTCAATCCTGGCGCGCCGGCGCTCCAGCGCCGCCTCCTCGGCTTCGCGCCGCTTAATCTGTTTCAGATAAAAATCCGCCTTGGCTTCGGGCGTGCGCTTGGTCAGTTCCTCCACTTCTTCCAGCTTTTGTTTTACCGGATACAAAACAGTACCCTCGGTAACTTCGTCGCTGTTGTAGGCGTATGCGCCGGTGGCCAGCAAAGCCAACAACAAAACACTGGCCATAACCACGCCCCAGCGCAAGTGGGTGAAATAGGCAAAAAATCTAATAGGGTGTTTGCCGCGCCAGTCCTCGCTGTCATTCCCGCGCAGGCGAGAATCCAGCACACGCGCCAAAAGCGCGCGCTTAAACTTAAAATTCGGCGACATCCGGCGCTGTTCTTTCCATAAATTGTACCTAACTTTGAGATTCATATTTAGTTTGCCCCTCCCCTTTTTTAAGGGGAGGGCGCGGGAGGGGTATTCATAGTCTCCCCCTCATCTTTTTTATCGCCCGATGGGCCGCCACCTTGACCGCTCCTTCGCTGGAGCCCCTCATTTGGGCGATTTCCGAGTAACTATACCCGAATAAATAATGAAAGGTTACAACCTCTTTTTCGTCCGGATTCAGCTTTTCCAGCAGTTCGTAAACCTGGCGGCCGTTCTCTTCCTGCTTGAATTTGACGATGCCCGAATCCAGCCAGACCGATTCGCTTTCCTCGCCGTCTTCGCCCGTTGGCAAAGGCGAGGTCAGTTTACGATCGCGCCAGTAATTGGCCAAGTGGTTGCGGGCGATGGTAATCAGCCAGGCCGACTTGCTGATGTTTTCATCGTAGACCGCAAAGCTGTTGTACGCCTTCATGAAAACTTCCGAAACTAAATCCTCGGCCAGGTCTTTGTCCCCGCCCACGCGAAAAAAGACAAAACGGTAAATTTTGTCTATGTTGTCGCTGTAAAATTTTTCAAATTTTTTCTTATTCATGTTGTCATTCCCCCGACTTAGTCGGGGGAATCCAGTGTTATCCTATGGCTGGCTCCATAGTCCCCGACCCAGTCGGGGCTGTGGAGCCGAATTGCTGACCAACATTTGAGCTCCATAGTGCTTCGCAACTATGGAGCCAGCGATTATTACAATTCCCCTCTTAAATCATCTAACAACTTCCGCGCCGAGCGGCTTAATTTTTTCGGCACGCGGATTTTTATTTTTACGAAATGGTCTCCCCGGCCCCCGCGGTTTATTCGTTCTATCCCGCGGCCTTTGAGTCGTATCATTTGCCCGTGCTCGGTGCCAGCCGGCACCACAATCGTGAGCAAACCGTCCAATGTTTCCACGCTGATATTATCGCCTAGCGCGGCCTGAACAAAACTAATCTCGCTCTCGGTGTAGACGTCATCGCTGTCGCGTTCAAAACCTTTGAGCGGCTTTACGCGCACCCGCACAAACAAATCACCGGCCTGCCCGCCATGTTCGCCCGCCTCGCCATAACCCGCCAACCGTATGGCCTGGCCATCGTCAATGCCGGCCGGAATTTTCACATTTATATCGCTGGTTTTAGCCAGCGCGCCCGAGCCGCCGCAATGCTTGCATTTTTTACCCGGCTTTTGCCCGCGGCCGCCGCAATCGGGACAGGCGCCCACTGTCTGCACCATGCCAAAAAAACTGCTTTGCTGGCGTACCACCTGCCCCTGTCCCCCGCAGGTCTTGCAGGTTTCCATTTTACTGCCCGGCTCGGCGCCACTGCCGCCGCACACGTCGCACTGGCTTTTCTTGCGCAAAGAAAAAGTTTTTTCCACGCCAAAAGCCGCTTCTTTGAAATCAATTTGCGCGTCAATTTGAATGTCCTGGCCGCGCTCACGTCCTCCTCGGCGTGAACGGCCCGCGCCAAACACATCGCCGAAAATATCCCCCAAATCCAAGTCCCCGAAGTTAAATGAAAATCCGCCGTTGCTAAAACCGTTTTGCCCGCGCGCGGCCCGCATAAAATCCTCCCAGCTGGCGCCGCCAAAACCGCCTTGCTGTTCAAAGTCCGCGCCAAACTGGTCGTAACGCTGGCGTTTTTCCGCGTCGCCCAGCACCTGATAGGCCTCGTTTATTTCCTTGAACTTCGCCTCATTGCCGCCCGGCCTGTCCGGATGGTGCTCCAAAGCCAGCTTTTTGAAAGCTTTTTTTATTTCCTCGGGCGAGGCGTTTTTATCAATACCCAGTATTTTATAGTAATCTTTTGCCATACCCAGACATTTTTGCCCTAAAATTTTATAAGCGAACGCAGACGAGAGAAATTGCCACGAATGGCAATTTCCGAGTCAAGGAGCTTATATGGCCGCAGGCCATATAATAATCCTTGGACATGTTTTTTTACAAATACCTGCCAATATCGCGAGTCAGTGTAAGTTTTAATTCTTCAGCGCTGATATCGCCAGATGTGAAAAGCTGTGCCCAGGAGAAAGGATTTCTGTTGTTAAGCCAGCTCATAAAAGACAACTTTGACTGTCTTCCGGACTCTGCGACAGATTCGGTTTTTGAGACAAAATTTCTCGCCATCAAATCTTTGCAGTCCGACAGCATTGCTTCCGGGTCATTCACCAAATTATTAACATTTGTTAAAATTTTCTTGTAAATCTGCCAGCTTTCCATATCCTTCTCATCCAATTCTTCAACATCTTTAACATTGGCCAAAGTGGCATCTTTACTGCCATACCTGTTTCTCAACGTTTCTATTTCCGCCCTGAAAATTGCCAACTGCCCCTCTGTTTCAAGCAAGCGGCTAACCCTATCGTGAGTGCCATTTTTAGTATACCCTTCTGACATACGTTTTATCTTAATTATTCAAGAGGCCCTAATTAGGGCCTCTTTATTCTACTCTCTTTACTTCTTATCATCAACCACCTCGCCCTCAATCGGGCCTTCGTCTTTTTTTCCCTCGCCGCTTGGGTTGCCGCCGGCCTGGCCGCCTTTGTTTGCCTGCTCCTGCTGATACATCTTCATGCCCACGGTTTGCGCGGCTTTGGATAATTCTTCGGCGGACTTTTTTATGGCTTCCACGTCTTCTTTATCTTTCACGTCTTTGAGGGCCTTGAGCGCGTCGTCTACTTTTGTTTTTTCTTCGTCAGTGACGGCCACTTTTTTTTCATCCACCTCGCGCATCATTTTTTCCGTGGTGTAAATCATGGTGTCGGCCAAATTACGCGCCTCTATCAATTCCTGTTTTTTCTTGTCTTCGGTGGCGTGCGCCTCGGCTTCCTTTTTCATTTTTTCCACTTCGTCTTTATTCAAACCCGAAGAGGCCTCAATGCGAATGGACTGCTCGGCATTAGTGGCCTTGTCTTTGGCTTTGACGTTCAAAATGCCGTTGGCGTCTATGTCAAAACTCACCTCAACTTGCGGCACTCCGCGCGGCGCCGGAGGCAAACCGCTAAGGATAAACCGGCCGAGGGTCTTGTTGTCGCCAGACATCGGACGCTCGCCCTGAAGCACGTGAATTTCCACGCTCGGCTGATTATCGGCCGCCGTGGAAAACACCTGCGACTTGCTGGTGGGAACCGTGGTGTTACGTTCTATTAATTTTGTCATCACGCCGCCCAGGGTTTCTATGCCCAGCGAAAGCGGGGTTACGTCCAAAAGCAGAACGTCTTTCACGTCGCCGGAAAGCACGCCGCCTTGCACGGCCGCGCCAATGGCCACCACTTCGTCGGGGTTCACGCTGATGTTCGGTTTCTTGTTGAAAAACTTTTCCACGGTTTGCATCACCAAGGGCATGCGGGTCATGCCGCCCACCATTATCACCTCGTGCAAATCATTGGCTGTCAGTTTGGCGTCGGCCAGGGCCTTGCGCGCGGGCTCCAAGGTTTTTTCCACCAAATCGCCCACCAATTCTTCCAGTTTGGCGCGGGTCAGTTTCATCATTAAATGTTTGGGGCCCGAGGCGTCGGAAGTGATAAACGGCTGGTTGATTTCGGTTTCCTGGGCAGTGGACAATTCTATCTTGGCTTTCTCGGCGGCTTCTTTTATTCTCTGCAAAGATAGGGGGTCCTTGCCCAAATCAATGCCGCTATCGCGCTTGAACTCGGATAAAATCCATTCAATCACGCGCTGGTCAAAATCATCGCCGCCCAAGTGCGTGTCGCCATTGGTGGAGAGCACTTGCACCGTGTCGGGCGCCACTTCTAAAATGGAAACGTCAAAAGTGCCGCCGCCCAAATCATACACGGCGATTTTCTGTTCGGCTTTTTTGTCAAAACCGTAAGCCAGAGCGGCCGCGGTCGGCTCGTTGATAATACGCAAAACTTTGAGACCCGCGATTTCGCCCGCGTCTTTGGTGGCCTGTCTTTGACTGTCATCAAAATACGCCGGCACGGTGATGACCGCTTCGGTGATGGTCGCGCCCAAACGCGCCTCGGCGTCGGTTTTCATTTTTTGCAGTATCATGGCCGAAATTTCCTGCGGCGATTTTTCTTCGGTCTGCAAAGCCACTTTCACTCCGCCATTGGCTTTCACGATTTTATAAGGCATCAGTTGCAAATCCTTTTGCACTTCCGGGTCTTCCCATCTGCGACCTATCAAGCGCTTGATGGAATACAAAGTGTTTTCCGGATTGGTGACGGCCTGACGTTTGGCCAGCAAGCCCACCAGCCGCTCGCCGCTTTTGCTTACCGCCACCACCGAGGGCGTGGTGCGCGCTCCTTCCTTGTTTTCCAGCACTTTCGGCTGGCCGCCTTCAATCACAGCCATACAGCTGTTCGTAGTCCCCAAATCTATTCCGAGTACTTTTGACATAATTTCATTGTTTTACACCCTCCCCTTTTAGGGGAGGGAACTGTTTGGCGTTCTCCCCCTAATTAAGGGAGAAAATTTATTTTCTTTTTTCTTTATAAAATAAAAGCCCCACTGTGCTCCCTTGCGGGAGCAGAGTGGGTGATTTTAGTGAATTTACTATACAACACTAACCACCCGTTTGTCAAGACCTAATTTTAAGGTGCTATTTCGCCACGATTACTTTCGCCGGTTTTATGACCCTGTCGCCCACTTTATATCCCGAATCCACCTCGCGAACAATCGCGCCCGCCTCGGCGCCATCGGCTTCTTCCTCGCCCACGGCTTCGTGCCAACGCGGGTCAAACTGTTCGCCGATGGTTTTTATTTCCTCCACTCCGTGCGCTTTCAAGACCTCTCCAAATTGCTTTTTCACGTACTCTATCCCCTGTTTCAACTGCTCCCACCCCCTCTGTTCTTCGGGCTTCTCCCCCTCGAGCAGGGGGAGAGAAACCGCCAGCCCCCGTTTCAGATTATCATACACCGGAATAAACTCCTGCAAAATCTGCGCCTCGCTCATTTTCGCCCAATCTGATTTGCATCGGGCGATCTCGTTTTGCAAATTCTTGTAATCGGCCAACGCCCTCTTCCAATTGGCTTTGTGCTCTTCACACTTTTCACAAGGCGCTCCCTCTTCCTTTTCCTCTATCTCTTTTTTTTCTTCTTCAGCCATATTTATAACAATTCTTTTATCTTATTCATCAAGGCGTAATTGCGGCGGTAATCCATGCGCATGGGGCCAAGCATCACCAGCAAACTCTCCGGACCGCCACTGAAAGCCAACGCCGAAAGCATGTCGCCGAAAGAATGTTCACGCCCCAAAAAAAACTTAGGTTCGCCGCCCACTTCTTCTTCGGAAAAAAACTGGTCCAGACAGCGGTCGCAGTGATCCAAAATCTGCGACAAGTCGGCTATCAGCTCCAGGGCGTGAAACTCCGGCTTGCTGAATAAATTGGAAAGACCGGTAAAATACACTTTCTCGGGCGAGACAGCAAACAGCACGGTCTCGCCGGAAAGCTCGGCCAGCGACCTGGCCAAATTTTTGTAGCGCAGTTCCACGTCGCGCGCTTCTTTCATGCTCATACCCAAAACATCGTTGTCGCGCTTGGAAATTTTGACCTTGTTCAAATCCAAATTTTTCAGATAAAAACGGTAGCCGCGCTCGGTGGGCACGCGTCCGGCCGAAGTGTGCGGGTGGGTCAGATAACCCTCTTCTTCCAGGGCGCGCAGGTCGTTTCGCACCGTGGCTTCGCTCCAATCCAGATCCGCGTCAGACACCAAAAACTTGGAGCCAACCGGCTCGGCTGAATCAATATAGTTTTCTATCACCAAAATAAGGAGTTTTTGTCTGCGAGTATCCATACTTTATCCAAGTGTCATTCCCCCGACTAAGTACGGGGGAATCCAGCGTCCGTTATCACTCTCACTACACGAGTGATAATATCATACGCGCGAAAGGAATGTCAAGAGCATGGAAAAAACAAAAACAGCCTTGTAAAAAGCTGCTTTTGAGTGGTAGCGAGATTTCCTCCTTTCCCCACTCTGCCCAGCGCCTCGCTACTAGCGCGCCGGAACACTCCTGAAAAATCACACAAAGAACCGCCTTGATTTCCGCCTCCTTTCTTCAAGTTTGTTAGCGCCCAGAACCAGCGCCGTTCCGAAGGCGACCCCTCCCAACGGCGACAGCAGGGCGCCAAACACGCCGAGAGTAGCGGTGATTACCGGCAACGGCGGCGCCAGAAACAGCACAACCGCAACGTAAACCAACGAACCAACCGTCCAGAACACGATCTCAACCGCCAACAACATGCACCGCCTGAGCTTCGTCATCTCTATCACTGCCTTTCCGGACAGGCCGTGGAGGTCGGTGGAGTGGGAGAGAGATCGAGGTTGTCGAAGTAGATCGTCTCATCTTTTCCTTCCACATACTTCACACGCACCCTGTCGCCTTCACGTGTGGACGGCAGCTCGTCGGAAATATTCCTCGACAAACGATAGAGCTTAGAGTCGCCGCGCAAGTAGATATAGAAGGTGGCGAAGTTACTTGGAGTAGCAACCTCCACCGACACTCTTTGCACGATTCCTGTAACAGTTTTAGCATTTGCCACTTTTTTCTCCCAGTCACGTTTCTGGTCATTATACGCCAGAAACGTCGCGATGACCACACTAAAGACCAGCCCGAATAACAGACAAACATTCCCCCACCATTCCTCCTCTTTGAAGAAGGTGAGGTACACCTTGCCTGCCAAGGCACAGAGCGTCAGCACGATAAAAAGAGCGATCATGATTTCCCTCCATCGTTGTGCCGCTTGCAAGCGGCTGGTTTTCAAACTATCCCTCGGACGTGAATCCGAAAAGACCCATTATAATATACCACTAACATAAAAAAGTCAATAATAAAAACCGGCAGTGATACTGCCGGTTTGAATTGAATGATGGATTCTGGCTCCCGAGCCAGAATGACATTACTGCCTTATCTGTGAAATCTCGGAGAGCAATACATTCTCCACGTAAATGCCGCGCGCGTAAAAGATGCGCTCAAGCTCGTTTTTTAGTTCCATTTCCACGGCGTCGCGCTTCACCGTGATAATTTCCTGAAAATCATAGTGCGAAAAGACCATGCGGATGCGGCTACGTATGCTGGGCCGCACTATCTTGACCACAAAATCCTCGCCAATGGTCTGCCAAATGCTGGGAATCTGGTGCACGTCCAGGCGAAGTAAAATTGTGCCTTCCACGCCCACGCGCTGGCTGTCTTTGGTTACGGCCGCGATGGGAATATCGCCCAAAGACTTTTCGTGCTCGGGATTAAAGTTGCGCGAAATGCTGTATTCCAAGGTCTGTGTGTTAAACAATTTGGCCTTCTGCCAAAACGGAATTTTCAAATGCAAACCCGGAGTCAAAACTTTTTTCAGCACTCCCCGGCCGTAATCGTAAACGCACGCCACATACCCGGGCGGCACTGTGATAAAAATGCCTTTCAAAACATCCTCCATCACGAACGAATACATCAGTTTGTCCAATGAGTCGGCGGACATATTTGCTGGATTCCCGCTTTCGCGGGAATGACAATTATACTAGGTTTTTTTAGCGGGGAATAAAAGCGCTTTTAACACGGATATTGTATCAGAAAAAATCATGGTTGTCAAAATGAAGAGCGATTTAACCATAGGCAAAAGCCAAAGCGCGAAAAAAGTGGCCAGCGGAAAAAGCACCACATAGACGGCCGAAGCGCCGTCCCAATGCTTGCGATGCCGGCTGGCGAACATTATGGAAATAAACAAATAGAGCGCGGCCGCGCCGGCCCAGATAAAATCATGCCTAGCGCCGATGTCAAAACCGTAAAATTCAGTGTTGATTTTGCCCGGAAAATCAATGCTCGGGTAAAGAATTTTAATGACCTTCTCGCCGGTAATGCCGCGCACGAAAACCTGATAGAGCAGGACCAAAACCAAAAGCTGAACGCCCAAAGTCAAAACCTTGGCCCAGGGCGAAATGCGGTTTTTCCTCATGATATCGCGGATAATTTCTTTCTGCGCCACTAAATCGCCCTGGTACGCCCGCGCCGCTTTTAAGGCCTCCAGCTGGGCTTTTTCCTGGCGCCCAACGTCGCGGTAAGAAATTATTGTGAACGGCAAAAGCAGAACGCGCAAAAAAATTGTCAGCCAAACCACAGCCCAGCCCAAATTTTGATGCGCCACGTTTACGTAAAGCCAAACCAAGGCATTAAACAGCGGCTGATACAGGAAAGTGAACCAGATGTAAGACAGCATACGAAAATTTCAAAATCCAAATTTCCAATTTCCAATCAATGTCCAATGACTAATTTTAATATCAAATTGGACATTGTAATTTTGACATTAATTTGACATTTGTAATTTGAAATTGGTCATTTTAATTCAATCCCCTATCCCTCATCGCCTGGGCCACGCGCTCCACGGCCAAAATATGCGCGCCCAGGCGCAAGGTCGTTTTATATTTTTCTTTTCTTTCCCATACCGCGTCAAAAGCATCGTTCATCAGCTTTTCCAGTTTTTGCAAAACCTCTGCTTCGGTCCAATAATAATTGCTCGCATTTTGCGCCTGTTCAAAATAGCTCACGGCCACTCCGCCGGCGTTGGCCAAAATATCCGGTATTATCGAAACTCCGTCGCCTGCCAAAACCTCATCGGCCCCGGGCGAAACCGGCCCATTGGCCAGCTCAAACACCAATTTCGCTTTGATGCTTTTCGCATTTTCCAAAGTGACGGAATTTTCCAAAGCCGCCAAAACCAAAATATCGCAATCACAGCCGATGATGTCTTCCAATTTTTGCGCACCGGCAAAATTGGCCACCCCGCCGGTTTTTTGTTTGTGCGCCGCTAAAGCCGCCACGTCCAATCCCTTGGCCTTGTAAATAGCGCCCTTGGAATCGCTCACAGCCACAATTTTGTATCCTTTTTTGGCCAGCAAATCAGCCATATTGGAACCGGCGTTGCCAAAACCCTGGATAGCCACCTTGGCGTCTTTGCTTAATTTTAATTTGGCCGCGGCATTGCTTAAAACATAAACCCCGCCCTGGGCCGTGCTGTAGCCGCGCGCCGCTGAACCGCCGATAGAAAGGGGCTTGCCGGTAATTACTCCGGGCGCGTGATGACCCAGCAATTTTTCGTATTCATCCAGCATCCAGCCCATGATTTTCGGGTCAGTGTAAACATCCGGGGCCGGCACATCCAGTTGCGGACCCAAAAACGCAAACACGGCCTGAATATAGCCGCGCGACAGGCGCTCCAGCTCGCCGACCGACAGCTCGCGGGGATTGACAATCACCCCGCCCTTGCCGCCGCCCAAAGGAATGCCGACCACGGCGCACTTCCAAGTCATCCACATACTCAAGGCCTTGACTTCACTTTCGTTCACATCCGGATGAAAACGAATACCGCCCTTGTACGGCCCGCGGCTGTCGTTATACTGCGAACGATAGCCGGTAAAGACCCGCACCGAGCCATTGTCCATGCGCACCGGAATGGACACTTGCAAAAACCGCTTCGGCGCTTTGAGCTGAGCGTAAATATTTTCTTCCAGGCTGATGAGCTTGCGCGTTTTTTCCAGTTGTTTCAGCGCCCCTTCAAACGGCCCTTCTTTTTGAATTTTTGACGGCATACAAACGCAAAATATGAAAAAAATGAATTGTCTTCATAATACCATACTTGACAGTAAATGCCAAGTTTAGTATAATTTGCTCACTATGTCCCGAACCTGCGACTTGTGCGGAAAAAAAGCGGCCCGCGCCAACAGCGTCAGCCACTCCAACATCAAAACGCCGCGGCGCCAAAAGCCGAACTTGCAGATGATAAAGCTGGACGGCGTTTCCGCGCGCGTCTGCTCCACCTGCCGGCGCACTCTGGCCAAAAAGGCGGCCTAAGGATTAACATGAAAAAAACAACCCTGCTTGTCATCATTTCTCTCGCGGCCATCGCCGGCGTAATTTTTCTTTTCCGCGAAAAACCAGCCGCGGCCGGAGAGATTGTTTTATATTACGGTCGCGAATGCCCGCACTGCGCCAACATAGACGCTTTCATTCAAAGCAACAAGCTGGACGAAAAAATAACCATCAACCGCAAAGAAGTTTATCACGACCAGGGCAATGCCCTGGACATGGCCAGGGCCGCCAAAAAATGCGGTCTGCCGGGCGGGCAGGTGGGGGTGCCGTTTTTGTCAGACGGCGCTTCTTGCCACGTCGGAGAAGACCAGGTGAGAGATTATTTATTTCAGTATGTTAAACAAAAAAACGTCGCTAATTAGTATCCTCGTCATTCTTGCCGCCGCGGCTCCGGCCAAAGCAGTGTGCCCTGTCTGCGCCGTGGCCGTGGGGGCGGGCGTGGGGCTGTCGCGCTGGCTGGGCGTGGATGATGCCATTACCGGCTTGTGGGTGGGCGGCCTGCTGGCCGCGCTGACAATGTGGACAAAAAACTGGCTTATCAAAAAAGGCAAAAACTTCAAATTAAGCGGCATTGTTTTCGCGATTGTTTATTATGGCCTCACCATTGTTCCCCTGTTCTGGATGAATGTCATAGGACATCCATACAATACCCTGTGGGGCATGGACAAACTACTGCTCGGCATCATCATCGGCAGTGTGGTATTTTACGCCGGCGCCAATTTATATTTTTATCTCAAAACTAAAAACAACGGGCACGCGCATTTTCCCTTTGAAAAAATAGCGCTGTCCGTGGGGCCGCTGGTCGCCCTCAGCGCGCTGTTTTATTTTATAACACGTTAAATTATGGACAATCCCATTCAAAATTTGGACGAGCTCGTCAAAAAAGTTGACGGCATGAAAAAACAGGACAAGCTGGATTTGTCTTCGGACCAGGATTTGTCCATCGCCATCATGAACCTGATTAGCATTGAAGAGCATTTTTTCTTTACCGGCGCCAAAACCGGCAAGCCCGAATATTATGATTTGCTTCAAGAAGTGCGGCAGATAAGGGGAGAACTTTTGCGAAAAATTATAAAAGAATACGAAGGCGAAGTCTGGTGCATTTCCAAACATTTGCTGGCCGCCAGCATGCGCCTGATGGAAGTGGGCGCCAAGCAAATGGGCATGGGCAAAAAAGACGAGGCGCGCGATTTGTTTCAAAAGGCTTATGATTTGTATTCGCTGTTTTGGGGCGTGAACATGAAATTGATAAAAACCGACGACATTAAAAAGATAGACGACAACGCTCTCAACCGGCACGACGAGGAAAAGGCCGGGCTGATGGGCCGTTTGCGCACGCTGGTCAAAAAAGCGATTGACTGTTGCATTGAGTAAAAATTGTCATTCCGGTCGTCGCAGGCGACCGGAATCCAGTAGCAAAAAACTACTCCGCCCGGGCGGAGTAGTTTGTGTTAGTCGGGCTAGTGGGACTTGAACCCACGGTCTCATGCACCCCATGCATGCGCGATACCAACTTCGCTATAGCCCGTTCGAGCGAGCGAAACGCAAAATTTTAATTTTGCGTTTCCGAGCGAGAACGGGCTATACGCAGTATAACCCGTTGCTTTTTTTCAGTTTTACTGTAAAATCAAAAAAGGGTTAAGCGCGCAAGCGGCGTCACGTGTCCCGTGATAGTAGGTGGTAAGCCGCACGTTTGACCCAAGGGCCAAACAGATATTGGCGAACCTATGAAAAAAAGTTGTAGAACATTTTTTCCGCCGCTCCGCGCCCACCATCTATATATTACAGGTAATCGCTTTTCTATGTCAACCCGTCAAAACAATCAAAAAATTATCACGAAAAACGAAAAAGAAACATTTGCGTTTGGCGCGGCTTTGGCGCGAAAATTGCGCGGCGGCGATATTTTATTGCTTTACGGCGAACTGGGCGCGGGCAAAACTGCATTGGTGAAAGGCATTGCCGCCGGCTTGGGCGTCAAAGAAAAAATTACCAGTCCGACGTTCGCGTTGATGAATGTGTACTTGCTCCCACCCCCCTCAAAGTCCCCCTCGGGCAGGCCCCCACACCAAAAATTTTGGTGTGGGGGCAGGGGGACACAAAAATTCGTCCATATAGATACCTACCGGCTAAAAAATGAGCACGAACTTGTGGAAATCGGCGCGCTGGATTATTTGGGCAGGCCGGATACGATTTGCGCGATTGAGTGGCCGGAGAAAATAAAAGAGCTTTTGAAAAATATCGGCCAAGGGCCGAAAATAATAACCGTCAGAATTGAATACGCGGGAGGGAACAAGAGAAAAATACACATACTCCCTCCTCTATCCTCCCTCCCGAAACAAGTTCGGGACAGGCTCTAAAAGGGGGAGGAGGGCGCACGCCTATTCCTCGCGCTTGTCGCGAAAAGAATAAACACAGCCGCAATAATCCTGGCGGTAAATCCCCCGCTCGGCCGCCATCTGGCGCGCCTTTTCCTGCCGTCCGCCTTTTTTCCAATCAGCGGCGTAGTATTTTATTTTATAATGCGCCGCGAAAGACCGGCCAACGTCGTTTATTACCTCGGCGTTTTTATTGCGGCCGCTGGAAAGCGAGGTGCCGAAATACTGAAAACAGTTTTTGGCGGCATAATCGGCCACCTTGGCTAAACGAAATTTGAAACACAAGAAACAGCGCGTGCCGCCCTCGCCCTCGGCAGACAGGCCTTCACCCACGATCTTGTGCCACCGGTCTGCGTCGTAATCCATGTCCACCATCGGCACGCCCCATTCTTTACAAACTTTCACCAATTCGGCTTTTCTTTTTTTGTATTCTTCTTCCGGATGGATGTTGGGATTGTAAAAAAACACGGTCAAAACGAACTTTGATTTCAGCTCATCTATCACCGCGATACTGCACGGCGCGCAGCAGGCATGTAATAAAAATTTTATTGACATAAAATTTTTTAAATTTCCAAATCACAATTTCCAATGTCCGTTTTGAACATTGAAACTTGGAAATTGATTGGACATTGGTCATTGGGAATTGAATTTTAAATAATTTCTCCCCTTTAATTCTTTCGGCATATACTCCTGCTTTTCTTTATAGTCGAATTCGGGGGAATATTTATAATCCTTGCCGTAACCGATATCTTTCATAAAATCAGTGGGGGCGTTGCGCAAGTGCAGGGGCACGCCCAAATGCGATGTCTGGCGCGCGTCAGACGCCGCCCGTCCGTAACCGACATAGAGCAAATTTGATTTTGTGGACTTGGCGCAATAAACAACGGCCTGGGCCAGATGCACCGCGCACTCTGGCATGCCGATTTTGTGGCAGGCGTCATAGGCCGCATTGGCCTGCACCAGGGCTTCGCTGTTGGCCATGCCAATGTCTTCGCTGGCAAAACGTAGTACCCGGCGCGCCACGTAGAGCGGATCGGCCCCGCCTTCCAGCATGCGCGCCAGCCAGTACAACGCCGCGTTGGCGTCAGACCCGCGCATGGATTTGTGCAGGGCTGATATTAAATTGTAAAACTCCTCTCCCCTTTTGTCAAAAATGAGATGCGTGCGTTGCAGGGCTTCTTTGATGTCCTCGCCGAGAATGGATTTTTTATTCCCCATCGCCTTGGCCGCCAGCTCCAAACCGTTTAGGGCCACGCGCGCATCGCCGCCCGACAGCTCGGCCAGTAATTCCTTCGTCTCGTCCGGCATTTTTATTTTTAATCTACCCAATCCCCTGTCTTCGTCGGTTAGAGCCCGTTCAATTATCTTTATTATATCCCCTCGACTTAAATGTTTCAAAATAAAAACGCGCGAGCGCGACAAGAGGGCGCCGATGATTTCAAAAGACGGATTTTCGGTCGTGGCGCCGATTAAAATAATCGTGCCGTTTTCCACGAAAGGCAGCAGCGCGTCCTGCTGGGCCTTGTTCCAACGATGGATTTCATCCACAAACAGCACGGTGCGCTTTTCCTGCTCCAGCAATTTTTTCGCCTCGGCGATTATCCGGCGCAGTTCCTCTTTGCCGCTCATCACAGCCGAGAGCATTTCAAATCGCGCCGCGGTTTCGCCGGCGATAATGCGCGCCAACGTGGTCTTGCCCGTGCCCGGCGGGCCCCAAAAAATAATTGACGACAGCTCGTCGTTTTCTATCAGCTTGCGCAGTAATTTGTCCGGGCCGACGATTTCCGACTGTCCCGCGAATTCGGAAAAATCGCGCGGGCGCAGGCGGTCGGCCAAAGGCGCGTTAGACATAATCGCGTAATCTTTTTACCCACCAATCCTTAAACCGCTTGGCCCAGCCGCGCTTTTTGAAACCCACTTCCAAAAGCGGGTCGGCCTGGCTTTTCCAGTCGTCCAAAATATGGTTGAGTTCGTCCACCATTTTGGCATCGGAAAAAACCACGCCCGCTTCCTGGTTCATAAATAAACTGCGCGGGGTGAGATTGGCGCTGCCTACCATGCCCAGGGCGCTGTCAACACTAACAGCCTTGCCGTGATTCATTTTGCGCAAAAAATGAAAGGCGGCGCCGGCTTTTTCCGAAACCCCATACAGGGCGCGCGCCATATATTCCATCAGCTTCACGTCGGTGCGCCAGGGCATAATGATATTTACTTTCACTCCCCGCTTGCGCGCGCGCGACACCAGCTCCAAAAAATTCCGGTCCGGCGCGTAGTAGGGCGTGAGCAAATTAAAACTTTCTTTGGCCACCCCCAGGGCCTTGGCGTAAAAATTCTGCAGGGGCGAATGGCGCGTTACTTTTACCGGCGAGTGCAAAATAAAATTTATTTTCTCGCGCCACTCTTCCAGGCCGCGCGTGATTTTGGGGTGCAGCAGTTCGCGCACGTCTTTGCGCTCCCCGCCCGAACGCAAATAACTTTTGGCGAATCCGCGCGCCAGCGGCCGGATGATTTTTTCTCCGGACAGCTCCAAGAGCAGGTCGTCCCATTCGGCCGAGCCGTGCTCCACGTTCACCCCGCCGATAAACGCCTCGGCGCTGTCTATGATAAGCACCTTGCGGTGGGTGCGGCGCCAGACATCGTTCCACCAGCCGCGCAAATTAAAATCCGGCGCCAGGCGGTGAAACGCCAGCACTTTCGCGCCGCTGGATTTCAGGCGCTTGATGCCCGAGTTGGAAAGCCCTTTGCTACCCAGCGCGTCCACCACGATTTTTACGTCCAGACCGGCCCGGGCTTTTTCGCAAAGCAAATCCACGAAGCGCGCGCCCGAAGCATCGTCAACAAAAATATACACCTCCCAATAAATGGATTTTTGGGCGCGGGAAATGGCGGCGTACATCGCGTCCCAGGCCGTCCTGGTGGTATTAAAAAATTTGTAGGAAAATTGCTCGTCCATACATTTTTATAATATACTCGCGAACCTAAAAAAGCAAACCCCACCCCTCCCTCCCCTTATTAAGGGGAGGGTTAAAGGGAGGGGTATCACTATCGCCAAAATCGTTTGAAGCCAAAAATTACCAGCCAAAGCCAAACTAAACCGAGAGCAAAGCCGGCCACTACATCGCTAAACCAATGCACCCCCAGATACACGCGGCTGACGCCGATGAGAAGAATAAACAGAGCGCAAGCGCCGATAAAAATCTTGCGCCAATTTTTATTTTTTATGCGCGGAGCAAACAAATATATTATAGCGCCAAAGACAGCCAGGGAAACAGTCGCGTGCCCGCTGGGGAAACTAAAACCATCGGTCGGCGACAGCGCGCCCGGGCGCGGCCGGCCAAAAACCCATTTCAAAAATAATTCCCAAAAAACCGCGCCGGCCCCGGCCGCGAAAAACAAGGCCAGCTCGCGCCATTTTTTTGTTTTGCAAAAATACAGCGCCGCGATTAGGCCGATGACGCCAAAAACAACCATGCCCGAAGCCGAATCAATAAAAATTCCCAATCCCTGCAAAAATTTTCCGCCGGAACCGACGAACTCCTGATTTAGATATTTATCCAACTGAACAATTTTTTCAAACATAACCAGTCGTGTCATTCCGGCCCCCGAGCCGGAATCCATCGCCAACAATTTTACCATATTTACCATATTGGCGCAAGGTTGACAACTCTCGCTTTTTGTGTATTAAATAATAGGTTCTGCTTGTTTTTTGGCCAGGCGCAAGATATGATACGCCCGAGTTTTGGCCAAAATAGGCAAAACTTGACAAAAACAAACAAGCGTCCTTATGGATAGGGCGCTTCAAGAAAAGGAGAGAACATGAAGGCTCTTTTCATCGCAATGCTGGCGCTGGGCGCCGGCGGGTGCCACCTGCTCTTTGGCTACAACCCGGCGGCGTCGGTGGACGCCCAGGCCGACAAGAACCGGCTGGACAGCGGCATTGACGCCGCTGTCGCTGACAGCTGGCAAGACAGCGCAGCCAGCGTGGAGGGCGGCATGCCCGACATGGCGGCTGACGCGTTCACGCCGAAGCGTGAAGCAGGCCGCGAGCTGGGCGCGGACCTTGGCCCGGACAAGGGCACGCCAGACACCAAGCCGACGCACGACACTAAGCCACTGCCGGACAAGCCGGCGCCAGACAAGAAACCGCCGCCGGACAGCATCGTGGTCAAGCCCGATGTCCAGCCGGCCCAGGGCTCCGAGGGCGCGCGGTGCTACAACTGCCTGCCCAGCGGCAAGTGTAGCGGCAACAACAGCTTCTGTAACAAGGGGCTGCACTGTGTGTCAGGCGCTTGCGCCAAGGTCGCTTGTTCGCTCCCGACGACCCCATGCGTCAACTACTACGTGGGGTGTACCCAAGTCGGGTGCGTCAACGGATTTTGCACCTGGACCAGTATCGCCGGAAGTTGCGGCTCTTGTCCGGACTTCTGCGATGATGGGAATGCCTGCACCACCAACGAGTGCATTCCCAGCATCGGGTGCAAAAACAACCCGATCCCGGGTTGTACCTGACCAGCGCCTCATGGCCGCCCCGCTTCTTCACGCGGGGCGGCCCCTGCCTGCCACGGGCAGGCACAACCAAAAGGCCTTGGGGATTATCCCAAGGCCTTGTTTTTTTACTCGTTATATCTGCGGCTTTACGTACAAAGATTTGCTCGCGCTGCCACCGCAACTGTTGTAAACCTTTACCAAAATCTTGTACGAGCCAAAGGTCTTGGCGTAAGTATGCGAAGCATAGAATGTTTTATCCTTGCGCGCGGGCTTGGCTGATGCGCCATCGCCCCAGTTCGCTACTACCGCGTCATAAGTTCGCGGGCCCTCGCATTTTGCCCCCTTGCCCCAATAATTTATGGCGCCGCTCAAATATGTTGTCAGCCCGCCCTGCTTTACGGAAATCGTGAAATCCGGAACACTGACAACATCAATAAGCGAAGAAGAAATCGCCGGATTCAAATTGACAGTGGTCGTGGAAATCTGCGGCAGAACCACCGCGCTTGTCTGCGTAACTGTAACATTGACGCCGGGGATGGTCAGGGCGCTGGGGGGAATATTGAGTAGGAGATTCGCGCCATTCGGCTGTGATGAAGTTGGAACCGCAAGTTGCGCCGGCTCTTCTATTAAAATCGTCAGCCGGCTAAAGGTGATATTGGCCGAATACGTGTCGGAAACATTGCCGGCCTGGTCTTTGAACTGAACATAAACCGTGCGCGGATATCCACTGTTGGTGGTGGGAAACACCCCGCCGCCCGCGTCCGCGTTGTACAAATTCCACGACGTCGTTGCCGCAAAATCATCCCAACGGCTGTAACTGACGCCGTTGTTGGAAACGCGGTATAGCAACCCGGCTTTGTCGTCGTTTGAACTTAGCGCCAGCTCCACTATATGGCTGGCCGTGGTTTTAGCCCCGCTATTGATGGTAACGCTTCCGGTTGGCTTGGCGGTGTCTATAATCACGTCGCCCTTGGGAAACTGCTCGGCCGGCACCATATCGGTAAGCTCGCTTGAATCAGCGTCCAAAATCGGCCTCTTGACATCCCACTCAATTCTGTCCACGCGCAGACGGCCGCTGTCGCCGTCATTTACCTTAAACGAGCATGACACGTCGTCGGCGCGCGAGCTCAAATCAAGGGAGCAAATTTTTTCGGCCGTGCGGCCGTTTAAGACCGCGAACACATCCACGGCGCCGGCCGTGCGCACGGGCTTGGAAAACTTAAACCTCAATGTAATACTTTGATTGGCCCGATAATGCCCGGCATTCGCCGACACCGAAAGAATATACGGCGGAAAACAGGTTGGCTTGGGCGCGGCCGCTGTGCCGCTGCATCGCCCGGGCTGGTCTATTTCCGCGGCCTGCAAGGCGCGGCGCACTTGCGCGCAAATCGCGTCGGAATACAGGTCGCCGCAGGCATTGTCCAGCGCGTCGTACAAATCATTGAAATCCGAACTGGCCGTGAGGTAAACTGTCAGGGCGCGGTAGAAAATTCTTTCCATTCTGTTTTGGCCGATGCTGTCTATGGAACAGCCGTTGAAACTGCCGCCGGTGGCAAGCAAATACGCGGCGTGTGAAATGACATTGGAATTGTTGTGCACCCCGCCCTCGTCATTATCTCCGCAATAAAAATTGTTGCTGTAAAACCGGTCCGGGTCATTGAGCGAAGCGGGATTGACGATATTGCGCCACAGATTTCCGCCAGTGGGGCCGATGCGCCAGCTGGAAGAGCCGGTCACGGCATTTTCCAGGGCCTGGCCAAAGATGTCGGCATTGGCCTCTTCAATGGCGCCGGACTCGTAGGCGTAAGTGAGGGGCGGGCCGTTGAAGTGCGCCACGCCGTGCATGTATTCGTGTCCCACCACCGGCAGATTGACCGTGTTGTTGCAGAACATCAGCTTGTTTTCGAAAAAGAAAGAATTGGGACAATTAAAACCCCAGCTGGCGGGGATAAGCCAATCAGCATAAACGTCGGTGGAGGTGCGCGGATGGCCGTCGGTGTTGTCGCCAATGCCGTCGCGGCCGTTGGCGCCGTCTATGCCAAAGGTGTTTTGAAAATAATTATGCGCCTGGTTCATCATTTGATAGACGTTGTCAACCTCGGCCACGCCCGCGGCGGCCCAGCCCTCGGCCCGGTCGTTTTGCGCCCGGCTGGCCGCGGCGCCCAGCATGTTTCGGCAGGTAGTACGGTTGCGATTGTTGCCGCAATTAAAAATCCGACGGCTAATCTGTTTGACATTGGAAATTTTCTGCAAAATTGCTCCGCTGGTTGCGTCTATGTAATAGGTTTCGGAAAAGCCCGAATCCGCGTCCACGGCCTTTATCTCCCAGGTTAGATGATTTTTATTTTCAAACCGAGCGTCCAAAAGGTTCTTGTTGAAAATATACAGCTTGCCCGCCGAAACTTTGGGCGCCTTGTCGCTCTTTTGCCACGAACGCTTCACCGCGTCGCCGGCCGCGCGCCCCGTGATTTTGGGATTGGTATTGATGGAAACATTGGCCAATAGTTTGCCGGCCGCTGAATTGACGGACAGGTCCTCTTTTACGTGCACCAGCATCTGTGCGCCAAACACCGGCACCCCGCCGATTTTTTGCTGGTATTTTATGTGACTTAGCCCCAGCTCGTCTTTCTTGGACGAATGCAGTATGAGTTGTTTGCTGTCGCCCACTCCGAAAAAGCGCGCGTAGTCTTTCAAAAATTGATTGCTGACCGCCAAGTCGCTGACCAAATTTCCTTTGCTTAAAGGAATGGGCTGGCCCAGGGCCGAAAGCGAGCGCACGAAATTGGTTTTTTTGTCCTGCGTGAACTTCAAATTATTGTCGCGCAAAAAATCCACGTCTATAACGTTTAATCGCGGCGAAACCGCGCCGTAAATTTGCGCGCTAAAATTCGCCGAACTGGCCTTTGATGTTAAATACACGGCCGCGCCGGCACCGCCCGCGGCCAAACACAAAACTATCGCCAAAAACGCGTACCTTACGCGTCTATCCCTCTTTTTTCTCTTAGGCATACACTTGTCATTCCCCCGACTAAGTCGGGAAAATCCAGTTTATTTATTAAAAAATATTTTTATTGTCATTCCGGGCTTGACCCTGAATCCAGCGACGGCTCCGCTTCCTCCTCGGTCTTGGCTAAAAACAGCGCCAGCGGGCCTTCTTCGTTCAAAATATCCTTCACGCTTTCGTAATCAATCTCCACCATTTGCGGCCCGGCCGCGTAGGCCGCCACCTGATATTCATTAAAAACTATCGCAATGCCAGCCGCGGAAAAATTTATCACCTGAAAGTTTTCCTCTTTCGGCTCGGTGCCGGCGTTGATGGTGGCTTCGTCGGTAAACGGCTCCTGTTTGTTGGACTCTAAAAGCTCGGCGCGCGCGAATTGCGACAGCCGTTCCAAATATGGCGCGCCGGATTTGAAAACATCTTTGAGCCCAAACACCGCGCCTTTTTCCAAATCAAAATTAAAGCTGGCCAGACGGCGCGCGGGATGAGCCGCGCCTGCCACGTACGAATCAACAATCAAAAGAATGCTGACAAAATTTTCATTTTCTTCCACGATGTCAAAGTTGGTTTCCAGACTGCTGTTTACCTGCGTGTCGGGCGTTTCGGCCACATTTTTCTTAAAATCGCTGACATTCTGATTGATTAAGGCCAACATCGCGTCATTGAAATTTTTGTCGGCCGCAGGCGACAAGCCCAAGAGGCGCGGATACTTGGCGATGATAACATAACGCGCGCTGTCTTCTTTAAGCGCGGCGTCGGAAATTTTGTAGGCCCCTGCCTCGGGCCCGGCGGTTTCGCCGGTCTGTCCCGCGGGCCCGGCCACGCGCCCGAAATTTTTTCTAAATTCCCTGAACAACACAAAACCCAAAACCGCGATTCCCAGCACGAGCAAAGAGACAATGATTTTTTTCATACAAATGATTCTTCTTCATAAATGGGCCTGTCGCCGAATACCATTTCGTCACGAAAGCGTATCCGGCGACAGGCCCTAAATAGTATAGCACAATTTTTCAAAAAAACAAAACCCCGCGCTTTGTCGGCGCAGGGTTTGTTTTTTTTGATGTTAAGCTAACGTGACATTGGCCGCGCGCGGGCCTTTTTCCGATTCTTCCACATCAAAGTTTACGGCATCGCCGGTCTTTAACTGGCTGAATTCAACGCCGCTTAAAGAAGTGGCGTGAAAGAAGATGTCTTTGGCGCCGTCTTCGGGCGTGATAAAGCCAAAATTCTTCTCGGCAATGATGGTCTTGATGGTGCCTTTCATAGAAATGTTCTCTGGTGAATAAAATATACCGAACAGAAATTGACGACATTTCTATTAAGGTATGCCAACAGTATACCACAAAAGGGCGAAATAATCAAGCCGGGGCGGTCAAATCTTTTTCGGGAACACAACCGAGAGAATTATGGATAAAGCGAGGGCTAACATGATTATGCCAAAAGAGATAAGCGAAGAGATGTGCAGACCGAAAATGCCGGAAAGCATTTTAGCGCCGATGAAAAATAAAATAAAGGACAGTCCCTTTTGCAGGTGGTGAAATTGGTGCAAGACGTTTTCTATGAGGAAGAAAAGGGCGCGCAAACCCATGATGGCGAAAATGTTGGAGGTGAACACGATGAATAAATTTTGCGATATGGCGAACACGGCCGGAATGGAATCAACGGCGAAAATTATGTCGGTGGCTTCCACGAGCAGTACCACCAAAAACAGCGAGGTGAAGAAAAATTTGCCTTTTTCTCTGAAGAAAAATTTGCCCCCGTGATGGCTGGCGGTGAAGGGCAGATATTTGCGCGCCAGCCTGATAACTTTGTTGCGGCTGAAATCAATATGCTCTTCTTTTTTGTCTTTCAAAATTTTGAAGGCCGTGTAAATTAAAATCGCGCCAAAAATGTAAAGCACCCAATGAAACTGGCCGACGATGAAAGAGCCGGCGCTGATAAAAATGCCGCGAAAAATGATGGCTCCCATTATTCCCCAAAACAGCGCCTTGTGGTGGTACTTTTCTTCCAGACCGAAATAGCTGAATATGAGCATCATCACGAACAGATTGTCCACGGACAGCATTTTTTCGGTGACATAGGCGCTGAAAAATTCCGCGGCCAGGGTTTGGTCCATGAATCTTAAAATCAAAAGCCCGAAAATAAGGGCGACCGCGATCCAAAAAATGGACTGAAGTAAAGCGGGCTTGAATTCAATTTTGTGGCTTTGACGATTTAGAAAACCCAGGTCAAATATCAAAAAACCGATAATAATACCGGCGAATACGATTAACAGATAGCTTTGGGCTTGCATAAATGAAATTAGTATAGGTGGCCTACGGCCACATATAATGTCATTCGCTCAATAGTAAACTGCAAGCAATTTATTATTTTCGCTCATTTCCATTATAGCAAAAAATCTTACTCCGCGCAAACAGCGCGCCCCATATCGGAGACGCGCCTACTAACGTCAAGTACGCGGATGAGATTTTTTCCACTCAATCAGCCGGCCGGCGCGACGCTCCATTTTGTCCGCCCGGCGGATATATTTCGCGTTTTTGGGCGGGCAGATTTTTTCGTGCGGGCAGTGGTCCAAAGCATCCACCAGCTCGTGCAGGTCTTCTTCGGCCGCCATCCACTTGGCGCCGTATTTTTTTAAGTTAAACGGCCGGGAAAAACTGACCAGGCGTTTTTTGTAAAACTTGTTGTCAAAGTATTCGTGGAAATACGACACGGCCAGCTCACGCAGGGTTTTATACACCGGGTCGCGCCAACGCAGAGTGGCGTGATTGGTTTTGCTTATCGCCCCCCAATAGCCGTTTCGTTTGTACAGCGCCACCACATGGTCAAAGTCGCCTTTGGCTTTTAGGTCTAAAAGCAACGGCTGTTCGCCGTTTATCCACAAAGCCGCGGCCGCCAAAAGCGCGCCCTCAAAACAATGTATCTTGCGCGCGCCAAGCGACCGGCCGGGCGACATGTATGTCTCGCCTTTCTTTTCCCAATTTATCGGAAAGGTATCCAAAAAATTCTGAATTTTTATGGGCGTGTTGAGTCTTTTTAAAATTTTCAGTTCGGATTTTGTCAGGCCAAGCATAAATTTTATTTACTAACATAGTAACAAAAAATACTGGATATTACCAGTATTTTTACTTTTGCTCGGGACTTATGAAAAGATACGAACGGATTTGGGCGAATTTTAGGGCGCGGGCGGAATTCCCTCCCCACACCCCTTCCTTCCGCCCGCGGTGCCTGCCCGCCTTGGGCGGAGGGATCTCCGACGAATGACGATTTCCAGTTTTTCATCCCGACGCTACTTGTTGCGGCGGGATACCGAGCTTCGCTCGGCTTTGGCGGAAACGCAGCTTTTTATTGTTTGCCTATTGAAAATGAAATATTATCAGGGAGATTTTCTACTTTCATTATTTCTACTGGATTATAGTTTCCTTTTAATGATTTTAAAATATCCATATCCCCAAGTCCGTGCCACATATTATCAAAACCGAAAAAGTAAATAGCTGGTGAATTATTCTCTTTCATAAGCGTCAATGCGGCTGCGTACAATTCATTGCCTTCCGGTGTGGCAAGATCGCGAATATTTTTTATGTCTAAATTAGACCCCGGACAGGTTTTAGGGGCGTAATCCCTATGAAAAATTAAGTTCTCTCTTTTGATATTGTGCTCCTCGAATTTTTGTTTTAGCAATTTTCTTAACGCCTCTATTTGTTCTGGCGTTGGTTTTTCTTGATCGAAGTGGCCATCCATACAAATATGTATACACCTACCATCGTTCATATCTTTTTGATAGCATGCTGCCGTAACTTCACCGTCTGCTCGGGCTTGTCGTGTCAGGCCGGTTTTAGATATTTCGTAATTGTAACCAAGATAAAAACCAAGGGAACCTTTAAAATTCCACTGTGCTTTATGGTAATTATTATTTGCATCAAATTGATCTGGATTTTTGTCGTATGAAACAGCCGAGTGATGGAGCATTATATAAAGAGGTTTTTTCATAAACTATTAGTTAAAAATAATTTATTAAAAATTTATTTCTGAACAATTTTCATTGATAGATAACTTCTTTTTACTTACCCAATTAAACCCCTCTTCTGGTCTGATGACCACCACATCGATGGAGCCGCCCACGCCAGGGATTGCACCAGGATCAGCTTTAATGCCATCCGAAAATCTTTGAATGGCTGAGGTTGTTTTTATAATTAACACACAAAAGTCGATAGCATCTTGCAAAGTCATGGTGCCCCATTGTATTGCGTATTCTAAATTTCTAAGCTGTTCATTAATTTGATCCTTCCCAATTTTTTCCGCTGCTTCTTGTACAAATTTTATATTCCCTATCCTAGGATCAAAACCCAAGACAATTCGCGCTACCACATCATTTTGCCCTTCCCACGAGGCGCCATACTCTTTATTATCCACGCTACTATTTCTTTTTAATTCTATCCCCCCCGGTATTCTACACGTGTAAACCTCGTGCGAATCGAAATTGCTATTAAAACCAGCCACCATGAAATTCAAGGGCTCCAGAACTACGTTGGCAACACCTTTTTTCCCATTTGCATCTTCAAACTCTACAATAACTATATTTTTTTTAGCGTCTGTTCTCAATATTTTACCCCCGTTTTTTGCGATATCATTTGTAATTTGCTGCTCAATTGCCCTTATCTGGTCTTCTACTTTGTATATACTTTTGAAATATTCATGAATTTTTTCTGCCGTTTCCTTAACTGATATATTTTCTATTTTTTCAATTTCAATTTTTTTAAATTGTTCTATAAATTTACTTATATTTTTAAGCATTCCTTTTTCAGGTAAAAAGGCCATGCCTGTAGCTGCAACAGCTATCCGGTCGTTTAATTTAAACAGTTTCGAAGCGTTATCGCTGCCTATACGGGCTGCGCCTTTTTGGTTGCGGTAGCTTTGACGACTATCAGCTGCTAACACAATTCCTTCGGGTGTGGTTACATTAATAACTAAGGACATATGTAGTTGAATTAAAATCATTAATTAAATAATCATACGTAAATGACGGACAAGGTAAAAATTCAAACTGCGGGGCAAATATGGAGTTATCTTGTTTGCTGCTCTCAAATTCAACCCGCTCATTTCTAAATAGGTAACTCTTCAACAACTCCTTATTTATATTTAAGTCCACAGACGGAACCTCGATCTCCTCTAACATTTTTTCTAACTCCTGTAGGTCATTCATAATTTTATGGGTACTAGTACCTGTTCTATATTTAGAACGTTTTTATTTTGAAAAGGTTGCGTTCTGGCGTCACTGTTGTGTAGTTGAAAATTTTTTTTTAATTTTTTCAAACCTCGATGGAGGAGAGATTTAATCGTCCCCTCGCTTTTATTTAAAATTTCTGCTATCTCATTTATTTGTTTTTTCTCGAAATATCGCAACATTATGACTTCTTGATAATTTATATGTAATTTTAGAATCTCATTTTGTAGATTCAAAAATTTTTTATCATTTTCAATTTTTTCCTGCGCCTGGACAATTTCAATGTACGGGTTGCCGATAGCGGGCGGATCAAAATTTTCACATGCCCTTATCTCATCGAGTGAAAGGGTTTTATTTTTTCTAAAATATGTAGTGACCTCGTTCGTAGCTATTCGGTACAGCCACGATGATATGCTAATCCCCCGACAGTTAAATTTTTTTATATTCTCTAAGGCTTTCAAGAATGTAACAGATGCAATATCCTGGGCAATTTCCACACTGCGGATACGCCCTATTAAATATTTAAGTATTTGGGGGTAATATTCATCAAATAAAGGCGCAAACTCCTTGATATTACTTTGGGCCTTCACGATTTGTTCTTTTTCGGCTTCAATATCCATAAAGATAAACACTTTTTAATAATCGTCATATTTAGCTCCCAATAATATAACGTCGCACACCGAAAAAGGTTGCATTTTTACTATTTTATTGCATTAATTCGCGCTTTCTGTTGCCTGTCGAAGAGCAAGAAATGCCTCTTTAAGGGGCTGACTGACCGCGCTGTCTGCTTCACCCATCACCAACTTTTGATACTCTTCAAGATATGGCAATCTGAAGCGGTGGAATAAATGAATAAAATGCCTAAGAAAACTAATACAATCTAAGACAACTATCTCTATTCCGCCGGTTTGCTCATAAAGTGATTTCGCATATTCTTTTACCGAATCATCTATTATATCCGTCGTTATAAAAATATAATTATCTATTTTGTACTTAACTCCCGAAATTTTTTGCAGAGCGATATCAATGTCGTCCTTTGTGACCTTCTTCATCTTCATCTCATAACTAGTTACTACATTCTCGTCATTAATTAACGTAATTTGTATATCGCCGAGCGCACCAGTTTGTTTATCTGCAGAATTGTGAGAAAAGATAGGTAATACTTTTTCTTGGATGAAATTTCCAATAGTGTTGTAAGCAGCGGCCACGATAAGTACGGGAAGTCTGCTGGCTCCTTTGCAATTTAAATGTTGCTCAATAAGTTTTATTATGTCTTCACCCGAAAGAGGCACACTACCATTTTTCCCGAGATTCTTTAACAAAGATTTTATACGTTTTTGATTTTCATCTCGTAAAAGAACAAGTTGTCGCATTATTTCCGCAAGCAGAATGGCTGGGGCAAGAAATCCTTTAAATACTAATTCTAGGAGGTCGAGAACGTATTGATAAATTTCTGGTGGCCTGCCGACTAAATTTACTTTTGGCGTAAGTACAATATTTCTATTACGTAGAGCTGGCGTCAAAAACGCTGTTGTTGGATTACACGGCAAGTGATGTTTAGTGATAAAACTGCCGACATAGGCCTCGTCATATGTTCTGCCCGAAAAACTATCACGACTGCCAATCTCCGTATAAGGTTTTCTTACATCAACTTTTGGATCGTCAAGTTTCGCCAGTAAGCAAGACATAATAAGGCGGACGCCGGCTCGATTTTGAATATTATGAGAAATAAATTCTATTTTCCGCAAAATCTCCCTATTTTTTATAAAAGGTTTTTCTAGATGCCCATTAGTTTTTTTCAAAATTATATCAAGGATCTTTGCTGCTTTTTCCATAAAGATTTATCATTAATATTATAATTAACCCATAAAATTTCTTGTCTAGGTTGTTGTATAGAATTTGCATTTTTTACTGGCCCAGCGATTTTTTTCCATCCTTGATACAGCTCGTTCATTAGGGGAGAGTCGTAACCCGATATAGCGACTAACCCCTTAACCTGTTTTAGTGTTTCGGCCAGTTCGACATGCGCATCCCTGTCCATTTCAAATTTATAGGCATTTATATCACCTCGAGAATCATGTGTATACGGAGGATCACAGTAAAATAAGGTCTGTGGGCTATCATATCGCCTTACAACTTCAATTGCAGGAGCATTTTCAATTTGTATTCGTAAAAGCCTTTCCGCAATCTCTGTTAGCCCGTCAACACTTCCCAACCACCTCGAGACCGCACCTGACATTCCGGCTCTGGAAGTTAATTTACAATTTGCCCATCTACCAGAAGTAGCTTTTTGAGCAAGTCCAGTCCTAACCTGCCTTGCGCGGATAAAAAAAGACCTAGCCCTCTCAATATCTGAAAGATTTTTATCATCTTCGTGTTCAATAGCATATTTGAATTCTTCCCTCGAAAATGGAGTAAGCCCAATTTGTCTTATAAGATCGTTAGGATGTTCCCTTAATACTCTGAAGAAATTAACTACCTCGCCATCTAAATCATTATATGTTTCGATTAAAGAAGGATTTCTGTTTATGATAACGGCAGCAGAGCCACCAAACGGCTCACAAAAATGATCGGTTTCCGGCAACAGCGGCAAAAGCCAGTCAAGATGACTAAACTTACCGCCATACCAACCAAAAGCTATTTTTTTATCGATTTTTTCATTTTTCACTTTGTGACCTTTAACCATACTATTTTAATAATTCATCAAGTGTTATACCCAAACCAACGGCCAGCTTTTGCACTGTCTGTATTGTTGGCCTCGTAATAACATCTGATTCAATTTTAGCAATCGTGCTATATGGAATATCCGCCTTTTTTGCCAAGGCGTCTTGTGTCAAATCTTTCTTCGCTCTCCATTTTTTTATTTTTTCGCCGATTGTTTTCTTTTCTTCCATAGTATGATAGTATACATAAGATAGCAAGAATGGGACGCTCATTGACTTGATTATATCACTTTAACAATCGTAATTCAATATCAAAGAGAAAAGTTTGCTTTTGGCCAACATAAAGTTCGGCCGACATTTTTTACGGGTTCTTTGGCAGTTTTTGTCCACCAGAGCCCCCGTTTCGCTTCGCGGGCGAAAGGAAGGGGTGTGGGGAGGGAATTTCGCCCGCGCCCTAAAATTCGCCCAAATCCGTTCGTATTTTTTCGTGTATTCCGAGCAAAAGCAAAAATACTGGATATTACCAGTATTTTTGTTTTTGCTCCGGGGGTGGGATTCGAACCCACGACCAAAGGATTAACAGTCCTCTGCGCTACCGCTGCGCTACCCCGGAATAAATTGTTTTATAAATTCTCTGCCTCTAAAACTTTTAAGTTGTCTCTCTCTTTGTAAAGCTTTTTGTCTATTCTCGATCTGTACACTATAAATTAATTTCCAATTTCCATCAAATCTATAAGTATAACCAAGAAGGATTTTTTCATTATGCAACCTTAATCGTTCGGCCATGTCTTTTGTTTGTCCAATATAAATTTTATCGTTTTTTTGATTGTAAATAGCGTAAACAGTATACACAGCCAACTGCGCTACCTCCGCCGGCTGGCGGAGCGCTACCCCGGAATTTATTTTCAAAGGAGCTGGATTCCGGATCAAGTCCGGAATGACAACTATTATAGAAAAAAATAGCGAAAATGTCAATTATGGACAAAAAATTATAATCTGTTAAGATAGAATGAGCTAATTAACTGGATTCCGGCCGCCGCAGGCGACCGGAATGACAATAATTTATGATGTTCCCATTTACCAACTGGGGAGGATACGGAATTATCGGCCCGGTGTTTATGCTGCTTTTTTGGATGGCGCTGATATGGGGTATTGTTTCACTGGTGCAGGGTTCGCGCGAGCGCCGCGACCACGAACCGCCCAGAACTAGCCCAACGCGCGCCGACGCGCTCGCCATTCTCAAAGAGAGATACGTCAAAGGCGAAATAACCAAAGCGCAATTCGCGGAAATGAGAAAAGATATTGAAATGTGAGAGGATTACCCCCTCTCTGTCACCACACCAAAATTTTTGGTGTGGTGACAAGCCTCCCCCTTGTAAAGGGGAGAGGAACCACAAATATATGCCTCAAAAAAAAGTAACGCTTGGAGCGATTATTGCTTTGCTCGTTGTGGCCGCGGCCGGTATTTTATACTTTGCCAAATCGCGGGATGGGGCGCTGAAAACTTTCGCGCCGCGCATACCGCAAAGCCAGACCCAGCTTGACCTTAGCGAGCGCGGCTTATCCAAAGTACCCATGGATATTTTTAGCAAAACCGCGCTGGAAATTTTGGACTTGTCCGGCAACAATCTCACCGGCGCCTTGCCGGCCGAAATCCGCCATTTGCAAAATTTGAAATTCTTGGACGCGAGCAATAATAATATGACCGGCATCCCGGCCGAAATCGGCCAGCTCGGCAACCTGGAAACCCTAAACTACGGCGAAAACAAAATTGACACCATGCCCGATGAAATCGCCAACCTGAAAAAACTCACACATTTATCTCTGGCCAAAAATACCTACCGCTCAATCCCGGCAAAAATTTTAGAAATTAAATCACTGCAAATTTTGGATTTTTCTTACAACAAATTAACGTCCGTTCCCGCCGGCATCGCCGGATTAAAAAATCTGACCGAGCTGAACCTTATCGGCAATCCCATTCCCAAGAGCGCGATTAGGACTTTGAAAGCGAGAATGCCGCATGCGGCGATATTGTTTTAGTTGACGACTGGATTCCCCCGACTAAGTCGGGGGAATGACTGTTGTATAACATCATGCATACCCCTTCTATCCTCCCCCTAAGGGAGGGACGTAAACGATTCATTATTTTTATTTTGACGCTGTTTTTTATTTTGTTTCTGCCAGCCGGTACGTATGCGGCCAATGAAACAGAAGCGGTTTTCAAAGCCAAAGTAATAAAAATACTGGAACAAAAAGAAACGACGCGCCCGGACGGCCGCCAAGCCGTCCAACAAAATCTGCTTCTGCGCGGGCTGGAGGGAAAATGGGAAGACAAAGAATTTAATGTGAGCGGCATTTCCGATTTGGATGTGCTCTCGTCCGGAGTTTATAAAGTCAACGACAAGGTTTTGGTAAATTATGTCAAGCGCAGCGATGGCACGGAAAATTTTTACGCAGTAGATTACGTGCGCCAGACTCCCCTGTTGTGGCTGACTCTCATTTTCGCGCTCGTGGTTCTTTTGGTGGGCAAGAAAAAAGGCCTGCTGGCCCTGGTCGGCTTGGCCATCAGCTTTTTTTTAATTATCAAAATAATTGTGCCCTTGCTCATGAAAGGCGTCAGTCCCCTGCCCATCGCCTTGTTTGGCGCCTTCGCGGTGCTGGCCATCATTATTTACTTAAACGAAGGCTGGAATAAAAAATCCCACCTGGCCATTGTCAGTGTTTTGCTCTCGCTGGCGGCCACGTTTTTTCTGTCTTGGCTTTTCACGAAACTGGCGCGGCTTTCCGGCCTGGGGCAGGAAGAGGCCATGTTTTTAATCGGCGCGAACAAGGGCGCCATAAATTTTCAGGGCCTGTTACTATCCGGCATACTTATCGGCGCCATCGGCGTGCTTGATGATGTAATCGTGGGGCAAATTGAAGCAGTGCGGGAAATAAAAAACGCGAATCCGTCGCTGTCGCCCGCGCAAGTTTTTACATCAGCCTATAAAATCGGCAACGCGCATTTGGGCGCCTTGGTCAATACTTTGTTTTTAACCTACGCCGGAGCGTCTTTGCCTGTTTTACTGCTGTTTCATATTCAACGCGACCCGCCGCTCTCTTGGGCCCAAGCCATAAACAACGAAACCATTGCCACGGAAATCGTGCGCACCCTGGTGGGCAGTATCGGCGTGGCCCTATCCGTGCCCATCGCCACTTTGCTGGCGGCCTACTGGCTGGGGCAGGAGAAAAAATGACCAGCGAATGGATTCCATCCCAGCTTTCGCTGGGACTAAAGGCGGGCTGGAATGACAGTAAAAATACGAAACCCGGTCAGACGAACTGCCGGGTTTTCCTCCTTTCTCCTTGATGTGCTCGCCCGGCGATGCTCTGATGCTCTGTCGGGCGTAATTTTATTTGTTTGCCGCGATTGTGTCCGCGGCAACGTCATCCACGGGCGTCAAGCTCATGGCTTGCTCTTCTCCCTTAAAAAAGAAGAGCATCTTGCGCCACCAACGCGGCCACTCCCATTCTATTAACGCGGCCGCGTTTTCCGCACCGGCCCTGTCAGTGCTCGCCCCGCCCGGGCCAACGGCGAAAACGAGTCTCACTCGCATTTCGCCCCCGGGATCAGGCGCCAAACTGCCCGGCACCAACGGCCTCATAGACACTGGCTTCAACGTATACGTGTCTATGTGGTCTGGCTTGAGGATAAGCTTGCGCAAATCCCCAAAAATCCCGTGCCAGACCTTGCGGCTAAGCAGTGGGCTGGAAACTCCGTTTCCAAGCTCACTGCAACAAAACTCCAAGCATAGTTCCCGCGAACGCGGGTCCCATGCAACCCGCCGGACTTTCAGCCCGGCGATTCTAAAAAACCATCGCCGAGCACACATCCGTAGGGTCTCCTCTCTTCCCCATTATAGGGACAAACCAACATAGCATAAAGCCGAAAAAAAATCAAGGGCTGGCCTGTGGATAAACTAAACGCAAAAAAATAGCCCTAAATTCAAGGCTATTTTTGTATTAAGTATTTTACGCCATCTTCAGCTCCTTTGGCATCTTTGCCACATCGTTCGGAGTTATAAAACTCTCCAATTTTGCCTTAATTTCCTTTTTGGAATATTGCAAAGACGATTTGCGGCCCACAATATTGACCCGTTCATCGCCGAGCGCTTCAACCTTAAAATCAACGCACTTAAACTTCTTATTTTGAAATTCAAAAAGCCAATTCAAGTCGCCCAAAAAGTCCTTCAGCCGCTCCGGCGCCACTCCTTCCTCCGGATATTCTTCTCCCCTAATTAAATAGTAATTCAATTTCCGCTCCAAATCCTCCACGGCTTTGGCGATATCCGCGCCTTCTTCGGCCATTTTAAGCGATTCAAAATGAGCCTGTAATTTTTCTTCCTGGCCGCTCGCGCTGTCAATGTCTTTCTCGGCCTGTGAAACAACTGTCTGGATTCTCGCTTCCACTCCGCCCGCCGCCAGCCTGGCTTTTATCGCAAAAATCAATTCATCCACTTTTTCCTGGCCAAACTTGTCGCCGTCAATCGCCAAGTTAAGCTCGTCCCCGCCCACAAAACCCAAAATTTCTTCCGCCTCGGACAAAGAAAATTTTTCCCTGACTGTCTCCACGATGACATCCCTAAAACGACGCAATTTTTCCGTAGTGTCATCGTCCGCCTCCAATGACGCCTGCTCATACGCCTCAACTTTGGTGGCGTCGTCTTTCAACTGGGCGATAGCCAAAGTCCTTCTCTCGTATTTTTTTAACTGCTCAACTCCGATATCGCGAACGTCTATCAATATGTAATGGCAATGGCTCATCGCGGAAGCCCTTTGGTGAAAAATGCTCCTGGCGGTGAAGCGGCCGTCCTTTTCATCTCTCTCAATGCTTTTGGCCGCCTCGGCTCTCTCGTCATCCGATAGATCGCCGCTTCTAACTTTCTCTGCCAACGCTTCATGGCGGGCTATTCGTTTTTTGGTCTCGCCCGCGTCAACCTCTTTCATCGTAAAGGGTTTGACATTATCCAAATTATTTATCAAGCTGAGATACTCCAAAATACGGCTTAGCTGTTTTGCCCCGTCTGTGTCGCCTTTTTTGACTTTCAAGGAATAACTGCGCGCCATGCGCAAAACATCTATGTTTATGCTTCCTTGTATCATAATGTAATACGAAAAGCCATTTGCATCGGTAATTTCATTGCCCGCTTTATCAATTTCTTCCGTTAAAACCGAAATCCTCTCTAAGGTTTGCAGGATTTTTTCCGGATTGTACACGCTTCCAAATTCGCCCTCGGCTGCCATTTTACACGCTTGCAAAGACCGGCTGACAGCCGAAATTTTAGCCGCTTCGTCGTCGCCTTCAATATCGGCCACACCAAACCTGACTTCATACCCGCTTTTCTTAAATTCTTTTATAAAGGCCGCGGCCGCCTCGCGACGGCCCGGCTCTTGCGCCGACTCGGCCAGGGCCAAAATCTTGGCTGTCATTTTCTCTTTAATTTCCCGCGCAATCTCTGTTAATTCATCCTCGGTTATATTCTTCCGAGCTTCATCTATAATCATGACATCGGCGACAACCGGATTGATGACGACTTTCGCCCCGATTTTCTTTGCCGCTTCATCCATTAATTTACGCCGAAAAATAAAGATTTCATCAACCCTGGTCGGGCCCAAAACCTTGTCATTCATTTTCTTTAAATTATAAACCTCGTCGCTTGGCGTCTTGAACGTGAGTATTCTTCGTCCTTTCTTGGCTTCCCTGAACAAATGCCCCCAATCGCGCCTTTCCAAAACATCGGCCATTATCCGCCCATCATTCGGACTTTCCACTCCGGCCTCAAAACCTTTTATCTTGTCCGCAAAATCCAACTCATGGCGCAATCGCGATAATTCCGAGACTGGCTTTTGTTCCATTTTCGGCTCTGGTATATTGACTTCCGGCGAAAGTCTTATGGGCATAAGCAATCAAAAAATTATTTAATACAAACCCCACCCTGTATCCCTCTCCTAATAGGAGAGGGTCTATTGACGACTACAACAACTGATAGCTCTTGGCCGGCTCTCTCACGCCGTTAAAAACCACGTCCATAATGTTGTACACCCCGAACTGCCGGCCGTCAAGAAAACCGGCCATGGCCGCTTCGGCCAGCCAGCCCGAATCCACCCAGTCCATCAGCCACTCGCGCGTGTAGCGCGGCTCGTTTTGCGAAATGCCCCCGCCGATGGTTTTTAGCCAGGTGCGGTTGAAAACCTCCTGCGACCCCAGAGACGGCGCCATAATAATGGGCAATCCCAGGGCCGTGTAAAACACCAGCTCGCTCGGCTTGGTCCACAAAATATCGGTACTGCGCAAACAACTGTTAAACTTGGTAAAATAATCTTCCTTATTGACATCAAAAATTATATTCAGATTACGGCCCGCCAACTTGCCCAAACCAGTCTCGGCGATATGGTCGCGGAAATACAAATACACGTCGTTGCGATTGCCGGCGACCAGATTCAGATTGATTTCTTCATCCAATAATTTTTTCTTTAAGCTGCGCAAAATGTCCTTGGCCAGATTTCTCTGCGCGCCGGCTCCGCCCACGGCGAAAGTGAGGGTGAGCGGATGGCTGTGCGCCTCTTCCTTGTTCGCGTCCTTCAAAAAATGCTTCACGGTCTGGAAATATTTTTGGCGATACCGATTTTGGGGATCCAAATTAATAATGCGCTCGGACAAATCGCTTTTTAGAGAATGCAGCTGGGCGCCGCCCAGATTTTCTTCGGGCAAGGGAAAGCCTGTGAGATAGATATTTTTCTCGGGCACGCCGTAAAGCTTCAGCCTCTCCACTACGCGCCGGCAGGGCGCCAGATATTTGATTCTGCTCTTGGGCGGATTGAAACCAACCCAGGCGCGGCTGATGTCGGCGTCGCAGAGCACGCAGTAAATATCGTTTTTGAAGCCGTGTTCTTCAGCGAAAAAAGCCACCAAGAAAAAAGTGGTGATAAGCGGCACATCCCGCGTGTTCAAAAAATTCACCAAATCTTTGCCCCAGCCCCTGCCAATCAGCCGGTACATTTGTTTGAGCTGAAAATTGGGTTTGGACAAATCGCGGCGCGGATAAAACTCGGCAATGCTTTGCAATTTATCGTACAGGCCGAATAACCAATGGCCAATAAGCGGCAGATTGGACAGACGCGAAACATGCCCGTAAAAAGTCTCGGAATCCTGCCAGATTTTCTGGTCTTTGACCGGAATGCCCGCGTAGTTGTTGGCCGTAATCACCTTGCCCGTGGGCGACAAGTGGCGCAAAGGGTGGGCCGCGCGCTGGTGGCCATAGCCCATGTCAACCGCCACTATCCATGCTTGGTGAGACATACCTTTTATTGCGTGCAAACAAAAAACCCATTTTATTATCAAACTTGGACGGAAATTTCTGTACTCCAAAACCGTTTTCGCGCAATTTTTGTTCTATTGGCGCGAAGTTATTACCATGATACTCCAAAATTACGTTTTTTACCATAGCCAAATCAGACGCGCTCGCACTTTTGAACGTTTCTTCCTCTCCTCCTTCTATGTCCATTTTGAGCAAAGCGACGTTTTTGATTTTATAACGCCGGCAAAAATCACCCAAGGAAAAAGCCGCGACCCAGTACCCCTCCCTCGCCCTCCCCTTATCAAGGGGAGGGAAATTGTCCTCCCCCTTTATAAGGGGGAGGCGAGGAGGGGGTAATCGGAGCCGATGATTATGATTGTCTTTGGATATTATCAACTCCCTCTCCCCGGTCTCGCCGGCCAAAGCGGCTGGCACCGGCTCCACGCCCTTAATATTGTTGCCCGCGATGTGTTTTTGTAACTGCTTAAAATTTTCCGGCTCGGGTTCAATGGCGAAAATTTTCACCTGGGGATTGAGCGCGCGGCAATACAAACTAAAAAAGCCGGCGTGCGCGCCGACGTCTATAACGGGTTCACGCGCGTTTTTTATGGCTTTGTCCGCGGCGCGATATTCGCCCAGCTTAAAAATTTCGTTATACACGCTTTGGTCCGCGTCGTCGCGAATAAATATTTTCACAGCTTAAATTCTTCGGAATGAATAGACTATTTTTCTCCCAATTTTACTTTTATATCTCTGGTTTGTCCCCCGCTAAAAACCAAAAGTGAAATGTCATCGCCAATCTTGCGTTCGGCTATCACATCGCCAAGCAAATTTCTTTCATCCAACTTTTTCCCGCCGGCTTCCAAAATAATATCCCCTTCTTTGAGCCCGGCTTGGTCGGCCGGAGAACCCGGCGCCACAGCCGGCTCGCTGACGTCTTTGCCTTTCACCAAAAGCATACCGTAATCGTAGGATAATTTATAATTCTTTTTTAGTTCTTCATTTACCGGCACATAGCGCACCCCCAAAAACGGCTGTTTGGCCGCGCTGATTTTGCCGGTCGTTCTCACTTCATCGTAAACTTTTTTCACGGCATTTATCGGAATGGCGAAACCAATGCTTTGCGCGTCGGCCACGGCCACATTCATGCCAATGACATTGCCCCCGATATCCAAAAGCGGACCGCCCGAATTGCCCGGATTGATGGCCGCGTCGGTTTGAATCAGGCCGCGCAGTCTTTCCGCGCCGGCGCGCGAGCCCGCGGCGGTGATGGAGCGAAGCAAGCCAGAAACCACTCCCTTGCTCACGGTATTTTCAAACTGCCCCAAAGAATAGCCGATGGCAATGGCGGTTTGCCCCACCTGCAATTTATCCGAATCGCCGAAATCCAATTCAGGCAGTCCGCTCAAATTTATTTTAAGCACGGCAATGTCGTTAGCGGGGTCGCGCGCCACCACCAGGGCCTTCACTTTTTTGCCGAAATTTTTCTCATCGTTTAGCACCACGGTGTACTCGGCCCTATCATTTTCCACCACGTGCTTGTTGGTCAGAATATAGCCGTCGGCGGAAGCGATAAAACCCGAGGCCGCGCCCACCCGCTGAATTTCAGTGCCGCGCTGGCACAAGCCGGGCACCCGGAAATCAAAATTAAAAAAATCGCGCAACTGGGGCGGCAAGCCGCTGTTGTAATCCTCAAAACACTGCTCCAATTTGGGCACTTCCTCGCTGGCGATGACGCTGACCACGGCCGGCGAGGCTTTTTTTACCACATCTATCACGGCCGACTCCTCGCTGACCACGCGCACGGTTTGCGCCGGCGCGGCTGCCGGCGCGGTTTTTTGCGGCGCCCGAAACAAGTCTTTTATTTTTTGCGCCGGATTAAAAATAAACGACCCGGCATTTTTATTTTTCCAATGCAAAAAATTAGCATAGGCCCAATGGCCGGCCTGGGCGCCCACGTAAAGCATCGCACCCAAACCAATGAGCAAAAGTATCACAAAAATCGCCGCGATTTTTTTTGTGACCCTGATGAAATTACGCTGTTCCTTTGGTGTTTCTGTTTGATTGATTGGCTCGGTCATATAAAAAATTATTGTCAACGCTATTCATCGGCGCGGTAGTTGGGCGCCGCGTCAAACGAAAGCAGGTCGTGCGGATGATTTTCGCGCACGCCTGACGAAGAAATTTTTATAAATTCGGCTTTTTGCTGAAGTGCTGGAATGGTGCGCGCCCCCAGGTAGCCCATGCCGCTTTTTACCCCGCCGGCCAGCTGAAAAATAATGCGCGCCACGTGGCCCTTGTACGGCACGCGGCCGCTGACGCCTTCGGGCACGAGCTTATTTTTTTCGCTGACATCGCATTGGCCATAGCGGTCTTTACTTCCCCTGTCCATCGCTTCCAAACTGCCCATGCCGCGATAGACTTTATACATGCGCCCGTTCAAAAATTCCACGCGGCCCGGGGCTTCGTCGGTGCCGGCGAACATATTGCCCATCATCACCGAGCTGGCGCCGGCGGCCAGGGCTTTCACGATATCGCCGGAATTTTTAATGCCTCCGTCGGCAATGAGCGGCGTTTGGCTGCCCATGGCCCTGACGGTTTCGGCCACGTCCATAATGGCCGTGAGCTGGGGCATGCCCACGCCAGAAACAACGCGCGTGGTACAGATTGAACCGGGCCCGATACCAACTTTTATAGCGTCGGCGCCGGCTTCTATCAAATCCCTGGCCGCGGCGCCGGTGGCGATATTGCCGGCGAGCACCGGCTGATAAGGATATTTTTGCTTGACCCGGCGCAGGGTTTCCAAAACGCCCTCGGAGTGTCCGTGGGCCGTGTCTATCACCAGAGCGTCGGCGCCGGCCGCCACCAGGGCGTCGGCCCGCGCCAAAGCAAACTCGCCGGCGCCAATGGCCGCGCCCACCCGCAATTGCTTATGCTTGTTCTTGCAGGCCAATGGATAGGTTTGATTTTTTTCCAAATCCTTGCGCGTGACAATGCTCGCCAACTTGCCGCTCTCATCCACCACGCACAAAGTTTTGAGGCGAAACATCCGCAATAATCTGTTGGCTTCGTCCAGTTCAATTTTACCCACCGCGATTTTCAGTTCGCCAAGCGGGCGCATTCTTTCCCGCACCGGCGCCTCGGCGTCGTCGGGCATATAATAATCCACGTCGGAAATAAGGCCGACCAGCCGGCCGCCTTCGTCGCAGACCGGCACTTTCTTAAAACCCAGCTCGCTTTTTATTTTGTCAACTTTCAAAATTTTGTCATCCGGTTTTACCGTAACCGGATTTTCTATAAAACCGTTTTCAAATCTTTTTACGCAACGCACCTCGGCTACCTGCTGTTCCAAAGACAAATTTTTGTGGATAATGCCCAGGCCGCCGGAGAGGGCCAAAGCAATAGCCATACCGTGTTCGGTGACCGTGTCCATGGGCGCGCTCAAAAACGGCAAATTCAATTTGATTTCGTGTGTTAAAAAACTGGTCAGATGGGCGTCTTTGGGCAGAACGTCGGACTTCTGCGGCACCAGCAAAACATCATCAAATGTAAGTGTTTCACGCATAAATATTGGCTGTAAATTGGTTGTATGGTATAGTATAGCCGATTTTATTGCAAGTATGCCAAAAAGTGAAATCGCCATCCTTGATTTCGGTTCCCAGTACACCCATCTCATCGCCCGTCGCGTGCGCGAACTGGGCGTTATTTCACGTATTTACCCGAATAACGTCAAAGCCGAACGATTGAAAAACGCGTGTGGAATCATCCTTTCCGGCGGTCCGCGTTCGCTGGTGCGCGACGCGCGTTTGCCTTTTGATAAAAAAATTTTTACGCTCAGCGCGCCGATTTTGGGTCTGTGCTACGGGCATCAGTTGATGGCAGATTTTTTTGGCGGGCGCGTTGAATCGGGCAAGGCGCGTGAATACGGTTTGGCGAAATTATCCGTCAGCGCCTCGCCGATTTTTTCGGGCGTAAGTAAAAATACCGTTGTCTGGATGAGCCACGGCGATCACGTGGACAAACTGCCGTTCGGTTTTACGCCAATCGCTTCAACCGGCAACCGTTCGGTGGCGGCCATGCAAAATTTATCAAAAAAGTTCTTCGGCTTTCAGTTTCATCCGGAAGTAAATCACACGAAAGAAGGAAAAAAAATTCTGGCCAATTTTATTTTAAATATTTGCGGGGCGGAAAAAAACTGGACGACAGAGACAATGCTGGATCAAATTGAAAAAAATATAAAAAAGGAAGCGGGCGGTAAAAATGTTTTCTTGCTCGTCTCCGGCGGCGTTGATTCCACGGTTTGTTTCGCCCTATTGCGAAAAGTGCTTGGCGAAAAAAGGGTTTTCGGCTTGCACATTGACAGCGGCCTGATGCGGTTGGATGAGACAAAAAAAATCATAGCGGCTCTGAAGCGACTGGGAGACAACTTGCGGGTGTATAACGCCGAAAAAGAATTTTTATCCGCGCTCAAAGGCGTGTCTGATCCGGAACAAAAAAGAAAAATCATCGGCGATTTGTTTTTGGATATTGTGGACAAAGTAATGGCCGAACCCGCCAAAGGCGGGTCTGGTAGAAAAAAATTGACCGGAGACAAATGGTTGGTCGGCCAAGGCACCATTTATCCCGACACTATTGAATCGGGCGGCACCAAAAACGCCGACGTCATAAAAACGCATCACAATCGCGTACCGCGGATAAAACAAATGATCGCCGAAGGAAAAATCATAGAGCCGATTAAGGATTTGTACAAAGACGAAGTGCGCGCCATCGGCCTTAAGCTCGGTCTGCCGCAAAAATTGATAAACCGCCATCCCTTTCCGGGCCCGGGCCTGGCCATTCGCTGTCTGTGCTCGGAAGGATCAAACGACGCTGGCTCCATAGTCCCCGACTTAGTCGGGGCTGTGGAGCCAACAATTTGGCGTCTCCCCATCAAATCCGTGGGCGTGCAAGGCGACGAGCGCTCCTACGCCCACCCCGCCGTTATCACAGGTCCCCTCCCCCTTTATAAGGGGGAGGCCGGGTGGGGGTATTATCAATCCCTTTCTCCTAAAATCACCAACGCCCACAAAGACATCAACCGCGTTCTACTGCTTGTTTCCGGCGACAAAAAATCATTGCCAAAAGCCACGCTGAAAAAAGCGTATCTTACCAAAAAACGGCTGGACCTTTTGCGAAAAATAGATGACATCGCCGACAGCGCCATTTTGACCGACAAGCAATGCCAAAAAATCTGGCAAATGCCCACGGTGCTCGTGCCGTTTGGGCACAAGCACGGCGAATCAATTGTCCTGCGACCCGTGGAATCAGAAGAAGCGATGACCGTCTCGTTTGGCGTCATACCCTCGCCCACTCTGAAAAAAATCATCAAAAAAATCCACGCTCTAAACGCCGTGGACTTCATCTTCTACGACCTCACCAACAAACCACCCGGAACTATTGAGTGGGAGTAAAAAATTATTTTAACCGCTTTTTTCTTTTTATCAGCGGCAGATAATTTTCTTTGCTCACTACTTTTTTACCGGTTTCTATTTCCATCTTCTTTCTGGCCAAACCGGCCACGCCGCCGCCGCGTTTGGCAACTTTTTTATTTTTCACAAATCCAAGCGGATGTTCGTTGCGGACGATTTCCGTGGTGGCGGCTTCGCCAAGCATGGAAAAAATCAACTCCAAGTCGTTCATGTGGTCGCGCAGATTTTCTCTTTTTAAACCTTTAACTTTTTTATGCTGGCTTGGAGTAAGGCCGAAAGTGGCACGGGCGATTTCGGCGGTTAGTATTTCGTACTCTTTTTGCAGTTTCACTTCGTGTTTTTGCCACTGGTCAGTCAGGGTTTCGCGCACTTCAATGCCGCGCATTCGTTTTTCTATCCAACTATCAGGATAGCCTTTTAACTTGTATAACATCCGCGTTCGTTTAGTGGCCAATTCCGGGTTCTCAATTTCCTGCACACGCTCATAGCCCACCCTGGCCAGCCAGCGCTTAAATGGCTCGGCTTTTGGCGACGGGATTGATTGTACAAGACGAAAAATACCCTCAGTATTCCAGCAATACATTTTTTGCTTGCCACCGGCAGTTTCTACAACAAGCATGAGGGGTGGTACAAATTGTACCCCCCCTTTGTCTACGATTTTTGCCAGCTCCTCGTCTCTTTCTTTTAATCTCTTAAAGTATTGGGCTGGATCACCTGAATCCGTCAACATTTCAATGACATCATTTATGACAAACCACCACTCTTTTTGAAATAGAATCTTGCGAACTTTTTTGCCCTTAAAAATTGCGATTTTTGTTTTCTCCATATTATTTTTGATGTTAATTATATTTTTCTCGTTAATTTTATATTTCCCGCATTCGTTATGCCCTTTTCTTCAAACCCGCAGGATTTATAAAAATCAGTTAAATAAAACGCCTTAGGATCGTGTGTTACGGAAAAATAGTAATACTTTTTTGGAAATTTATTGGATAGCACCATTTTAACGAGCTCTTTACCAACTCCTTGCTTGCGAAACGCGTCAACTACATAAAGTTCGGAAATAAAAATTGAGTTCGGAAAATTCAATTGGGTCTCATCAAACAATTCACAAAGAACATAACCGATGATTCTGTCTTCGTCTTTCGCCGACCACACCAAATTATTTTTCAGCGCCCTATTAACAGATTCTTCTATGTCTTTGGTTGTTTTGGTATCGTCCCCTTTGTTCAACAACAAGCTAAGCTCATAAACATCTTGCTTATCGCGCCTGTTGGCTCTTGAATAATTAATTTCCATACGATTCTGGCATTATACCAAAAAGCCGCCTTAAAAGCGACTGCACAATTAACTGTGTTCCGGGGCCAGGATTCGGACCTGGATAAGAGGCTTCAAAGGCCTCTGTCTTGCCATTGGACGACCCCGGAATTACACCTTCAACTGCTTCCTCATCGCCAAAACGCTGGAAGCGATAGTAAGCAGGAGCACGGCCGTTGTTTGCACGCCGAACAGGACGAATATATGCGAATTGTAGTAATTTGTCAAGGATGAACCCGCGGGCAAAACAGCGGCCAAATAAGGGTCCAGGTATTGCAAAGCGAAAAAAACCAAAAAGACGGTGGCCGCCACGCTTAGGCAGGTAAATAAAAACGACTCCACTATATACGGCCCGCGGATAAACCAATTGCTGGCTCCCACCAGGCGCTTGATGCTGATTTCCACGCGCTGGGTGTTGATGGCCACGCGGATGGTGTTGAAAATAATCAAGAAAGAAATAATGGCGAACATGGCGGTGAGGCCCAGCACGATTTTTTCTATGCGGTTGATAATGTTTTGCAAACGTTCTATGGCCGCCTCGTGATTCTCAAAACTGCGCTTTTCTATCAAATTTTTGTACTCAGGCACGTTCATCGCCGTCATTATTTTCTGGTAATCCTTCGGCTCTTTGGTTTTCACGGTGAGCGTGGGACCGAACGGATTTTCGCCCAATTCGGTCAGAGCGTTTTCCACGTCGCTTTCGTCTTTGTGCCGCTCCTTAAAAGATTTCAGCACGTCCTCGGGCGACTGCACCGCCACTGAAACCACTTCGGGAAACGAGCCCAGATATTTTTTTATCTCGGCCACGTCTTTGGGATTGGCGCCGGCGTAAAAATAAAAGCTGACGTCAACCTGTTTTTTCACCAGGCCCACGGCTTCTTTGGTTAAAACATCCAGTGACCACAGGGTGTTTACCGAAAGTAGCATCAGCACCAAAATAAAAACCGTCATGAACGACAGACTGATGTTGCGCCAAATGTCTTGCAGGGCGTATTTGATGATGCGCAGTAGAGCGAGCATACTATAAACGGTATTTTCCTTCCTGTTCGTCGTTGACGATTTCTCCGCCGTGCAGGGTGATGACGCGGCGGCGCAAATGATTGACGATTTCGCGGTTGTGCGTGACCAGTAAAACCGTGGTGCCGAATTCGTTTATTTTTTTGAGGATAGAAACAATCTCGGCCGCGTTGATGGCGTCTAAATTTCCCGTGGGCTCGTCGGCCACGATGATTTTAGGCCGGTGCACCAAAGAACGCGCGATGGCGATGCGCTGTTGTTCACCGCCGGAAAGCTGAAAAGGATAGCTGTTGTGCTTGTGCGAGAGACCAACGATGTCAAGCACCTGCGGAATGATTTTGTGAATGCGGCGATAAGTTTCGCCGGCCACTTCCAAAGCAAAGGCAATGTTTTCGTAGGCGGTCTTTTTCGGCAGAAGCTTGTAATCCTGAAAGACCACGCCGATTTGCCGGCGGAAAAACGGCACGTCGCCGCGCCTGATGCGCGTGATATCCCAGCCGCCGATGTCTATCGTGCCCTTGGACGGCTTTTCTTCGGCAATCATCAATTTCACCAGCGTGGATTTGCCGGTGCCGCTCTGGCCCACGATAGAAACAAAATCGCCCGCATTGATATGCAGGTTCACGTTGCGCAAAGCGGGCGTGCCGGTGGGATAAATTTTTGTCACTCCGCTGATGGTAATCATACGACGGGATGACGATATTATACCACAGGTCATTGACCCGCGCCAGTTTTTCTGGCAAAATGTATGCAGTAACGCCGACCTAGCTCAACTGGTAGAGCAACGGTATCGTAAACCGTAGGTTATGGGTCCGAGTCCCATGGTCGGCTCAATCGCGGGATTAGTACAGTGGCAGTATGCTTGCTTCCCAAGCCCCCACACCAATAGTGCGATACGCGGGCGTAGTATAATGGTAGTATGCGACCTTCCCAAGGTTGAGGCGTGGGTTCGATTCCCATCGTCCGCTCAATATTATTGGTGTGGGGGCAAGCAAGAGATGCGAGTTCGATTCTCGTATCCCGCTCCAATTATTTCTTCAACCCGGCAAACGGGTCGTGCACGGCTATATATAAATGTAAATTGGCCTGCCGCGCCAGCTTGTCCAGATATTGCGACGCGTTGGGCCGACGGAAAAGAATATGACTGGCTCGCACTTGCGCCACCGAGGTTGTCTTGCCCTTGGCGTCTTTTTTCTTCTCGGTTTTCTTGTCAGTCACTTTCAAAACATGAAAACCAAATTCGGTTTCTACCGGGTCTTTGGCCAGCTCGCCTTTCTTTAGCGCGAACGCGGCGGTTTCAAACGCCGGCACCATTTCGCCTTTGGCAAACCAGCCCAAATCGCCCCCGGCCGCGGCCGTGCCGTCCTGCCCGTATTTTTTCGCCAGCTCGGCAAAATCCGCCCCGCCCTTTACCTCGGTCAGTACTTTATTCGCCAAAACAAACTGTTCGTCAAGCAATTTTTTATCCCCCTGCACCTCCTGGTCAAGCTTGCTTTGCAAGACATACTGGCTCATCACCTTTTTTTGATAGGTGGCAAAATCCCAGCCGTATCTTTCTTTAATTTCCTTATTCGCTTCGTCTTCATTCTTGAAATTCTGCATCACCTGGCGCTTCAAATCGCGCAAATCGCTTTCCTGCACTTTCAAATTATATGTTTTGGCGGCTTTGTCCAGCAAAACATTATTCAGCAGTCGCCACAAAACCTGGTCCGACATCTGCTGGTCCGTGAGCTCGGCGTTTTCGCCGTTATTTTTCTTGTCAAAGTCTCTCATCGCGCGAATGGCGCGCAGGTCATCGGCATAATCCACGTACAGCACGGCCTTGTCATCCGCCTTAAACGCGGGCAAACGTAAAACCCTGGCCACGGTCAGGGTAAAGCCGTCTGTGGCCGCCTTGGCGTAAACGCGGTAAATGCCCACGGCCAGCGCCGCGGCCAAAGCCAAAGCCAAAAATCCCAAGAGACCCAGCAAAAACATTTTGCCGTTAAATTTTTTCTCCTGATTAAAATTTTCCGCTCCTCCTGACATGTTTTGCTCTTGCATAATTTAATTTTTATCTTGTAAAAAATTTCCACCACTTGTAAAAATTTGATTCGTTTGACGATTGTACCACAGTTTTCCCGGCTTGTCCATAAATTTTTTGTCCGCTTTCCCCGTTAACGCCGGCCGGACCGGCCGCGGCATCCGGGATAATCAAAACGCGCTCGCCCGGCTTGGCCATATTCAGCTCGGTGCGCGCTTTTTCCTCCACAAAAGAGCTGGATTTGGCGTATTGCAAGGCCTGGGCCAATTCCAATTTTCTGGCCTGCAAAACAGCGGCGCTTTCCTGCAGGCGCGCTATTTCCTGGCGCACCAAGAAGTCCTGATAATAAGTTTTGACGTAAACAAAAATTACAAACACGGCCGCGCCTGTCAAAGCGAACAAAAACAAGCGCGAATTAAAAATTTTTTTCCAGCCCCGATCTTGTCTCGTCATATTTGACGCTCTCCGAAAGGCGAAACCTTATCTATCTGTTCATTTATCAAATTGCCGATAGCTATAAGGTCTTTCTGCGAGAGTTCGGGAATTATTTTGATAAAGCCGCGGCAAACGGCGGCCGAATCGCTCGCGGCGCGGGCGCGCAAGTGGCGGTCGCCCAGCTCCAAAATGACAGCCTGCACGTCAATCGGACGGCGCACTTTCACGATATCCAGCGCGAACTGGCTGTTTTTGGTATGAATGCTGATGCCGCCGTAATTGAAAATATTTTCCAAAATGCCGTTGCGCCTGGCTGAAACGTCCAAAATATCATGATGCCCGACCGAAGAAATCACCTCGTCAAACATGCTGACGCGATTGATGTCAACGACCCTCTGGTCGGTGATAACAAGGCAATTCGTGCGATTGAATATGTATGTTCTTAAAATGAACATGGCACCGACAAGAACACAAACGCCGAAAAGCCCGTAACCGAAAAGCCCCCAGGAAAAAAACCGAAACATGAAAAACGAGGCCGCGAACAAGAGCGCGAAACCCAGCATGTACTTCCACCAGTTTGTCAGCTGGTAGCGATAGACCGCGCGCACCACGAGCTCGCCCTCGCGCGGCTGGATTTTTTTAATGAGAGACATAGAACCACTAATCTTATTCACTAATCACACTAATACACTTGCTTGGGCTGGGTATTTGATTCAAAATTTTTCGCGCCACTTCTCTGTCGTCCCACGGAATTTTCTTGCCCTTGGCCACGGCAATCCACTGCTCGGTGCCTTTGGCCGTGATAACCACGGCGTCGCCAGCGCCGGCCAGCGACATTGCTTTTTCCATCGCCTTGGCACGGTCCAGCTCTATAAACAAATCAATGCTCTCTGTTTTGCCGGCCGCGCGCGCCCCGGCCGCGAGCATCTCGGCAATGGACTTGGGATCTTCATCAAAACAATTTACATCAGTGATAACCACGCGGTCGGTGAGCCGGCCCGCTATCTCGCCCATTTTAGCGCGCTTGCCTTTGTCGCGGCCGCCGCCGTCCGAGCCGACCACGGCGATAATTTTGTTCTGCGGCCCAATCAGCCGGCGCAAAGTTTTGAATAGTTCGGTCAAACTCATCGGCTCATGAGCGTAGTCAACCACCACTTTGAAATCCTGCCCTTCGTTTATAAACTCCATCCTGCCCGGCACCAGTTTCACGCTCGCCAATCCGGCCGCGATTTGCGCTTCGCTTATTCCTTGCGACTTGCCCACGGCTATCGCGGCCAAGGCGTTATAAACATTGAACTCACCCACTAAATTTATTTTGTATTTTACATTTTGCGCCGCGAACTCCACGCCGCTTTCATCGCTCTTTGTAATGTTCGCGTCGCGCATTCCAAATTCGTATTTTTCATCAGCCGCGAAAGACATGTAGTATTTCGCGTTTTCATCGTCAACGTTTGCCACGATAACTTTAGGCACTGATTTGCCGCCGATAATTTTGCGGCGCGCCCGGTTCAGACCGGCGAACATTTTTCCCTTATCACGTTTCAAATTGGCAAATCCGCCGTGACGTTCGCTGTGCTCTTCGCCCAAATTCATGAACACGGCGATGTCGTAATTCAAACCATAATGCCGAAATTGCAAAATTCCCTCTGACGATGTCTCTACCACGGCATAGCGGCAACCAGCTTTCACCATTTCCGCCAGCATTTTTTGAATCTGCCCGCGCCCGAGCATGGTCATTTTTTTGTCATTGGCCCAGCGCTTGTCCGCTATTTGAAACTCCACCGTGGTAAGCAGACCGACTTTGTGCCCGCCGGCTTCCATCACCGAAGCGATGAGCCGGCAGGCGGTGGATTTACCCTTGGTGCCGGTAACGCCCACCACAATCAATTTTCTCGCCGGCCGGCCGTAAAACCAATAGGCCAGCCACGCGATTAACAAATGAAACATTCTCTTCATACTCACCCCTTCATGCTCACCTCATACGCCACCTGCTCCAGCTTGTACCAGGCCTGTTTGGCCTGGTCAAATTTCTGGCGGTTGTATCCGGTCAAGTCCATGTCCATTAATTCACGCAAAACAGCATCGGCCGCGTCAAAACATTTTTTTACTTTTTTGAAATCCTTTTCCGTGGCCGACTTGATGGCATAACGCAAGAGTTCGCCCGGCACATCACACAAACCGCCGACGAAACTTTCCGAACTGACGTTTAAATTTTTTATTTCACCCATTTCTTCGCCCCGCAAATATTCCGAAAACAGCGCCGCTTCCGCGAACTCCTCCATAGCCGCTTTGTAGGCGCCCTCGTCAAACACGCGGCTGTCTTTGGCGTGCTTTTTTTGCAGACCGGCCAAAAGCGCGCGCGCCTGCTCCAAAAGCTTGTCCGCGTCTTTGCCCCCGTCTCTTTGCATGGCAAAAATGGCTTTTTTGGCTAAATGCTGGGCATCACCGCAAATTTTTATCACCTCACGGTGCACGCCGGCATAATTTAACAAATCTCCCCGGACTTTTTGAAAATACTTTTTATTGAGCATAATACGTAATATAGCGTCTTAACGACGCCAGACTCTTGATTTTCTTGTGAATTTAGTATATCATTTAATAAGTTAAAAGTGAAGTGACGGCCCGGTAGCTCAGTTGGTAGAGCAATTCCCTTTTAAGGAAGAGGTCCTGGGTTCGAATCCCAGCCGGGTCACAAAATTAAAATCCGCAATTAGGCGGATTTGAATTTTGGGAACCGGCAGCGAGCAAATAGTTTTGCTCGCGGTGGGATTCGAACGCCGGAGCGATGTTTGGCGAGCTTATGGGCGAGCCAAACCGCGAGGCGGTGGCCAGCCCGAGCGAGCGGAAGCGAGCGAGAGGCGAGGCCAAATCCCAGCCGGGTCACAAATATGCAAAATCTCGTCAAACTTTTTTCCATCTTACAACTCACCAAAGAACAGCCGCTCACCGGCTATCTTTTGGGCGGCATCCGCCTGCACGAGGTTGAAACCCTGGCCGAGCATCATTATGGCGCCTGCATTATCGCCTATTTTTTACTGAAAAAAATAAAGAGGGAGGGCGGAAAAATTGACGGCGAAAAAATAATGTCCATGCTCTTGGTGCATGATTTGGGTGAACTTTTCGGAGGTGATATCTCTGCGCCCTTGCACCGCCGCTACCCAGAACTTACCGAATATAAAAACAAAATTGGAGAAAAAGCGATGGAGCTTTTGGCCGGCTACCTGGAAGAACCGGATGGACGCGAACTCAAGGAACTGTTCAACGAATTTGAACACGGGGATTCGGACGAGACGAAAGTGGCAAGAATAATAGACCAGATGGACCACCAATTTTTCTTTGAACATTACAACATAGGCAATACCAACCTAAACAGCAAAGGCGACTTTAGGGACAAATTCGTGCTGAACAACCTGATCAAACAGCACGAAAACATCAAAGACGAACCAACCAGAAGGGTGATGAATGACTTTGTAAAACAATTCGCGGAATCGAGTTATGGAGGCGGCTTTCGGTCTTACATTTTAATGGAATAGCGTGAAAATTTCATTCCACACCCTGGGGTGCAAATTGAATCAAGCCGAGACAGAAGAACTGAAAAAAGACCTCGTACAGCGAGGTTTTTCTGTCGTGCTTTTTGGCGCGCACGAAGACGTAGCCGTGGTGCGCGCCTGCGGAGTGACCGTGGACGCCAGTCAGACCACGCGCGAGATGATTCGGCGGGCCAAACGGCGCGGGGCGTACGTAATCGCGGTTGGCTGTCTGGAAAACAAGGATTTGCCCGAGATTGATTTTGTGGCGAGAGGGAATGAGGAAGTTGTGAGCCATTGCGAAGCTCGCAGAGGAGCGGTCGGATGTGTTCTCGCTTCCCTCGGCCGCGAGGCCTCGGCCATGCCGCTGCGGCGGCATAAGGCGCTACGAACACATCCGACCGCTCGGCTACGCAATGATAGAACACGCACTCTCATCAAAATCCAAACCGGCTGTAATTTTAACTGCGCCTATTGTATTATTCCATCTTTCCGCGGCCGAACGCGAAGTGTGCCATCCGAGGCGGTGATAAAAAAAATCAAAGAAGCGGAAAAAGACGGCTATAAAGAAGCGGTACTGACCGGAGTAAATATTTGCCAATACAAAGACAGCTCCCACCCCCCCTTCGTCCCCCCCTCTGGCAGTGGGGGAGACTTGGCCGAACTGCTGAAAAAAATTTTACGAGAAACAAAAATAGAGCGCATCCGGCTCGGTTCGCTGGACCCGCGGCTGATTTCGGAAAAATTAATAAAATTATTCTTACCCCCCTTTTATTCCCCCCTTAAAAAGGGGGGACAAAACAGATTGATGCCGCATTGGCATTTGTCCTTGCAATCGGGCTCGGACACAATGCTCAAACGGATGCGGCGCGGATATAACGCGAAACAATATCTTGGAATTGTTCAAAAACTGCGCCAGGCCAATCCCCTGTTTTCTTTTACCACCGACATTATCGTCGGCTTCCCGGGCGAGACCGAAAAAGAATTCACCGAGACCTGCGCGTTTGTAAAAAAAATGTCCGCCCAAGACGGACCCGCCTTTGGCGGGGGCTTTGCCAAAATACACGTTTTCCCTTTTTCTCCGCGCCCTGGCACTGCCGCGGCCAAAATGCCAAACCAAGTGCAGGACAAAATCAAAACCGAACGCGTAAAAAAACTGCTCAAAATTTCCAAAGCCGAGGCCAAAAAATTCGCGGCCAAATTCACCGGCAAAACCCGCCCAGTACTGTTTGAACAAAAAAAATCCGGCTACTTCGCGGGATATACGCCGGAATTTGTGCGGGTGCGAGTAAAATCAAAACAAACTTTACAAAATAAAATCAAAGAAATAAAAATTTGAACATTGAATCCCAAATTCTCCGAGCGATTCACCGTTCAAATTTTTATTTCTTTGATTCTGTAAGTTCTTCAATAATTTCCACGACCCTCTCGGGCCTAGCCGGCGGTAAAATAGAGCGCAAGCGGTTGCCGAGATAATCTTTGAATTCCGGATAGCGCGCAATCTCATCCACGATATGCGCCAGCTTCATTCCGTTAGCTGTTTCTTCGCGGAGCACGATGGCCGCTTTGTTGGCTGAAAGCAATTTCGCGTTTTCTTCCTGATGCGAGCCGGGCATAGGAATTATGACCGCGGCCTTGCCCAGGGCCGCCAGCTCGCTGATGGTGCCAAAACCGGCGCGCGCGATAACCACATCAGCCGCCGCGTAGGCGTCTTTCATCTCGTGAGTAAAAAATTGGCGCGGATGGTAATTGGTAAATGTCTGCGCGGCCCGCTCGGCCATTTCCATGGGTCTGTCGCCGAGCAGATGAATGACCTGCCAATCCTTGGGCAGAGAAGCCAAGGATTGCAACACCAGCTCGTTTAATTTTGAGGCCCCGGTGCCGCCGCCCAAGGCAAAAATAACCGGGCCGGTCAGCGGCAAACCCAAACGCCCGCGCGCCGCTTGCGCATCGCCCACTGTCAGGTCGCGCACCGGGTTGCCCAGCCATTCGGTTTTTTTCTCGGGAAAAAATCGCGCGGTGTCGCGCAGGGCCGTGGTAATTTTCTTGGCAAAACGCGCGTTCAATTTGTTGGCCAATCCCACGCTCGGGTCTTGCTGATGAACCCAGGCCGGTATGCCCAGCAGGGCGCCGGCCCAATGCAAAGGCACGCTCACGAACCCGCCGGCGGAAACAAGCAGGTCGGGCGTTTCTATCCACAGCAAAATCAAACACTGGAAAAAAGCAACGCCGAATTTAATCGCGTCTATGATGTTGCGCAAAGAAAAATAGCGGCGCCACTTGCACGATGTGACCGCGTAAAAAACTATGTTATATTTTTCCAAAATTTTTTTCTCTGGGCCGCGCTTTGTGCCCACCCACACAAATTTCGCCCCCGGATTGCGGCGGCGATAAATCTCGTGCACCGCCAAAAGCGGCGTCACCGGCCCCAAAGTCCCCCCGCCGGAAAACATTATTTTCATAATGAGTGAGGGAAATAGCCGCTGTAAGCGGCTATTTCCGAACGAATCATGAAAATATCTTTGGATATTTTCATGCGGCTTTTTTTACTATTTTTGTGTCAACAATCGCCGTCTTCGTCGTATCAGAAACAGTTGGCGTCATCTCTTCAATTCTTCTTGAGATTTCGGCAATTGCCTGCGTATCAGCGCCTCGACTTTCCAACCGCCTGATGAGACCGCTTAAAATCGCGCTAACCTCTTCTAAATTCGGCCTTTTTTTTGGGTCCCTCTGTTTCATTTTTAGATATAAAGAAGAAAGTTCCGCCATAAATGACCTCCTGTCTTTCCCAGGCAAACCCTTTAGATCCGCATAATTATCCTTTAAGCGAGAAGCCGCGTTTTTGTCTTCCATTTCATGCGGTAAAGCAACCACGATATCCTCAAGACATCTCCCTAATTGAAAAACCTCTTCTTTGTAACCGCCTTGGTTAAATTCGGAAATAACCTTAGGCCTTAAATGACTGCTATCTTCCGGAGAAATGGCCGCTGTCGGAGCCAATACCGTGCGGTCGCGAGAAATATCTTTATTTTCCTGCCCTTTATCAATACCGCCGGGAGCGACGTCTTCTGCTGTAGTCGACGGCGCGGCATTGATTTCGGTATCCCCTGAATCGACCCGACCACTTTCATCATCAGCTATAGCCATCGGCGGACTCTCCAAAGAAACGGTCTGCCCGGTTTCGGCTGTTCGCGTTTGTTTTTCCTCTCCCAGTTCCGGCGGCACGTGCCCCGGTGTTCCAAAAAATAACCGCGTATTTTTCTTAATATCTTTTTCTCGGGTGAGACCGTCAAGATCGGGAAGCGCGCCGCTTGTTTCTTTTATGATTGTCTTTTTGCCCTCTGTATCCTCTACTTCTCTAACAATCTCTATTTTTACGATATTGAGCCCCTTGATATCCTGCATGATAAAGCCCGCCCTCCTTAATTCTTCCACGCCTTCAATCCCTCCAAGCAAAATCTTCAACGCCTCCGCTAACTTATTTCTTTCTGGAAAATCAGCAACATCCGCCAAAGTGGTATAATTCGGAATTTCCGGAACTATCACTGCCATGGTGTCAGGATCAAATTTGAATACATGCAATAAATGCTCGCTTTTCGGCATGCGCATATACTTTTGCATGGTCTTTTTAGCCGCCTCCAGGCCTTCGCCATACTTTGCCTGCTTGTCTGCTTCCTGCATGCCTTCTCTCTTGGTTAAATGCTCTTTGTATATCCTATTAACGCCCCCTGTTCTTTCCAGTCTGCTAATCATCCCTCTGCCATGCAATAGAGTATAAAGATTAATATCGTGCTCGCCCCTCTTCTGGAATTCTTCCATTATCGCCTTCAAAAGACGCTCGGCAACCATTGTCCTGACGTCGACATCGGCCTTGGCCTCAATTTCATCCTTAGATTGTTCATCAAAAATACTTTCTTCCGTACTTAAATATCGCAAGACGATTTCTTTATCCAAAGCCTTCGCCAAAATACTTTCTTTTTTTCTTTTACTGGTGGCGGTTTTTATTTCATCCAAAACCCCGTCAACATATTCCTTAACATCTTCGGATGTTAATTTTTCCTTACTCAAAGAAGCGTCTCTCAGTTGTTCAAGAGCCCTGCTTTCCTTGTGTAAATACAAGGGCGACGGTTTCTCTGCCATATTGACAGGTTTGTGATTAATAATCCCTCAACTTGCTGATAATGCCCATGGCTTTGATTTTTTCCAGGGCCTTGGCTTCTATCTGGCGGATGCGCTCGCGGGTCACGTCAAATTCCTTGCCCACTTCTTCCAGGGTGTGGGTTACGCCGTCGGTGAGGCCAAAGCGCATTTCCAAAATTTTCTGCTCGCGCGGGGACAGGTCTTTGATGGCGTCTTTGACATAATCGCGCAAAATCTCCATGCCGGCCACGCGGTCCGGCGACAAGTTTTTCACGTCCTCCACAAAATCCTGCAAAGACGAATCATCGTCATCGTCGTCGCCCACGGACATTTCCAAAGACACGGTCTCCTGCGAAATTTTGATGATGTGATTTATCTTGCCCACCTCTTCGCCCATCTCGGCGGCCAATTCTTCGGGCGTGGGGTCGCGCCCCAAATCCTGCAACAGCCGCCTCTGCACCTGCTGGAAGCGGTTGATGGTTTCCACCATGTGCACCGGAATGCGGATAGTGCGACTCTGGTCCGCCAAGGCGCGGGTAATGGCCTGACGAATCCACCAGGTGGCGTAGGTGGAAAATTTATAGCCCTTGCGGTAGTCAAATTTTTTGACGGCGCGAAACAGGCCGATGTTGCCTTCCTGAATCAAATCCAGCAAAGACAGGGATTTGCCGATAAATTTTTTAGCAATAGAAACCACCAGGCGCAAATTGGCCGAAATTAATTTCTGCTCGGCCTCTTTATCGCCGCGCTCTTTACGCTTGGCTAAAGACACTTCTTCCTCGCCGGTAAGCAACGGAATCTTGCCGATTTCGCGCAAGTACATCTGAATTGAATCCGAAGAAATTTGCCCTAAATCAAAAGGTGAATCCATGTCCGGTTGTTCTCCCTGAAATTGTTTCAAAACTATCTGCTTGTCTTTTTTGTCGGCCAAAAGACCGCCGACGTGCTCTACCAGCGAGACCCCGTTTTTATCCAACGTTTCTATAAAACCCTCGTACAAATCTAAATAGCGCTCGGGACGAGAGAATAACTGCTCCAATTCCATCTGGGTGATAAAACCGCGGTTGCGCCCCTTGGCAATGAGCGCCCAAATTTGCTCGCCGGTCGGCTCGGCGATAACTTCCAGCGGCGGTATGGATTTTTTACCTTTAACAAAAACAGGCCTGCCTGCCGCATGGGCAGGCTTTTTCGCGGACCTAAACGTCTTTTTTATTTTGCGGCCTTTGGAGGCGCGCGCTTTTTTCTTGACCCGCTTGATTTTTTTTACGGCGCGCTTTGGCGCTTGGCGCTTCGTAACCTTCAATTTTTTTCGCGCCAAAACCTTTTTCCCTCTTTTTCTAGACATAACGCGTTATTCGTTTAACTCAATAATTTTATACAAAATATCTTTAACCTCGCCCAAATCCCCGTTTTTTTGCGCTTCTTTCAATTTTTCCATCAGCTGTTCACGCTTGTTTTTCACCCAGCTTTTATTTAACTCGGCCAAAATCAATTCAATTTCTTTCGCGCTCTCACTCTCTTTGTAATCGCCATAAATGGTGTCTGCCTTGAGCAATAAAACATCAATAAAATTTTGCTCTTGGTTGCCAAAATCAGCCCTCAAATCCTCGGGCGACACACTGCCGGTATTATACCTCTTTTTCGCCAAATCGTAAAGCAATCCAAACCCTGTGCCGGAAAAATAGTCCTCTTTCAGCGAGCTCCAAAACGCGCTAATGAGCGAGGGGTATTTAAGAAGCAAAGCCCACAGATTCTGCAGGAGCAGGTCATAGCGGGTTTGAACAACTAATGTGTTCACAGACCCCTCCCCATCCCTCTTCTTATCAATGGGAGGGGAACCGCCGCGCCTGTCTTCTTTGGCCGCGTCTTTGGCCGCGCTCTTCATTTCTTCTCTCAATACTTCCTCGTCCACACGCAGGCGCTCAGCCAATACTTTTAGCCAATGGTCGCGTTCCAAAGCATAAGGCAAACGGCTGATTTCTATGAGTAAATTGTGCCCGGCTCTCTGTTTTTGCTTGGGGTCGACTATATCCACCCCGGCCAAATTTTTTTCAAACAGCCATTGCATCACATCCTTGGCTTGTTCCACAGCCTTGAACCAAATTTGTGAATTTGCTTTTATACACTCATCCGCGTCTTTGCCGGCGCCTTCGGGTAGTTGAACAATTTTTGTGTTCAAGCCTTGTTCTATGGCCGCGTCTATCCCTCGCTTGGCCGCGTTTTGCCCGGCCGCGTCCACGTCAAAAGCAAAGGCCGCGTTGTTGGTGTATCGCTTTATTAATTTTATCTGCTCCGCAGTCAGGGCCGTGCCCGAAACCGCGAAGACATTTTTCATGCCGGCCTGATGGCAAGCGATGACGTCCATTTGTCCTTCCACTAGCACAGCCAAATCTTTGGCTTTTATTTCTTGTTTGGCCTTGTTTATGCCGTAAAGCACGCGTGACTTATCATAAACCAGGGTTTGGGGAGTATTGACGTACTTGCCGCCGGAATGTTCGGTTTCCACCAAAATCCTGCCCGTAAAACCGACGACATTATCGTGCGCGTCCCAAATGGGAAACATGATGCGACCGCGAAAACGGTCGTAAAAACCCTTGCCCGAGTACAAGCTGGCCCCTTCTCTTTTTATGGTCAACCCCGCTAAAACCAAATCATCTATGCCAAATCCTTTTTTTAATAAATATTGCGTAAGCAAGTCCCACTGGTCAGGCACAAAGCCCACCTGCCATTCTTCTATTGTTTCGGGTTTTAATTTTCTTTCCGTTAAATAATCGCGGGCCTTTTGCGCCCCGGGCATTTCCAGTAAAAAATGATGAAAAAAATACGCGGCCTTGTTGTTGATTTCCAAAATCCGGTTGCGCTGGCTTTTGTCTATTTCACTGCGATACGTGTCTATCTTCACCCCGGCGCGGTCAGCCAAAAATTTCAGGGCTTCGGGAAAATCAAACCCTTCCATTTCCTGCACAAAGGTAAAAACATCCCCGCCTTTGCCGCAGCCAAAGCAATGAAATATCTGCTTTTCCGGGTGCACCATAAAAGACGGGGTTTTCTCCTGATGAAATGGGCAGTTGGCCTTCCAGTTGGCCCCGGCTTTTTTCAACTGCAGATATTCGCCGATGATTTGCACAATATCCAGCCGGTCTTTGATGGCTTGAGTGTCGGTCATACGGGCATAGCATACCAAGCTCTTACTCCCGGCGCAAGGCCTCAATGGGGTTTAGTGAGGCGGCTTTTTTGGCCGGGTAAACACCAAAAAGAATGCCGATAAAGGCCGAGAAGCCGAGGGATAATAAAATGGAAGAGAACGGCAAAATATACGACCATTTGAAGCCGTAGGATATTGCCACAATGTAGATGACAAACGCGAGCAGGGCGCCCAAAACAATTCCCAGCACTCCTCCGCCGGTGGTGAGAATGACAGCTTCGTCCAAAAATTGCCATAAAATATCCTGACGCCTGGCGCCCACGGATTTGCGCAGGCCGATTTCAAATTTACGCTCGGCCACGGACACATACATTATATTCATAATACCCACCCCGCCCACCACCAGCGAAATGCACACCAGCGCGATGAGAAGCAGGGTCAGCGCGCCGATAATGGTTTTCAAAATGGCTTTGGCCTCTTCCATGGTATTGACAGCGAAATCATCTTTGTCCGGGTCCGTGATGCCGTGATTGGCGCGAATTATTTCCGTGAGCTCGACCGCGGTCTGCTTGGCTTGCGTACGGTCTTTCATCTTGGCCATGATGTACATGACATAATTGATGCCTAAAAGTTTTTTTTGCATTGTTTTGGTGGGCAGGGTAACCATGTTGTCTATGTCAAAGAAAAAAGCGGCCCCGCGCTTGGCCATCACGCCCACCACCTTGAAAGGCTTGCCTTTCACGTAAATGGTTTTGCCGATTGCCTCGTCATCGCCAAACATTTTTTGCTTGACCGCGTTGCCCAGCACCGCCACCGAATTCAGCGACTCTTCTTCTTCTTTGGTAAAAAAACGGCCGCTGGCAAATTTCACGTCGTCTATCAGTGCCTGCTCCCAGCCGTGCCCCATCAGCACCACTTTTTTTATTTGCCCGCCGTAGCTCACCGATTCCTGCCCCATCACCGAGCCGTTGGCGTATTCAATGTTGGGATGCTGGCGCACCGAATCAATGTCGCGGTCCTTAAGCGTGGTAATGGTAATGCCCGTGGAAAGACCCATGGCGTTTTCGCTAGAAGTTTTTTTCACGCTCGGCACCTTTACTTCTATTTCAATCGTATTGGGCCCAAAAACATCAAGCTCGCTAATGACCATTTTTTCCAGCCCCTTGCCGGCCGCAGACATTACCACGACAGCCGCGATGCCAATGCTGATGGCGACCATGGTTAAAATGGCGCGCGTTTTCTGGCGCCGCAAAGCAGTAATGGCTAATTGAAAAATGGTTTTATTCATAAGTTACTCGTACCGCAAGGCTTCTATCGGATTGAGGCGGCTGGCGCGGCGGGCCGGCACAATGCCAAAAATAAGTCCGATGGCGACAGACACCGCGCCGGCAAAGAGCACCGAGGAAAACGTGACGACCAAATCCCATTTATAGCCCAAATTTTGCGCCACCGTGGCCGCGATTACCGAGAGCAAAATGCCAAACAGCGCCCCGATAATGCCGCCGGACAAAGTAATGGTAACGGTCTCCACCAAAAACTGACGCGTGATATCGCTGTGACGCGCCCCGACTGCTTTGCGCAAACCGATTTCGCGGGTGCGCTCGGTAACAGCCGCCAGCATGATATTCATTATGCCAAATCCGCCCACCACCAGCGCGATGCTGGCCACCGCGGCCAGGAAAAAACGCAGGGCATTGGTAATTTGAGTGAGCGCGGCCAAACCATCGGTGGCCGAGCGCACGGTAAAGTCATCGTCAGCCGCGTTCGTAATGCCGTGCTCTGCGCGCAAAATCTGTTTCACGAAATCCATGGCGCTGTCCACATACTCGCCGCTGTCAACTTTTACGCGCATAAAACTGACATGATTGATGCCGAGCAGTAATTTTTGCGCCGCGGGCAGGGGCACAAAAATCTGATTATCCTGGTTTTGAAAACCGCTCACCCCGCGCGCTTTCATCACGCCGATAATCGTAAACGGCGTGCGCTTAATTTTTATTTGTTTGCCGAGCGGGTCATCATTGCCAAACAAATCCTGCGCCACTTGGCTGCCCAGCGCCGCCACCCGGCCCATGGCCCGCTCTTCTTCCTCGGTAAAAAATCTGCCGGTTTCCACGTTCGCGTCTTCCACATTGATATAGCTGGCCGTAGTGCCCAAAAAATTCGTATCTGTTTTTTTATCTCCAACAACAACCGTATCAATGCCGCGCACATAAGAGGCCACGCCAATGATATGCGGATTGCCAGACTGGGCAATGGCTTTGCCGTCTTCATATTTCAAAGTGGTGATAACCACGCCCAGGGCGGCCACGGGCGGGCCTTTTTCCTCGGACTGGCCGGGCAAAACCCCGACTAAATTTGAGCCCAAACTCTTGATCTGATTCAAAATCAAGCTTTGCGCGCCCGCGCCCACGGAAATAATGATAATGACGACCATCACGCCGATAATCACGCCGAGCATAGACAAAAAAGAACGCGCCTTATTAGCCGCGAGCGTTTTCCACGAACAATGCATGCTGTTGCCGTAGTGCATAAGGTATTCCCTTCACTATTCATTTCCTCAATTCGCCGTTTCCGTCCGCGAGCTGGCGGTCTCTCACCTTCTCATCGCCCACCAACGCACCGTCCTTGAGGCGCAAAATGCGCTGGGCGTGCTCGGCCGTGTATTTTTCGTGCGTTACCAGAATTACAGTATGGCCTTGCGCGTTCAAGTCCTGAAAAATTTTCATGACCTGCAAGCCGGATTTGGAATCAAGATTGCCTGTGGGCTCGTCGGCAAAAATGAGCTCGGGCTTGTTTATCAGCGCCCGCGCGATGGCCACGCGCTGTTTTTCCCCGCCCGAGAGCTGGTCGGACATGTGGTGCAGGCGGTGGCCCAGGCCCACGCTTTCAAGCGCCGCTTTGGCTTTGGCCGACCACTCCGGGCGCTTGTCTTTGGTATACATCAAAGGCAGAATGGCGTTATCAAGCACAGTGGTGCGCGGCAGTAAATTAAAGGATTGAAAAACAAAACCAACCGAGCAGCTGCGCATCTCCGCCAGCTCGTCTTCGGAAAGCGTGCTAACGTCGCGGCCGTCAAAAATATATTGGCCGGAGGAAAGCGTGTCCAAAAACCCCAAGATATGCATTAGGGTGGATTTGCCCGAACCGCTCGGCCCCATAATGGCCGCGAACTCGCCTTTTTGGATGGCAAAATTAAGCCCGCGCAAGACCGGCGTTACCACTTCTCCGTTTCTGTATTCTTTGCTCAAATTCTTAACATCTATGAGCGACATAAAAATACCCCTCCCCCTGCCACCACACCAAAATCTTTGGTGTGGTGGCAGGGTGGGGTTTATTTTTTTATGGAGAGAATCACTTCCTGCCCCTCGGTCAGCCCCTCTAAAATTTCCACCTTCCCCTCATTCGCTTTCAAACCCAATCTCACGTACACGTCTTTCTCTTCGCCGTTCTCTAACACCTTCACAAAGCGCTTGTCTTCCACATCGGTGCGCACCGAGCGTAGGGGCACAAACAAAACTCCGGCGCGCGCATCCGTGTCCACGGTAATATTCGCGGTCATGCCGGCTTTAACCGGCGCGCTGGCCGGCATGATGCGAATTTTAACCTTGTAATAAACCACATCCTGAATCTCGGTGGAATTGGATTCTATTGCCGTTACCCCGCCGGAAAATTTTGTGTCACTGCCCCAGGCGTCCAAGGTTATCGCCGCCTGGTCGCCCACGGTCAGCTTGGAAACATCGGTCTCGGGCACATCCACCTTTATCACAAAATGCGGGGATATCAAATTTATCATCACGTCGGCCGAGGTTACCAGCTCGCCGACTTTTTTGTTTATCTTGGCCACCTGGCCGTCTATGGGCGCGGCGATGATAGCCTTGTTTCTGTTGGCCGCGGCCTGGGCCAGAGCGGCGCGATAGGCGGCCACGTCCACGGCGCGGGTGGGGCTAGTTTTATTCTGCCAATTCGCGTACGCCTGGTTGTACAGCGCTTCTTTTATTTTAAGGGCGCTCTCGGCGGCGGCTTTGGCATCAGCTAAATCTTTGGCCGCTTTATCATAGGCCACCTGGTAGTTTGAATAACTGCTCTTGGCGTCCACGATAGCCTGCTGGGCCTCCACTATTTTTTTATACTGGGCATTGACGCTGGCGCGCGTGGTTTCAATAGTAGTTTTTTTGGCGTCCAAAGAGGCTTGTGTCAGCGAACCCATGGGCGCGGTGTTGTATAAAACTTCCGAGACCTGCGAAAGCAAGGTATTCATCCTGGTCGCGGCATCGGCGGCTTTGACGAGCGCGCTGTCCACATCGCTATGACTGGAAACTTTTACGGCCAGAGCCGAAATCGCGGCGCGCGCCGCGGCCTTGGCTTCTTTGGCAGTGGCATAAGAGGATTTTGCTAAATTTAATTTGTTTAGGTCAAGCAAAGATAAATAACTTTCAAAACTGTCGTTGGCCAGAGTGTTGTCTATGCCCAAGATATTGTCGGCCTGGGTGAGGCCGTCGTCTAAAACCGAAAGGGAAGTTTGAGCCGTGATGATGGCGTTGTCGTAGGCGTTATTTACAATGAGGCTGTTTTCCCCGCCCTCGGCCAGCTTAAGATTATTTTTGGCGGTGATGTACGCGGACTCGGCTGTGGCAATACTGGCGGCCGTGTCCACTTTGGCCTTATCCCAGTCGGCCTGGGCCTGTTCCATCACGGCCTTGTAATAATCCCGTTCCGACTGCGTGGCGCCGGCTAATTTTTGGTTCAAATTGGCCGCGGCCTGGGCCACGGCCGCGTTGAGGTCGGCCAGACGCAAAGACGCCAGTGTCTGCCCTTTTTTAACCTTCTGCCCTTCTTTTACCGCCACATTGCCCACTGTGCCAGGCACCTCAAAACGCAAAGACAAATCATCGTTTGCCTCCACCTTGCCGGTTACCTCCACGGTCTGTTTCAAATCCCCGCGCTGAATTTTCACTGTTTCGTATTGCGCCGGCGGATGGCTTTTTTTGTAGCCGCGATAAACCAGGCCGCCGATGGCCAACACGACTATTCCCCCGATAATCCAATATTTTCTTTTCATATATTTTTCACTCTTTCCCAATCCTGGGCTTTTTCCAGATACTTATTCTTAATTTCAAACAAGTACTCCCTCGCTTTATCATACTCATTTGGTATGATTCCGTCAAGAATGGCCTCCTCTATCGCGTCTTTTATTTTTCCCACTGTCGGCCCGGCTTTCAAGCCGCACTCTTTCATGATTTCTTCCCCGCGCACCGGCGACTGAAAGGCGCGCAATTTATCTTTTTCCAAAACCTCGGCAATGCGCTTTTCCAGTCGGTCGTAATTGCCCAGGCGTTTTTCTTTTTTCAACGGATTGCCCGTGGTAATGTCGCTCCGGCCAAGTATCAACAAATCTTCCAACTCATCACCCAAATTCACAATCAGGCGACGCACCGCCGAATCCGTGATGCCCTTGTCCATCAGGCTTATCGGCTGCTGGTGCCAGCGCACCATTTTGGCCAAATAATCCGTGTGGTCCGTGGACAAGCGCAGGCGCTTGCCGATTTGATAAACCATTTTTTTGCCCATGTGCTCGTGCTGGTAAAAAGTCCAGCCCTGACGCGGAATAAATTTTTTAGTGGACGCCTTGCCGATGTCGTGCAGCAGGCCGGCAAAGCGCAACATGACTTTGGGCGAGCGCTCGGCGATATTGTCCACCACTTTAAAGGTGTGTGATAAATTGTTTTTGTGCTGGTGGCCGTAAATTTCTTCCACCCCGTCCAGCTTGGCCACCTCTGGCAACACCAAATCCAACAGGTGGGTTTGAAAAAGCAGAGCCAGACAAATAGATGGCTCGGGCGTGGAAAGCATTTTTAACAGCTCCTCTTGCACGCGCTCGGCCGAAACGATTTTCAGGCGCTCGCGGTTGCGGTAAATGGCCTGCAAAGCAAAAGTGTCTATGGCAAAACCAAGCTGGCCCGCGAAGCGCGCGGCGCGCATCATGCGCAAAGGGTCCTCGGAAAATATTTTGTCCGGGTCAAGCGGCGTGCGCAGAATTTTATTTTTCAAATCTTCCTGCCCGCCGAACGGGTCTATCAGCCTCCCCTTTATAAGGGGAGGCGGCCGTCCGCCCTGTGGCGGACGGCCGGAGGGGTAGTCGTCAATACTCATGGCCATCGCGTTGATGGTAAAATCGCGGCGCTCTAAATCTTGTTTTAACGTGGCCGGCTTTACCCTGGGCTTGCGGCTTTTCTCGTCATATTCTTCCCCTCGCGCGCCCGCGAACTCCAGCACGATTTGCTCGTTATCCTCCCCTTGATAAGGGGAGGATTTAGAAGGGGTCAAAATATACCGCGCCGTGTCAAAATCCGGAAACTCAATTAAACTCCCCTCTTGCTTCATGGCCTGGTCAAATTTTTTGGCAAACCCCAGCCCGCTTCCCAAAATCACAAAATCCACGTCTTTTTCCCGCGCCTTGTCCATCAGCATATCGCGCACAAAACCGCCCACCACATAGCACGGGGTCTTATTTTTTTGGGCCACTGCCTGAATTTTTTTGAAAATTTTATCTAAAACCATACCAACGGATTCATCACCCGCCCCACATTCTGAAAATACGCAGTGGATGTATTCATGTTGACCAGCTCCACCTGTGGCAAACTACCAGATATGTATGTTCCCTGCAAGCCGATGTTGAGATTTTTGAACAGGGTGTTGTCCAGGTGAAGACTGCCGCCGCCGATGCTGACCCCGATATTGTAAGGCGACGGGCCCGCGGGCGGGTCTTCGCGCGTCTTGGTGTCATTGGAAATCTCGCTGTTCTTTATTCTAATGACTGCGTTGGCGGATTGTATGGCATTGCCCGGCTGTTCCGTGTTTTTTATGGCGCTGTTTTCAATGATGACTTCGGCATTTTGCGCCGTGATGGCGCCGAATACGCCACTGCCCGATGGTATGTGCCCGCCGCCAGAGATGTTGGTGTATTTGATGGTGGAAGTATTGCCCGTGAAGTAGAGTGAACCCCATAAAGTATTGGGAATGGCCGGGGTAAATTGACCGATACTGACGGGGTCGGTGGGCGTGCCATTGGCATTGAGAACGCCATTGACCGTGAGTATGGAGCTGTTGGTCATTTTGACGTTGGCGCCGGGTTCAATGTTTAAGGTGGTGGAAGACGCCACTTCAATGTTGTCAAAGAGGTAATTGATTTCTTTTTTGGCCGTGGTCTGCGGGGCGCTGGTTTTTACCATGTACAAACGGGCATAAGGCACAGTGCCGGTGGTGTAGGTGAGATTGGAAAATTCGGGCCAGGCGTCTTTGATTTGCAAAGGGCCCTGTGAGCCAAAGCCCGTGAAGTGCGCGCCGTTGATTGTGAGCCGGGAATTGTTGGCTTCTATGGCCAGATCGGAGCCGGTGAAGTTGGTGTTAGTAATGGTGGAAGAAGCATTTTGGAGAAAGATAAGCGCGGAGCCGGAGTTGGCGATGGTGGAGTTTGATAGGGAAAGCCCGGATTCGGCGCGAATGCCCTGGGACATGGCCGGGCCTCCGGTGGGGTAAAACTCTTTGCCCGCGTATCTGATTTCTGTATTGGCGATGTTGCCCTGGGAGCCGGGCTTGAACCACAGCCCCTGCCAATCTTTTTCAGCCGGCCCGGGAGTTGTCCAAAGATAATTGATGTCTATCAGGTTGAGGTCGGGACTGGTGAAAGACTGGTCTTTGCCCGAGGTGAAGATGACTTTATTGTCTCCCCCGCCAACATTCAGCGTCCCATCTACAATCATCACCGCGCTTTGGGTGTAACTTTTTATCACCACGCCGGGATTGATGTTTAATGTAAAGCCGGCTGGAATAGTGTAACTCCACAAAAGATAGGGACTGTTGTCTGTGGTGAGTGTGCGGGTGGTTTGGGCTTGGGTACCAGTAAGCACAATGTAGCCGAAATTGGGGCGTTTGGGCGAGCCCATGATGGGCTTGGGCGGCATTTCATCGCTCGTGCCAGTGGCGCGCCCGCCAATGCTGGATTGCCAGTTGCCGGGACTCGTACCGCTGGCGGTGAGGTCTTTTCTTTCCATACTAGCGTAACTGGGACTGGCCTGACCCGCGAACCAGCCCGAGGAGCCGTCCACGGTGTCTATGGTTTCTCCGCTTGGATTGACGAGTTCCACTTTCGCGCCATTATTGTTTAGGGCGCCGGTGTAAATCGCGTCCGCGGAAATTTCTTTGACCGTAAAATCGTCGGTGCGTTCCAACAGGTAATATGTTTTTGGTAAAATGACTGGATTAACAAAATTGGAGATGTTGAGCTGGGCGCCGGAAACAAAAATTTTCCAGCCCGAGGTGAAATCTATTGACGAGGTGGAGTTGTTGTAAAGCTCCAGCCATTCGTTGTTGGACCTGGCGGCCGAGGTGCCGGCCCAGGCGATTTCGCTGATGACGAGCGGTGGCGGTGGCAGAGCCGGAGTGCTGGTGGGAGTGGTGGTGGGGGAGGGGGTTGGGGTGGTGGTGGACGAAGGGGTAGTTGTAGAAGACGGGGTGGTGGTGGGTGTCGGGGTGGTGGTAGGCACAACATCTCCCTCCCCTATTAGGGGAGGGGTATTTGGCGGATACGCTCCCCCGTCTCTTGACGATGGAGGAAAATACACAGGCGTGGTCGTCGTTCCTTCTTGGCTGGCTCCATTGTCCCCCGCAGGAGGCTGTGGAGCCAGGGTGCTGGCATTGGGCTCCACAGCCCCGACTAAGTCGGGGACTATGGAGCCAGCGACCGGCGCGCCAGACGCCCCGGTCTTTCTCCCGACCGCTTTTTTTATGGTGGCGGGGGGTTTGGGTTTGGTCGTGGTCTGCGCGACGTTGGTCGTGGTTGGCGTGGTTGGTGTGGTTGTGGTCGTTCCCTCCCCTTGATGCTTGCCTGCCTCTGGCGGGAGGGAGGGCGCTTGTTCCTCAATCTCCGCGCTTCCCTCGGAATAAGCCGGCTCTATTCCTAACGCTATCTTAATCACGCTGTATAATTTTTCCGCTCCCGAGACAGCGAAACCAAGAAATTGATCAAGGTATCCGGAAAAACTAGTTCTTTTGCCGGGCAAATTACCCACTTCCTTATCACTCTTGGCTTGGTCAAAAAATAGTTTAATAATTCCGGCGCTGTAACCGATGGCTTTTGGGAGCAGGTGGCGGGAGTAGTCGGTGAGAACGAGATCATCACCAACTTTGCACTCTTTTAGAATGTCATCCCCAAGAGTGTCTAACCAATTCTTATTGCTATTAGTTCTACAAAGCAAACTTTCTTGACCACCAACTGAATTGACTAAAAATTTATAAGAAATGCCATTTCCAACTTCCACATATTTTAGTATAATGTGATTCAAATCTGGATTCTGATATTTTTTATTTTCAATCGTATCATCACTATAAAAATTATTGTTTGAATAATTGGCCACAGAATCAAAAGCTGAATCTAAATCAGATACAGATATCATTCCATAGCGCAAATTCTTTGTCGCGCTGGCCCAATTCTTTTTCACAAATTGCTCAAACGAATCGCCGAGCGGATGAATGTCGTCTCGGGTATGCGCCGGCACAGCCATATCTGAAATAAGGTGAATAATATGCCCCAGGGCCCTGTATGCCTTTTCCTCATCACTATTTCTAAAATCATCAAGCGCTCTTTGCCAGCTCTTGTCGCCCAAGGCAAAACCAGTTTGAGCTCGGGGATTAACAGCCCAATTTTTGGCTGATAAATGTTGTTTGCCAAACCAGATGCCACGATTGTAGACCGGGTCGTAAAAATGGTTGTACCACCGGTTGGGCGTGTCCTCGGCAACAGCTCCCTGCTCTATCCAACGCGTCTGTTCCTCGGTTAAATCCGGGTCAAAATTCTCATTGTAAAGCTTTACGGCCAATGTCGCGATGTTTGGATGAGCGATATTGGTGTCAAAAGACAAAACACGACCGCCAAAGGCGGCCGAGCTGAACGCGGCGAAGATAATAATGAAAAATATTATTTTCGCTCTTCGCATATTGCTGTATTACCCTCCTCTTTACAAGGGGAGGATTAAGAATGGGTAATTACAATGACTCTATCAACCAGATACCCTGAATGTTTTTTATAAAAGTCATAACATTACCAATCTTTTTTCCGTTCTCTAAAACGATATAGGTATAACTCGCCTTTGTATCTCCTACAAAATCAGGTTTAATCGCCGCATCCAAATCCTTAATCATCTGGCCCATTTCGCCTTTATCCCTCACCCTCTTCAATCCTTCTTTCATCTTCCCCCAATCCCCTTTCCTAAAACAACACTCCACTGCCTCATCAATTTTTCCCGCTTTCAACGCAGACACAAACTTCGCGTGCGTTTCCTCGGGCGCCTGTTTGGTGGGCACGTTCTCGTTCACGGTCTGCGGGTACAATTTCGCCAATTCTTCCAGCGAATAATCGCCGTATGGAAACGTGGGCCGCGCCGTGCCGGCCGCCACCCGTTTTTGCTTTTCCCAAAACCATCCATAACCAGCGAAAACCGCCAGCAACCCCGCGACCAACAAAACCAACGCCAAAATTATGACTCTCAAGCGCATATATTTTTTACCCGCCACTGGCGGTAAATTAAAACTCCCCTCTGCTTTCATTATACCAAAATACAAACCCAAATACAATTTTCACGAGTAACTTATTTCCATCTCCATATCCATTTACACCCTCCGCGCCTTGCCCGCTCTTTTCTCGGCTGTATCCTCGGTAATCCAGCCCTCTTTCAGCAATTGCTTGATGGAATTTTCCATGGTCACCATGCCGTCTTTGGCGCCGGTTTGGATGGAAGATTTTATCTGGTTGATATTGTTTTCGCGGATGAGGTTGGAAACGGCCGAATTGTTTATCAAAATCTCGCGCGCCGGCACGCGGCCGCCGTCTTTGGCCGGCAGTAATTGCTGGGCCACCACGGCCCGCAGTACCGACGACAGCTGAATCAAAACCTGTTTTTGCCGGCCGCCCTCAAACACGTCCACAATGCGCTCCACGGCCTCGGCCGCGCTGGGCGTGTGCAGGGTAGAAAAAACCAGGTGGCCGGTTTCGGCCGCGGTCAGCACCGTGGAAATTGTCTCGGGGTCGCGCATTTCGCCCACGAATATCACGTTCGGGTCCTGGCGCAGCACATACTTCAGGGCGTTGGCAAACGATTTCGTGTCCGTGCCCACCTCGCGCTGTTCTATCAAACTTTTTTTATCTTCAAACAAAAATTCTATCGGGTCTTCCACGGTCACAATGTGCGCCTGGCGGCTTTTGTTTATCTCTTCAATCAGGCTGGCAATGGTGGTGGATTTGCCGCAACCCGTGGGACCGGTGACCAGTATCAAACCGTCCATCAGTTTGGTGAGTTCGGAGAGCGTTGGTTCAAAGTGCAAGTCTTCTGGTTTGGGAATGGTTTTGGGAATCAGGCGGGCGGCCAGGCCGATGTTTTCTTCCTGCTGGTGCAAGTTCACGCGGAAGCGGGTCTGGTCCACGGAATAGCTAAAGTCCAGTTCCTTGTCTTCCTCATACCTATCTTGCTGGGCTTTGGAGATGAGAGTGTAAATCGCGGTCTCCAGTTCTTTATTATTCAGCGGCTTGTCGGAAAGCTCTTTGAGCTCGCCTTCCACGCGCAGGCGCGGCAGTTCCCCGCCCACCAAATGCAAATCCGACGCGTCCTGTTTTATGGCTTCCTTGAAATATGATTCTATGTTCATAGGTTTCTCCTCCCCTCCCCCCTTAAAAGGGGGAGGTTGGGTGGGGGTAAAAATTATCTGTCGCTGGTAATCCAGCGGACAGGGCATATTCTATCACAAATTTTACCCCTTGAAAAGCGCAAAAAAACGTGATACCCTACTGTCGGTATCATTCCCGCGCCTGCCCGCCTTTGGCGGGAAAGCGGGAATCCATACAATCGGGCTGTAGCGCAGTTGGTAGCGCGCCCCGACGGTACGTCGGGGAGGCCGCGGGTTCTATTAAAAAGTCAATTATGGAGGGTTTTTACGTTTATATCTTGCAAAGTCTTAAATCAGGAATGTATTATATAGGGTCTTCAAACAATCCGGAAAACCGGCTGATTGAACACAATAATGGGGAGACACCTTCAACAAAAAATAAAGGCCCATGGATAATAAAATTTAAACAGCACTACGAAACAACGACGGAAGCGAGACGAATTGAACTCAAACTTAAAAGATTAAAAAGAAGAGACTATATTGAAAAAATTATTAATGATAAACTAATCAAAACGAAATAAGTAATAATTCGGGCTGTAGCGCAGTTGGTAGCGCGCATGGTTCGGGACCATGAGGCCGCGGGTTCAAGTCCCGCCAGCCCGACTCGTAACAAATATTGACATGAAAAAATTCGTCACAATTTTAATACTCTTTCTCGCCATCTTCGGCCTGGGTATATTTTTGGGTTGGAAAATAAATAAAAAAAGCCAACCGGCGGCTATCACCAGCCAAACAATTTTGGAAGCCCTGCGCGAGCGCGGGTTTTTGGTGACCCAAACAAATATCATCAACCAAAGCGTGAAAATAGACAGCGGCGAGCAGACATTTTGGCAAAAACTTTTGTGGGGCCAGGTAGTGCGCGCGCAGGCCGTGGTGGAAGTGAACGTGGGCGTGGATTTGAAAAAAATGACGGCCAACGATGTGCGAGTTGCCGCGAACAAAATAACAATATACATGCCTCAAGCCGAGATTTTTAACTCGCGCGTGGCCGGCGACGTGAACGTGGAAAACAAACAGGGAATTTTGAAACGTTTGCTGGAAAAAGACGACGGCTACAACAAAGCCATCGCCGAACTAACCAAACAAGCCGAGCTGGCATCGGCCACCACCGCGGCGCTGGAGGCTGCCAACAAAAAAGCGCAGGAAGAAATTCTGCGCCTGGTGGGCTACCTGGCTCGCGACAAAAAAGCCGAAGTTATCGTGCGCGGCGCGCACGCGGACTAAATCTGTATCAGCGTATTGTCTCCCAGAATGACGCGGTGGATACCCTCTCCACCGTTTTTTATTATACTCACGTTCGCGCCTACCATGCTGGCGTCTATCGTCAAATCGCAATCTATCTGACCGCTGTTCAAGAATATGGAGTTGCTAATACGCGCCCTTTTTATGATTGAACCGGCGCCGATGGTGGTGTAGGGTAAAATTTGGCACGACTCCAGCGTGCAATTCTCTCCGATTATAACCGGTCCTTCAATACGACAGCTCTTGTCTATCGTGGTGCCCATGCCAACCTGCACTTTGCCGGTGATAAACGACCCCTGATCCGCTTGACCTTCAATTTTAAATTCTTCAACAGACATTTCGTCTAAAAGCAAACGATTGGCCATGATCAGATCTTCGGGTTTGCCTGTGTCTTTCCACCAGCCAGTGACTTCGCTGTAGCCGACTTTATAATTGTTTTTCAAAAAGTAAGAAAAAATAGACGCTATTTCGTACTCGCCGCGGGCGCTCTTTTTGATGCGCGTAAAGGCGTCAAAAAATACTTTCGGCCCGAACAAATAAATGCCGGTCACGGCGAAATCAGAAGCCGGCGCGGCCGGTTTTTCCACCACGTCAATCAGTTGTCCGGCCGGACCGAAAACCGGCACGCCGAATCTTTGCGGGTCCGGCACTTTGGCGAAAGCCAGTTGGCAGTCAACGTTATTTTTTTCAAAATTCGCGAACAGCGGGCGCAAACTGCCCAGCACGATATTATCCGACAAATAAAACATGAACGGCTCATCGCCGATGAACTTCTGGGCGCACTTTACCACGTGCGCTATGCCCTGGGGCCCGCCCTCTTGTTCAAAGTAGGTTATACTCACGCCCCAATGCCCGCCGTCGCCGACCACTTTTTTAATTTGGTCTTCCCCCGGATTGGTATTAATAAAAATTTCCTCCACCCCGGCCTCAACCGCTTTTTCTATGGCGTAAAAAATCATCGGCTTGTTGGCCAAAGGCAAAAGATGCTTGTTGATGGTATGGGTCAGAGGGCGCAAGCGGGTCGCCCGTCCGCCGCCGGTCAGTATCGCTTTTTTGAGCTTGCGCATATTACCAAAAAATTATCTTCTTCGCCACAAACCAGCAGGCGGCCATAATCGGATTGCCAAAATATTTTAGGAGCGGACTTTGGAAACTTCTTTCCGCGAAAATCAGACGACTCTCGGCCGAGCGCAGAATATCTTTGTCTTTGACCTTGCGCGCGCCCTGCCGAGCCACGCGTTTTTTCAGCCATAATTTCCAACTGGTTGCTTTGAGCCAATATCCGTAAGCGCTGATTTTTTCTTTCAGCCAGCCATTTTTGGCGGCCAGCAAAAGTATTCCCAATTCCACGGCCAGGGCGATTGGCAGAAGCAAGACCAAAGTGGCGATTTTCATGTACATCAGCATCACGCCATAACGATTGCGCTCCATGTAATAATACTTGCTGGTGTTTCGCCCGAAGTTATATTTGTGATAAAAAACCGACGCGGGCGCCAGAACCACGCGGTACCCCCGTTGTTTCAAGCGCAAGGAATATTCCAAGTCCTCGTGATACAAGAAAAAATCATCATCCCACAGGCCATGTTGTTTTAATAAATCCGCCCTCATCAAAACCGCGGCCCCGCTGGCGTAACCAATATCTTTGATTGAGTCAATTTTAATCTCGCTTTTGGGAACCCGCAAATGATTGCAAAAACCAAAACCCAAATAATGAAAAGAGTTGCCGTCGCTGTTTATCAATTCGGTTTCCGGATGCATCAACAGCAAGGACTGCGCCGCCCCGATTGTTTTGTCTTTTTCCATGACTTCCACCAACCGCTCCAAACAGTCAGAAGCCATAAAACCGTCGTCGTTGTGCAAAAAGACAAAATCAAAACCATTGTCAAGCGCCCACTGCATGCCAACGTTATTGCCCCCGGCGAACCCAAGATTTTTTTCCTGCGGCAAAATCACCACACGCGGGATTTCTTTCTCGGACAAAGGCAACAGGGTCTCTTCCGCTGCGCGCACGGACGAACCATACTCCGGGTGCGGGTTGTCAACCACCACAAAGGCCGCCCGGTCCCTGGGATATGTCATTTTTTTCAAGGCCGAGACCGCGTCATCCAAATACTGCTCGGAGTGGAATGACAAATATATTATAGCGACTTTGGGCATAAACCTGGATTCCCGCCTTCGCGGGAATGACGGTTGACTAATAGGCGTAATATTTATGATTGCCGCGCCATTTCCACATGTACTTGAGCCAGCTGTAAAAATGTATTCTGGCCAGCTTGTTTTTTATAAAGGCCTTGAAAACGCCGGGCACTTTGGCCGAAGCCCTTTCGTGTTTATGGGTGATTACTATGTCGTGCACATAATAAACCGGCCAGCCATTTTCCCACATGACGCGGCACCAGTCGCAGTCCTCCATGTACATGAAATATCTTTCGTCAAACCAGCCAATGGCGTCGGTCACTTCTTTTCTCACCACCATGGCCGCGCCGAGCACCCAATCCACGGGCATTGTTTCGTTGTGGTCAAAATCTTTCATCAGCAAACGGTCCGCGTGTTTTTTCACCCACTCATATTTTCTGTCAAAATTCATCTGCTTGAGCGGTTTTATCAGTATGGACGGCAAATCAAAACGATAGCACGAATGTTGCAGGGAATTATCCTCGACATTTACCATCTTCGGGCCTATACAACCTACTTTTGGGTTGGCATCCATAAATTTAATTATCCGCTCTATTGTTTGGGAATTTTCCGGAATAACCGTGTCCGGATTAAGAGCGAAATAATAGCGGGCCGGAGTATCTTTAAATCCCACGACATTGCCCTTACCAAACCCGACATTACCACCGCTATTCACGTATTTTATTTGTGGAAATTTTGTCGCCAACTCTTCCTTGATTCCGTCTTTATTTTCCGAATTGTCAGCAACCGTAATTTGGACATCACAAGAAGCGCCCGCGATATCTTTCAAGATACTGGAAACGGCATTCAAGATGTCGTCTTTCATCAGATAATTCACGAAAACAATGTTGATGTCCTTCATAATGCGACTGGATTCCAGTTCCCGGACTGGAATGACATTTATCCTACATTTTGGTCCACCAGCGCCTCATTTCGCGCCAGTCAATTTTCCTTAAACTCTTTATAATTTTCCTTTTCTGCCGCAAACCGCGCCGGGCGCGCCAGATTTCGGCCAAACCGGTTAAAACCTTTGGTTCAGCGAAAAGATAATAAACGAACTTCTTGATTTCATACCACAAAATGAAAGGAAAATCAAGGGTGAAATTCTGCCAGTACTCATTTTTGTACAAGGACATCAAATGGTTCTTGTAGCTGTGATAACGGACGTGGGGGGGCTGTTTTTTCTTGTTAGCCAGCGCCGCGGCGTCGCTTAGCTCGGCCGGGCCGGCGCCGGTACGGTCGTGATAGGCCACGGCATCGGGCAAAACAAACGACTTGTGCCCGGCCGACGCCAAACGCAAGGCAAAATCCACGTCTTCTTTATAAGAATGATAACTTTCGTCAAAAATCTGGCCTTCCAGCAAAATTTCTTTTATGGCGCTACGTCGCAAAAGCGGAAACGCTCCGGAAACGCCAAAGACCTCCAAAACGCGCTCGTTGCCGCGGCTAATAATTTTATTTTTCACCAATTCATACGCTTCGCTCCATTCGCGACGTGTGTATTGCTCCACCACCCGGTGATTGCGCAAAATTTTCATGCCCAAAGCGTCCACTTGGGTGGAAAAAGCCGTGGGGAAATTCCATCTCATCAAACGAGGGGCCACGGCCGCGGCGTCGGAGTTTTGTTCCATAAACAACACCATTTTTTCCAAACAGTCGGGCGCCAAATACATATCTTCGTTAAGAGGCAAAAAATATTCGCTCTCGGTTTCGCGAAACGCCTGATTATGACCGGCCGCGAAGCCGATGTTTTCTTTGTTTTTTATCAAACGGTGCGGTTGCGCAAAATTCGCCAACTCTTTTTCAATTAACTCAACCGCGTTGTCCTCCGAACCGTTGTCTATAACCAGCAAAAACCAATCCTTGAAGGTCTGTTTTCTCAAGGACTCAAACAAATGCGGGATATATTTCGCGCCGTTCCAGGCGACCAGGTGCACGGAGAGTTTCGTCATACAAGACTTGCTAACCACGCCAAAGCAATACCAATCGGTCTAAACGCGGCAATTATAATCCACTTATACCACGGTTCCCACTTGCGAAAATATTGAATCATGCTTTTGGTGAATTGTTTTTGTTTCCAGAGAGAAGCGCGTTTTTTGAAACTCTGCCCCACGCGGTCAAGGCAAGAAACGATCGGCGTATATATCACTTTATATCCCAGCCGTTTCACTTCGCGGCACAAATCAACATCTTCAAACCAAAAAAAATAACGCGGATCAAAACCCCAGCCGAGTTTCTGGCAGACCTCGCGCCGCACCAGCATAAAAGCCCCGCGCACTGAATCAACCTCTTGTTCTTTGTCGCCGTTAAAATCTTTCCACAGATAGCGGTTCAAAATTGAAGGAAATAAATGAGGAATCTTTAACACCAAGGCCAGTTGGTCCCACAATCCGGGAAAACGTCGCGGCTTGGCCTCTTGATTCAAATCGCCGTTTTCATCAACCAACCTGCATCCAGCCAGCCCGACTTCCGGACGCGCCTTCATCCATTCAACCATTTTATCCAACGAGCCCGGAAAAACCTTCATATCCGGATTGAGAAAAAGCACGAACTCGCCGTTAGCCAGGCGCAGGCCCGCGTTGTTGGCCGCGCCAAAACCCAGATTGGCGCCATTCTCAATCAGTTTTACTTGCGGAAAATTTTCTTTAATAAGCCGTATGGTCTGGTCGGCCGAACCATTATCAGCGATAATTTCTTCCACGCTGCTCTTCTCACAGCCGGAAAACACCGAGCGAATTTGCTCGGCGATTTCTTTTTCCGCGTTCCAGGTAACGGTAATTACCGATAAATCCATACTACTTTTTCAACTGCTCCTTAAAATAATCCACGAACGGTATGGCGGTCGGGTCTATGCCCGCCAGCATCGCGCTATAAAAACTCAAATAACCGCTGAATACTAAAAGTTCACATGCCTGCGACAACCTGTCTTTCTCCTCGCAAACGTATGAAACCCATTGAACACTATTTTTGTTCAATACCTCTTTGCTCACCTCGTAGCGCTTTTGCACGCGCTTGTCATACAAAAGCGATTCAAAAAATACGAACAGCAAATTGTCTTTGTTGCTTTCCGGGTTCATCATTCCTTCCATCAGATGGTGGTTCAACTCCGGAATAAGAAAGTATCCGCCAAAACGTTTGGTGTTTTCATTGGTCTGATTGGCTGCCACATGGGCATTGCCGGCCAGATGCTCGGAAGCCACGAACCAGACGCTTTTACGTTGGGTTTTCTCGGCGAATTGTTTGGCCAAATTGGACGAACCCGGCGAACTGGCGCTGAATTTTTTTTGATATTTATCCACCACATCTTTCATCATTTTTATGTCGCTATTTTTCAGATCAACCAGACCGGCTTTATGAAGAACAACCAACAAGCCGACGATGGAATAGCCCAAACCCATGCGCGGCGAGCCACAGGGATTATTTTCCGTGGAAAAAACCAGGGCCGGTATTTTGTTTTTCTTCGCTTCTTGCGCCAATACCCCTCCGGAACAAATTATCGCCAGCTTGGCTTTTTTCTTTTTTGCTTCGGATAGCCCCGCCAAACATTCTTCCGTTGTCCCCGAATAGCTGGAAACAACTACAAACGAATTCGCGTCAACATAACCCGGCAAATGATAATCGCGCGCGGCTTCCAGTGGGACTTTCAATTCATCATTAAAAACGCTTTTTATTATGTCAGCACCCAAAGCCGAACCACCCATACCCAAAATAACAATATTTTTGACTGCTCCGTATGCTTTGGGCATCTTTACCTCTTTGGCGTGTCCATCTATCTGCGCCACCTGTTTCCCCAACAATTCCAAACTCCCCAGCATATTCTGGCTGTCTATTTTTTTTATTTCTTCCAGATTATCTAAAATATTTTGCATAAAAAAATTAATCTATAAATTTTTTGCATATTTTTTCAACGTATCCCTTAGCGCCTCTTTTATCGGCCTCATCTTTATCCCCAGTTTCTCCAAATTCTCCGACGCCATTATGTTGTTGGAACGCATTTTTTTCGCGATGCCGGTTTTTACCAAATCACGCTCGCTTATCCACCCGTTGGTATGCCGCGAATCAACAAATTCTTTATACATCGCCATTATTTCTTTGTGTTTAATACTGCCCGGATTGGTAACGTGAAAAATCCCGACCGCTTTTTTTTCCAACAACGCGCGAAATGCTTTTATCATGTCATCCACCACCGTCACGCTGTTTTCCACGTCAACCACTTGCTCAAACGACGCCAATTTGGTGACGAGATTGGCCGGTGAAGGAACGCTGTCTATGGGCATGCGTATACGCGCGATGCCGATGTTGGGCAAAGTGGAAAGCGCCAAATCAGCCGCGTATTTGGTGCGGGTGTAGACAGCCACTGGATTGGCATAGTCATTTTCGCGCCAGCCGCCTCTTTTCGGCGACTTACCGTAAAACACGCAACCAGTACCCATATGCAAAAAATACACGACTTTTTTCTGGCAGGCCTCGGCGATAAGCAAAGGTAAAATAGTGTTTCCGGCGATGGTCTCAGTTTGATGCGTCTCGCACCAATCCACGTTGGGCTTGCCTACTACTCCGGCCGCGTTGAGCACGGAGTCGGGCTGGTGCTCGTCAAGCAAAGTCAAAACATCTTCCGTGGTCTTTATAAACTTGTCGGACAAAAAAGCGTCGGGCCATTCCTGCGCGCATCGCTTTCCTAAAAATCCATTTCCGATGATTAAAATCTTCATACGCTATATTGCTTCTTGTAATATTCCAGATACTCCCCGCTCTTCAATTTCTTCCACCACCACTCATTGGCGCGATACCAGTCAATCGTGGCTTTAAGCCCTTCATCAAAAGACATCTTCGGCTTCCAGCCCAGCTCTTGGCTGATTTTTTTGTGATTGATGGAATAGCGTCTGTCATGACCCGGCCGATCTTTCACGTATTCAATCATCGTTTTTCCCAATCCCATTATTTTCAATATCTTTTCCACCAATTCAATGTTCTTGATTTCGTCGCCTGAACCGATGTTGTACACCGCGCCCGCTTCGGCCTGGTGCAAAACCGCGTCCACGGCCGCGCAATGATCGCTCGTGTGTATCCATTCGCGCACATTCTGGCCGTCGCCGTAAAGCGGCGCTTTTTTACCCTCCAAAAGATTAGTAATAAACAAGGGAATCACTTTTTCAGGGAATTGATTGGAACCGTAAAAATTACAACTGTGGGTGACCACCGCCGGCGTTTGATAAGTAACCCAATAAGAGCGGCACAGATGGTCGCCGCCGGCCTTGGAAGAAGCGTAGGGGCTGTTGGGCGCGAAGGGCGAATCCTCGGTGAAGCTCCCCTCGCGCGCGCTGCCAAACACTTCGTCCGTTGAAATCTGCACCATTTTTTTCAAACCGAATTTTCTGACCGCTTCCAGCAAATTGTAAACGCCAAAGATGTCGGTGCGTAAAAAAACCGTCGGGTCCATGATGGAACGATCCACGTGGGTCTCGGCCGCGTAATTTACAATCGCTTCAATCTTATTGTCCTTAATCGCCTTTTCCAAAACGCCCGCGTCGCAGATATCGCCTTTGACAAAAACGTAATTGGGATTTTTTTCAACTTCCTTTAAGTTGTCCGGGTTGCCGGCGTAGGTCAGCTTATCAAAATTCACCACCTTGTAATCCGGGTAATTTTTTAACAAATATTTTACGAAATGAGAACCCATGAATCCTGCCCCGCCGGTGACTAAGACGCGCATATTTACGAATTTCTGCTGACGCTCGCCACAATGCCCATGGCCGCAAGGGCCACGACCAGCGCCGAACCGCCACTGCTGACAAAAGGCAGGGGCACGCCCGTGATAGGCAAGAGCCCCACCATGCCGCCAATATTCAAAAAAGACTGCCACATAAACCATACCATAATGCCCGAGACAAGTAAACGGCCGAATGGGTCGGGCGCCCTTTGGGCGATTTTAAGACCTTTTAGACCGATAACCGCCAGCAACACCACAAAAATCGTGGTGGCGATAAAACCCATCTCTTCGCCGATAATGGCGAAAATGGAATCAGCGTGCACCTCAGGCAGATATTGGAACTTTTGCCGCGAATGCCCCAGCCCCAAACCCCACCAGCCGCCGGAGCCGATGGCCAGGTGCGCCTGGTTTGTTTGGTAGCCCACGCCTTTTGGGTCCAGCTCCGGATGCAAAAAGGTGGTGAGACGCGTGGCACGGTAGGGCGCCGCGACCAGCAATGCCACCAGACCCAAAACAGCCACAACGCCCAAAACAAAGAGATGCGCCCGCCTGATGCCGCCCGCAAACAGCATGCCAAAAATAATCACCGCCACAATGGAGAGGGTGCCCACGTCGGGCTGAAGCAAAATGAGCAGCGGAATGGGCGCGATAACCGCTAAAATCGGCAGGAGTCCGGTTTTGAAATCCGCATAGTCTTTACGCGGCTCGGCCAGCAGACCGGCCAGCATTATTATCATCGCCAGCTTGGCGAATTCGGCCGGCTGAAAAGTATAACCAAAAATTCCGAGCCAGCTGTGCGCGCCATTGATTACCAGACCAACGCCCGGAATAAAAACCAAGAGCAATAATATAATAGAGAACGCGTACACGAGCCAGGCCAATTTTTTCCAAATCTCATAGCGCGCGTGCGCCAATAAAAAAAAGAGCAACACGCCCGGAGCCAGGCCGAACAACAGTTGTTTTTTGATGAAAAAATAGCTGTCGTTGAATTTGGCAAAACCCAAAGGCGCCGAGGCCGAGGTAAGCGCCATCAAGCCGAAAATCACCAAAACAAATACCGAAGCCAGAAAAAAACGGTCCGTGCGTTGACGCATATTAGCCGTTTAGCCGCGACAGCAATATCGCCGCGAGCAGCAGAAAAACGTGTATGAAAACAGCCCAGCCAACGAGCAGGCGCGCCACGAATTTATCCTTGCCGTAAAACGCGAACGACAGGCAGTAATTCAACACCAGTGCCCCCAATCCCGCGAGCGGCAAATAAAATATTTTCCACCAATCCCCCACCAGGTCAATGCCGAAAATTATATTATAATGCAAAAAAATCTGCTCGGAATCGGGCTTGATGCTCGTCAGCAGGAAAAACCAAATCAGCGCCTGCGCGGCCAAGAGCAAAACAGCCGGGACAAAAATCCATGGGTCGCGGCTGTAAAGCTTGAGCGAGTAAAACATAACTTAAAATTACAATGACCAAACCCCAATGACCAAAACGAATTGGCATTAGGCATTGAGACTTGGGGATTTATTAATGTTATCAAATTTTAGACCCCTTGACAATATCACTTTTTTTATCTACAATAAGTCAAAATTAACTTTAATAACTTTGTATGTCTCATAAAAAAGCGGGCGGCTCCACGCGGCTGGGCCGCGACTCAAACGCCCAGCGGCTGGGCGTGAAAATGCACGACGGCCAGGCTATCAAACCGGGCATGATTATCGTACGCCAGCGCGGCACGCGCTTTCACGCAGGCAAAAACGTGGGCCAAGGCAAAGACGATACGCTCTTTGCTTTGTCCGCCGGCAAAGTAAAATTCAGCGCTCATAAAAGGCGCCGTTTTGACGGCAACTTAAAGATGGCGAAATACGTTAGTATTGTCGCCTAATGGCGAACATGCTTAGTGTGAGCTAACCTCGGCTTCGCACATCAATTTCACCAAATCCTTGAACCTGACTTTCGGCTCCCAGCCCAAAATTCTTTTGGCCTTGGCGGCATCGCCCAGAAGAAAATCCACCTCGGCCGGACGGAAATAACGCGGGTCAATTTCAATTATGGTCTGGCCCGTTTTTTTGTCCACGCCTTTTTCGGCCAAACCCGAGCCGCTCCATTCCAATTCCATGCCAAAATAACGCGCCGCCTCTTCGGCAAACTCGCGCACGCTGTGGGATTCGCCGGTGGCAATCACAAAATCATCCGGTTTTTCCTGCTGCAGCATCAGCCACATCGCCTCCACGTATTCCTTGGCAAAACCCCAGTCGCGCCGGGCTTCCAGGTTACCGACATACAGCTTTTCCTGTTGGCCCGCTTTTATATTCGCCAAACCGTTGGTGATTTTTTTGGTCACAAAAGTGCCGCCGCGGCGGGGACTTTCGTGGTTGAACAAAATGCCGTTGCACACAAACATACCATACGACTCGCGATAATTCACGGCGACATGGTGGGCAAAAACCTTGGCGCAGCCGTACGGACTGCGCGGATAAAACGGCGTGGTTTCTCTCTGCGGGGTTTCCAAAACCTTGCCGAACATTTCCGATGAACCGGCCTGATAAAATTTTACGTTCAGGCCCTCCTCTTTGATGGCGTCCAGCAGGCGCAAGGGGCCCAGGGCGTCGGCGTTGGCCGTGGAAACCGGGGTCTCAAAACTGACGCGCACATGGCTTTGCGCGCCCAGATTATAAATTTCATCGGGCCGCACCTTGTCCAATATCCGGCTGATGTTGCTGCCGTCGGTAAGGTCGCCGTAATGCAAAAAAAGACGCGCTCCTTTTTCATGCGGGTCTTGATAAATATGGTCCAGGCGCCCGGTATTAAAAGAACTGGAACGGCGGATAATGCCGTGCGCCTCATAGCCTTTTTCCAAAAGCAATTCCGCCAGATACGAGCCGTCTTGGCCCGTAATGCCGGTAATAAGCGCTTTTTTCATAGGGTCATTTCTTTATCGCGGCCGGTTTTTTCTCTTCGGCCAATATCTGCGACCAAATGCCGTTGCGGTCGCCTTCGCCGATGGCGTTATTTTTCTCGGCTTCCGCGAACACAGCCTTAGCTTTTTTCATTTCACCCGACAGCTTGTATAAATAAGCCAGGCGCCAATAACCCTCCCCGATTTTTGGGTCATCTGTTATTGTTTGCCGCAACAATGCCTCCGCTTCTTCTTTTTTCCCAATTTGAAATTTAATGTTGGCGAGATTGTATGCTATCTGCTGGCGCTTTGGCGAATTGGCCAGTGCGTCTTCCAAAACCTTTTCAGCCTGGATAAAATACGAGCCGTCATTGTAAATCATCGCGCCGGTCTGGGCCAGCTGGGACATAATCAAATGATTGCGAATGTCCAGCGGGTGCAGGTTCAAATTTTTTCCGGTCTCGGAATACGCCAGTTCAAAAATCCTGGTAGCCGATAACCTGTCCAATTTTTGGTATTGCGAACCCAGTATCTGGCCGGCCGTGCGCCCGATGTCGCTTCTGATGTCGTCTATGTGCGGCGAACGAAAGGACAACGCGCTCTCCATCGCTTCTATTACCCGCTCCGCCACCTGGGTCATCTGCGCCCCCGAAAGCCTGGCGTCTTGCAGCATGCTCATCGCTTTCAGCGCGTTTAGGGTTCTCGTGTTGGCGCGCGCCGGCTGGATGTTGAAAATAAAAATGACGATAAAAACCGCGACGCCGGCCGCGGACAGGGCGCCGATGCCGATAGTTCTGCCAGCAGCTGCTTTGGCCGACTGCAGGGCCGGCGCGGCTGAAAGGGATAGGCTATTGAGCATGGCCAGCCAAAACATAAAATACAAATACGAGGTCGGGTTTTCAAACACCGTGATGTTTTGCACCAGATGCGCCACCAAAAAGGCCGAGCCCACGACCGCCACGTGCTTGTTCAGATTATTTTTCTTGTAGGCGCGCCACAAAGTCCACCAGCCGCCAGCGAAAATAAACAAGTAAGAGGCCAGGCCGAAAGCGCCCTGCACAGCCAATGTGTTGACGATAATATTGTGGGCGTTGTCAAACCAGGTTTCGCCATAGCCATACTCCAAAGAACGGGCGCGGAAGTGCCAGTTGAAAGCGTAGAAAAAATTATTGGGCCCCCAGCCGAACACCGGGCGGTCCAAAAAACTCTCTATGGCCAGCTCCCAGGCCAGCCAGCGCGGAGTGTCTTTCAACACAGTAAAGGTCGTGTTCACTGTTCTACCCACGGCTGGAATTTTTTGCACAAACGCGCTCTGCCGGTTTAAGTACAAAACAACGACGGCCAGCACGACAGCCAGCCCAATGGCCGCCAAACTAATGCGCGTTTTTTTGTATTCTTTCAGCACAATAATATAGCCCAGCACCGCGGCCCCAATGCCGACCAGCAGGCCGAGCACTGCGCCGCGCGAGCCGCCGTAAAACATGCCCAATATTGAAATAACCAGCAGAACGGAATTTATCCATTGCCAAATTTTATTTTTTTCCCTCATCAAAAGCAGAAAAGCCAAAAAGGCCAGAAACAATCCATAGCCGCTGACATAGATGGGGTTACCCAGGGTGCTGGCCACGCGGTCCGAACCCTGGTTAAGCAATAAATTGGGATTCTGGGTCTGCACCAGGCCCACAATCATCACAATGGACCCGGCGAGTAAGAAAATTCTCATGGCCCATTTCCAATCGGTCCACGACTTTAACGCGCCGGAGCAAATATAATAGTAGGCGAAATAATGAAAAATAGTAAACAACCCGAGCATGCGCTCGTGATTGTCCCAAAAACTGTGGTAGGGGTCGGCGCCCGTGAAAGTGGAAATCGCGAAACTGATGAAAAAAGCCAACAGGGCGATGTTAAGCACGGTGAGGCGCGGACGAAATTCTGACCAATTCACGGCCAGAAGCAGCATATAGCCCGCCAGCATCAAAATAATGAGCGAGCGCAAGAGCAAAATCTTGGGCACGATAAAGGGAAAGATAAACGAACCGGGCACGACCACGAGCGGCACGAAAAAAGTGAGATAAATAAAAAATTTTACCGCGCCAGTTAATGTTTTTTGCATACGGGAAATGTTATGGAGATAATGTTATATTAAGGAAGCGCAAAAGTCAATTTTGCCATTCTTTGCCCTGGCGCACCAAAAGCTTCTCGGCCTGGGCCGGCTCGGCCATGATTTCTTTAACAATACGCTCCATGCGCATGCTTTGCGAACCCTTGACTAAAATCACGTCTCCTCTTTTCATCCGTTCCTGCAAAAATTTGCCAGCCTCGCCGGATTGGTCAAAACTGAAAATTTTATCCGTGTTCAGACCGGCCTCGCGCGCAGCCGCGGCCATATGCTTGGCCGCCACGCCGACTGTTAACAAATGGTCTATCCCCAACCCGGCCGCCAGAAAGCCCAGTTCGCGGTGCGCGTTTTCGGTTTCCGCGCCCAGTTCCAGCATATCGCCTAAAACAGCATAACGCGCCCCTTCCAGCCCAATGCTTATCTGGGCCAAGGATTCCAGCGCGGCTTTGACGGCCTCGGGGCTGGAATTATACGTATCATCAACAATCAAAGTCTCCTTGATTCCGGGAAGCAGACACATGTGTCCGGCCAGGGGCTCCAGCTCGCTTAAAGCCTGCGAGCCCTCTATCAAATTCACCCCAAACACCGTGCCAATGGCCAGCCCGCAGGCCGCGGCCGAAATGAGCGGACTTTTGGCAATGGCGCGCGGCAGAAAAACCGGAATGACGCTGCCCTTGAAAATGACCTTGAAATTCATGCCTGTGGGCCAGCCGGTAATTTCATCCTTAATCAAATTTACATCCGTCACGCGCAAATCCGCCCCTTCTTTGTAGCCATAGGTGACAATTTCCGCTTTGGTGGCGGAGGCGTTTTGCATGACGAGTTCGCTGTCAAAATTCAGCACGGCGAAACCGTCGCGGTTCAAATGCGAAATAATGATCCTCTTTTCCTGGGCGATTTTCTTGATGGTCTTAAAAAACTCGGTGTGCGCGTGGGAAATAAAAGTCAGCACGCCCACTTTGCACGGGGCCATGTCCACCAGATACTGCACGTCGCCCGGCTTGTCCGCGCCCATTTCCAAAACTAAAATATCCGGATAATTTTTGTCGCGCGCGAAAAGCAAGGCCAGTGCCCGACTAAAAACTTTCAACCAGCCCCAAACCGAAGCGCCCGGGGTTTTGTCAAAACCTAAAATCGTGAGCGGCACGCCGATCTCATTGTTGTAATTTTTGACAGTGCGGCGCACGGAAAACCGCCGCGCCAGCACGGCCGCGGCCGCTTCCTTGGCCGAGGTCTTACCCACCGAGCCGGTAATGCCGACGATATCGGGTTTGTATTTTTTTACGATTTTCTTGGCGAACCAACGTAAAAGATATTGAACAATGGAACGGAGCATAAGTTATAAAATTATTTATCGCGCGCGATTCCGAAATATTCAAGCGTGAGTTTGGCCACCTCGCGAAAGACCGGCGCGGCGGTGGATTCGGCCCATTGCCTTTGCGGGGCTTCGTATTTTACCACCAGCACAAAACGGGGGTCAGTGGCCGGAAAATAACCGGCGAAAGTATGGTTGCTCTCCTCGCCGTATTTGCCCTGACGCGCTATCTGGGCCGTGCCGGTTTTGCCGGCCGCGAAATAATCGTTTAGTTTGGCTTTTTTGTAGCCACTGCCGTTTTCCACCACGGAAATCAGCATGGCCGTAATGAGTTTTTGCGTGCGCGCCGATATAACGGCTGCGCTCTCTCTTTCCGGCCGGTCAATCTTGCCGTTCTCGGCCCGCGTTTCTTTGAGCACGTTGGGTCGGGGCAAACGGCCGGTGGCCAGCGCCGCGTAAGCCGCGGCCAACTGAATGGGCGTGGCCGTAAATCCCTGGCCAAACGAGGCGTTGGCATTGTAAATCGGGGCCTTCTTGTCAAACGACGAAATATCGCCGGCCGACTCGGTGTCCAGGTTTACGCCGGTCTTCGCGCCAAAGCCGAATTTTTCCACATATTCCTTGAACCGGAGCGGGCCAATTTTTTCTTCCACCCAAATCATGCCTGTATTGATGGAATTTTCCAAAACTTTTGTCATGCTTACCGTGCCGTATTTCTTGTTCAGGGCGTTGTGTATCTTAAAATCATTTATCACCCGCTCGCCCGGGTCCGTAAAAACCGTTTCCGGCTCCACCAGGCCCAGTTCCAATCCAATGGCCATGGTAACGGGCTTGAAAACCGAACCCGGTTCATAGGCCGTGAAAATCGCCGTGTTGTTAAAATAAGAAACATCTTTCACGCTGCCATAATCGTTCGGGTCAAAATCCGGCAAACTGCACATGGCCAGCACGGCCCCGCTTTTCGCTTCCATGAGTACCAAAGCCGCGCTTTTGGCCTTAAACTCTTCCAAGCCGGCGCGCAATTTATCGCAGGCGCGATACTGCAGGGCGCGGTCAACCGTTAAAACAAAATCCGTGCCGTTGACCGCCTTTCTTAAGGTGCGGCCGGCCAGGGGTATCCAGCCGCCCAGGGCTCCGGCGCTACCGGCCAAAAATCCGCTCCTTCCGGCCAGCTCGCTGTCCCACGCGCCCTCCAAGCCATAACGCCCCGTCAAATCGCCGACATCGTTTGCGCCCACAAACCCAAGCACATGCGCCGCGCTGTTTTTTTCCGGATAATAGCGATACTCGCGGCCGGCAAAATTAATTCCTTTCAAATTCGCGTCTTTAATTTTATCTACCACATCCATCTCCACTTTGGAGGCGATCGGTTCGTAGGGGTCGTCGGCCTTTTTCAATTTACCCTCCAGCTCTTTGGCTTCGTCGGGGTCAAATTTGAGCAAGCCGGCTAAATATACCGCGGTGGAAGCGACGTCGGCTCTGGAAATATCGCGCGGCACCCCGTAAACCAGATAATAGAGCCGGCTGATGGCGGCCGGATATTCGGCCCGGCCGCGCGCGTCGGAAAAATAAATGTTGCCGCGCTTGGGATTGAGCTGGCGGTAAATCTCGTGCGTGTTTTGGGCCAAGGCCGCGTAAAAATCATTGCTTAAAATCTGCAGTAAAAAGAGCTTCCAAACAATTAGCAAGGCCGCCAAAACCAAAAGACCGGAAATAATTTTTAACGAGCGGTCTTCTTTCCTTGCGAGCATAGCTTTAACGTTTTCAATAATGCGCCAGCAGTTTTGCCATTGCCGCTTTCGCTTTCGCCTTGCCCTCGGTAATTTGAAAAATTGTCTCGGCAAAAGGCATTTTCAACCGGTATTTTCCGGCCAAACAAATCAAAGCCCGGCTGGCGCCCAGGCCTTCAACCGTCTGGCCCACTTTTTTGAGGGCGCTTTTGGCCGCTAAGCCGCGCGCCAGATATTCTCCAAATCTGCGGTTGCGGCTGATGTAAGACAAACCCGTGCCCACCACGTCGCCCAGGCCCGCCAAATCGTAAACCGTCTCGGCCCGGCCGCCCATCTTTTTTATCAGCCGGCCGATTTCTTTAAGCGCCAGCACCAAAAGAGCGGCCTTGGTGTTGAGCGGCATTTTCAGGCCGTCGCAGACGCCCATGGCAATGGCGTAAACATTCTTGAAAGAGCCGGTGATTTCCACGCCGAGAATATCCGCGCAGGCGCGCAGGCGCAAATTTTTGCTTTCCATGGCGCGCTTGACTTTGGCCACGGCCGCTTTGTCCGCGCCCGCGATATTCATGGCCGTGAACCCGCCCGCGGCGAGCTCGTTGGCAATGGCCGGGCCGGAAATAGAAACCACTTTGGCATTCAAATTTTTTGGCAAACAACCTTGCATGACCCGGGGAATTATCGTCATGGTCTTTTCGTCCAGGCCCTTGGAAACATCCACGCAAACCGCGTCTTTTTTTAAAAACGCGACAGAGCGCCTGACCACAGCCGACATAAAATTGCTGGGCACCGCGAAAAAAATAATTTCCGCGTCCGCGACCGCGGCGCGCAAATCTTTCTCCGGCACAATCTTTGGCGACAGCTTTATACCAGGAGAATATTTTTTGTTCTCGCGCCAGCGCTTTATCTGCTCCAGCGGCTCCCGGTCGCCCTCGTGATTCCACAGATACACTTGATGGCCATTTTTGGCCAGCACCTGGGCCATGGCCGTGCCCATATTGCCGGCCCCCAACACCGCGATTTTTGCTTTTTTTGGCATACCCGTATGTTACTGTTATGAAAACATTATACTCTCTTCTTTATTTATTTTCAATTAAAAAAGCGGCGCTTTGGGCGCCGTTTTTTTAGTCGGTAAATCTCTTGTAGTCAAATATCACTTCCCTGCTCCCAAACCAATGCCCTATCTCGTGCTCGGCCTCGGCCGCGGTTTCGGACGCGTGCACCAGGTTCATGACCGCGCGTTTTTCCATGTTGGCCACGGCCGGAGAATCCACCGAGTAATCGCCGCGGATAGTGCCGGCGTCAGCCAAGTTCGGCAAAGTGACGCCGCAAATTTTGCGCACCATATCCACCGCGTGCACGCCTTCCACCACCAGGCGCACGAGCGGGGCCGAAGTCATATAGTCTATCACCCACTTGCGCACCATTTGGCCGATGGCCAAATCATCGGCCGTGCCCAAATCATTCATCGGGTCAAGGCCGTATTTTTCATAGGTGCTCAAGGTTTTTTGGCCCAGACGCCTTATCCAGGCTTCCTCTTTTGGATAGTGTTCGTCTATTTGCTCGGTCGTGGGCTGAAACATCTCCAAAGCCACTACCTTCAAATCGCGCTGTTCAAAACGTCCGATTATTTCTCCAATCAGACCTTTCTTCACGCCGTCTGGTTTTATCATCACGAATGTTTTTTCTTTTTTGAAATCCATACGTAAAAAGTTATTTTAATTATTTGACGCCATCATAACAGAAAAAACTTTTTTCGTCAATAATACACGCAAAAACGAAAAAACAGCTTCTTTTCCGGCCGCCTGATTTCCACGAGCAAGCCGGCCATGATGAGCGAAACATTTTTGATGTCGCGGCGATAGCAATAATGGCGCATGGTCTTCTCCAGCTTGTGCTTTTTCAGCTCCGTCACCGCCAAATCCGTGGCCATCTCCGGTGTCTCGCGCGTCTTTACTTCTATAAAATAATAATCGCCGCCCTGCGCGGCGACGACGTCTATTTCTCCGACCGTGGCGTGAAAATTTCTTTCAATGATTCTGAATCCGTTTCGGCGCAGGAAAGCGCAGGCCTGCTCTTCTCCCCACTGACCCAGTTTCTGATTTCTTGACGGCATAGCTAATTAGGCAAATACTTCCCCAACCGCGCCCGCTGCTCTTGCTCCTGCCGTATTTGCGGCGCTCTTTTTACAGCAAAACGTACAACCGACGACAGCCACCAGACGTATATGCCGGCCAAAATCAGCAGCCAAAAACGCCAGGCCAAAAAAGGAATGCGCTCCTGACGTAAAAACAGCCAGATTACGCCCAAAACGCCCGTTGTCGCGAGCAGTGAACTGAAACGTTTGCAAATAGAAGCGTTGACTTTATCTTTTTGGTAGTATGAAAAAGCCCGTAAAAATAGGCCTACTACAATATGTAGTAGGCACAAACCCACCAGCAACCACAGCGCTTTTCCATGCGCGATATAAGGCTGGCTGAACCAATAATGAGTATCAAATAAATTTTTCCAAGACATGTTTTTACTCCTCCCCCTCACTCCCCTTGATTAAGAGGGGTGGGGCGAGGTTTTATTCCTTTGCGAAAATTAAGCCGAAATGATAATCGCTGGCCTGAAATTGTTTGGCCAATTTTAACATGCTCTGGCCGGCCAAGTCAACGAGCGTGTCAATAATTAACATTTGCCCTGGCGCGGGACCCAACATCCCCAATTTTTTTTGCCAGTCAATTATCACCAGATGGCCCTGTTTTTTGAGCAAGCGGGCCGCTTCGGCAATGGCGGAACGTTTGTCTTTTACCTGGAACAGAACATTGACGAAAAAACACGCATCCACGCTGGCCGGAGGCAGAGGCGTCTTGCCCGCGCGCTCCAGGTCGGACCAGACAGTTTGCACGTTGGCGCAACCCTCGGCGCGCGCCGTGCTCTTAATATTTTCCAGGACATCCTTCATCACGTCCACTCCATAAACAATGCCGGTGTCGCCCACGGTCTTGGCCGCCGGAAAAACAAAATGACCGGTGCGGCCGCAACCCAAATCAGCCACGCGCATGCCCTTGGCCAATTTGATGTCCGCGAAAATCTTGTATGGATTGAGAAGCGCCGTGCCGGAGTGAGACATATTACTTATATAGGATTAATTTGGAAGAAAAAGCATTCCACTGATAAATATCATACCTATCTGGCTTCCACTTTGACAGCCGATAAGTATAAATAATCTCTTCCATTCCATCGTGATTCAAATCAACAAAATTTACTTTATTGTCAACATCTTCTCTGATAAATACAGTCGTAAAATCTTTTCCGTTCCACTCTTGTAAATAAAACTTTCCAAACTCACCGCTACCGGTATATCCATAATGAATTGCGATATCAACTTTGCCGTTATCGTTGAAATCGCCCACCTTCCACCAAAGAAAATTTCCCTCCTCTTTTGACAACTCACGCAACCTTCCGTTACTTCTCACTAAAATGTTTCTTGTCATGCCAAATGTTGAGTTTAATTTGTCTCTAATGACGACCAGTTTTTCTTTTGTTCCATCGCCATCCACGTCTATTTCATGCTCGGCTAAAACAAAATTGTCGCCATAATATGACGGCGGCTCTTTATAATTTTTGTCATCGAAAGCAAAAAAAATGGCAAACGATAATAATATCGCGGAAATAAAAAAACCGCTCATCAATAAGAATAATAAATTTATTTTTCCTTTTAAAACAGACCTACTTTTGCAATCATTATAATTTTTTAGAACCTCGTTGATAAATATCCGGGTTTCGCCAGGCAATTTTTTCATTAAAAATGAATTACCTGGATCAACGTTTCCTTTGCCCCAATTCCATGCGGCTAAGCATCTTCTAAGGAAATCGTTCTTATTTTTATATCTTTCTCTAATTATTGTAAAATACAAAATTGCCGCTTCTGTAGATTGCGCGATATTAAAAAGATTATCAATTTTTTTGTCAAAAATATCGTTTACATCGGTCAGGGACGTTTTTACCATTTGAAACAAACCCTTCGCGTCAGCGCCGGAAACCGCATAGGGGAAAAAATGCGATTCACGTTTGGCAATCGCCGCCATCAGGCATCCGTCTGCTCCCACTTCTTCGGCTTTGCTCAAAATAAATTTTTCAATCGTTTTTGGATCCTCTCCCTCAATCTCTACCGCCTCCGAATAAATATACCCGACATTGTTTTCATACTCAACCTTGTGCCAACGGTCGGAAGAAAGTAACACGCCATTTACGTTCGCGGGTCTTTTCCCCAAAACCGCCTTTTCTAATATTATTACTTGTTTGCCTTCGGAAATCTCAGCTACAGTATCTGCCTTTTGATTTGGCTCTCTCCTTAACGCGGCGGTTTGCCAAATAATTTTGGCTTTAATTCTGGAATCATCTTTATCGACATTGATTCTTAATTCCAATAACTTTGGCGTCTTGTCCGCCCATAATTCCACATAATGCAACCCTTTCGGCAGATTCAACTCTTTGTTGAGTTCCCTTGGTTCTCCTTTTGATAAATTACCACACCAAAACCAATTCTTGTGTGAATTTTTTTGCTCATTTTGTATAATTTTTCCGTCAACAATCAACTTGATATCGCTGTCATCTCTCTGATGAGCGCCAACGACAGCGCTGATAAACAAACTTTTCAAACTCAAATCAATCAGGGCGATTGTCATCCACTGCCGCCTGTCTCCGTCTTGTGGCGGATTATTTTTTTCCGGCACATACGGTTCTCCCTGCTCGATTTTATAAATTCTTACACCTTTTAACACCGGCTTTTGATCGGCGAAAAAATTTATCACGTGAGCGCCCGATGCCAAACTAACCAAAAATATTCCCGTCTTTAGATTTCCTTTCAGGTTGTCGCCGTTCCACGCCGCCTCTCCATTGAATAACCCCTTCCGGCCGCTTAATTTTGGAAATTCCGTTTCATCTATTTTCACCACCAAATCATCGTCGTTTAAAAATGACTTAAAACTTTTCAAATTTTGCCACCAACTATTGGCTTTCGCGACGATTTCAATTAAATGCAACCCGCTATGGGGCGTTGAAAATGCGTAACTGTGACTTTTCCTTATCGCGATGTCAAGTTCGTCGTCTTTTTTTATCAGAATCATATTACTATCTGATAAACAATCTGCCCACTGTCGCCATCAAAAATCCGCCGATTAAATTTGTAATCAAAAGGAAGCCGATAAAAATAAAAGATAGCCCCAACAGCTTGTACATTAGGCGCGTGCCGCCGCTCGTGCCCAGCTTTTCTTCGGCCCAGGCGCTGGCGCCGAAGTTCGCGATAAACCACTCGGATTTTATTATCACGAGCACGCCCGCGAGCGCCATGATGATGCCAATAATGATGCGCATAAGTTTATTTGGTGCCCGGGAGAGGACTCGAACCTCCAAGGCCTTGCGGCCGTATCCACCTCAAGGATATGCGTCTTCCAGTTTCGCCACCCGGGCTTCTCTATTTCAAAATTTTCTCTCCCTTCCCACTATCATCCGCACCTTGTTGCGCGCCAGCTTGATTTTTACCTTTACTTCTTTGGAAACCTTGCCGTCGGCCCGCACGGCAAAGGCCTCGCGCCCCACAATTTCCATTTCCTCAAAGGGAAAAACGCTCGGTTCCTCGTACTTATACCCCCACCAGCCCTTTTTTGTCAACGGCCGCAAAAAGGCTTCTAACTTGCCGTCTTGCGGATGCACCACCCGGCGCGGCGCGTTTTTGCCGTCTTGCCAAAAATACGGCTGTAAATTGCAAACTACCACTTCCATCTTATCAACGCTGGAGACCTTAAATTTTTCATCGTAAATCACTTCTATTTTGGCCGGCGGCACGTGCAATTGCGAGACAAAATAACGGCTGTTTACCCAGCCCACGTCCAGCCGTTCTTTCAGGCGGCGCGAAAGTACTGCGCAGGCTTCTACTCCGGCTGGGATGCCCAAAACCTCGGCGATGGTGTTGCCCGGGCCAACCGGCAAAAAACCGAAAATACAGTCGCACGTGGCGCTGCGCGAAAGTATCTGGCCGAAAGTGGCGTCGTTGCCCGCTATCACCACTGTCTTGGCGCCTCTTTTGATTTCGTCATCCACCACCTGCTTGGCGTCTATATAATTGTTCAGGCGCAAAATTTTGCCAGCAATGCCATAGTCCGTCAGCCGCACTTCCATGGCTTTGACTGTGGAAGAAAATTTATCTTTGCGCAAAAAGTTGTCGTACAAGTAAACATACATAAAACTGAAAAGCCCCAAAATTCAATGACCAAATTCCAAAAACTTTTTAATTCAGCAAACTCTCTGCCGGCAAGGAATCGTTCTTGCGGGTCGTGTATTTTTGACGCGAAGTTTTCGGTTCCATTCCCTCCAGGCCGGGCATGATTATTCGCCCGTAAAGCAAGGCGCCAGATTCTATCTGTATGGTCTTCACCTCAATATCGCCCAGCACCCGGGCCGAGGCGGTCAGCTCCAAAGTTTCTTTTATTTTCATATTGCCCTTTACCTCGCCCGCAACGCGCGCGCTGCCGGCTTTGACGTTGGCCATTATCTTGGCGCCCTCTTCCACGGACAAATGCTTGCTGGTGTGCACACTGCCGGCCACCGTGCCTTTCACCACGATATTGCCCTCGGATGAAAAATCGCCCTCCACGTTTACCGATGGCCCCACCACGGTTTCCACGTTATCGGCGCCCGCGGCCGCCTCTTCGTTTTGAAAACTTTCCTCGGCTTCCTGATATTTGGGAGTTCTTTGAAAAATCATAATATTTTTACTTGTCATTCCAGCGAACGCTGGAATCTAATATATTTTACAACATTTTTTGAAAAAAAGCTACTGGACGGGCTCTACCGGCCGACACCGCAACTGACATTTACATTTTGCGGATTAAGACCGGGTGCTTCGGGTTTTCGTTTGTTCGGAACCCAGAACCCGAACTCGCTACCCGCGCCCAGCCCTTGGCTCGCGGCCCAAATGCGGCCGCCGTGCGCTTCTATGAACTTGCGACAAACATAGAGGCCCAGGCCGGTGCCGGTAACGTTTTTAGCTTTCACGTTTTCGCCGCGATAAAATTTTTGAAAAAAGCTGGCCTCGTCTATTTTGCCGAAACCGATGCCGCTGTCTCGCACCCTCACCGTCAAGCCGCCGTCATCGCGCTCCAGCAATACTTGTATTGCTCCCTTGTCCGAATACTTGATGGCGTTGTCCACAAAATTAAAGATAACGTGCCTGATTTTTTCCTCGTCAACGCAAATTTTTTCTTTCACCCCGTCCGGGTCCCAGGTCAGCCGCAATTTTTTGGCTTTGGCTTTTTCCTGCAGTTCGTTCACAATGCCGCCCACGATTTTGACCATATCGGCGCCGACAAAATTGTATTTGGCGCGCCCCTGCTCTATGCGCGAAATATCCAAAAACTCGTCTATCAATTTCACCAGGTGTTCATTGCTGGTGTCTATGTCACCCATCACTTTTCTAATGCCGGCGGTGGGTTTGCCGTAAGCGCCATCCATCACCAACTCAACGTAACCCTTGAGTACGGTGAGCGGGGTGCGCAACTGGTGCGAGGCGATGGAAAGAAACTCGGTCTTTTGCTGGTCCAGCTCTTTGAGGCGGATGTTGGCTTTTTCCAGAGAGAAGGCCAGGCTGGCCACTTCTTCGCGGCGTTTTATTTCCCGACGCACCGATTGTATCAACAGCACGCCTATCAAAGCCACTATCAAGGAGAAAACAACCCTGACAAAAATATCAAACGCGGATTTGGAAAAAAATATCTGCATGACGAGCAAAAATTCCGTCAAACCAACCAATACTTCAGTCGTAATGACTTTAGTGTTTAAAAGATGGTGCCTGCTCACCGTGTAAAAAAGCATTATCGGAAATACCAAGCCGGAAACATAGGAAAACGGAAACTTCGTATCTATGCCGTAGGCAAAAAGATAGGCCGAGCCGCCGACAAATATCACACAGCCAAAAGCCACGAACACGTATTTTGTCTGCAATTTTGCCAAAGCATCGGCTGATTTCCGGTAAAAATTCATCATGTTCACAAAGAACAGACCTGTCCCCCAAAAAAACCACGCTAAAAATAAATGGTGAAGTATCCTGGCCTGCGTATGAACTCCCCAGGAATAATAATAAAGACCATCAACAAAATATTCTGTCCTGCTAGCGAAAAGAAAAACGAAAGCTAAAAAATAATTTAGAAATAAAAGAAATTTTTGTTTACCGATTTTTTTCGTGAAAAGCAGGCTAAAGTGATGCATGAAAGGCGGCATGAAAACCACCCCAGCGTAAACAAAACGATCCCAAAAAACAGAAGCGGCCAGATCGCCTCTTGTCGCGAACATCATAAACGTGCCAAACATCCAGAAAAACATGCTCATGCTAAAACCAAACAGCAACTGGTTCATTCTTGAGCGCAAATCTTTTACTAAAATAAAAAGGCCGAATGAAGCAACGAAGATAGCGCAGGTGAGGGGCAGGATTGAATAGAAGTCTATAACCATACATGGATATTATAACATAATTTTGTTGAAAAAAAAATGCCTTGCGACACGACGGTCGCAAGGCCATTTCTCACAATGAACGACAATGCCCCCCTTTCTGCCGCTACGCGGCGACGAACTGGCGCACGGCGTCGGTCGCGACGGACTTTCCGAACGCCGTGAAAGGCTGGGGCGCAAAGCCGAGCCCCCTAAAGTGCTCGGCGCATTGCGTAACCGCTTCCAAGGGGATCTCGGGTCCGGCGAGATGACCGCGAACCCCAAAAACCGCACGGGAGATTGTTTCGCCCGTGCAACCCCACAAGCAGAGTGCGCCGCCGGCGCCGACGTCAAGTATGGGCTCGCCGCCAGTCTCGCCGAAGACCAGCGGGAGAACACCCGGAAGAAACTGTCCGCAACCGGCCAAAACTACCATCTTGCCCTCCCACCCGCGCGGATCTGTTCCGCACGCGCTCGGCGTCGTGATGTCCAGCACCAGCGCGCCATGTGGAACTTCAGTGGGACGAACGACCGTACTGCCGCTTGTCGCGACTATGACCAGGTCGCTTCCCTGTTCCAGACAGGCCGTGCGCTTGTCCTGGTGCGTGGTGACTTTGGTTTGGCCGCCGTTCACTTTCTGCGCCACGCACACGCCCAATTCCCGCAGACGCAGAAAATTGCGGTCCTGCCCGGGCGCGTCTTCCCTGCCCACAAGCATGATACTCGCCGGGGATAGGGAAGGAAGAACGCGACTAACCGCGTCACCAATGGCCCCATTGGCGCCGATTACCGCTACCTTAAAGCCAGGCTTGAAGCCGGCTTCTAGGATAGCTTCTATCACCAACGCGCCAGTGCCAGCGTCTCCATGGGTTGAATTTGAGGAGAACTTGGGGTTGTTCTCCAAAAATAGCTTCCCGTGATGAGTGGCTATCTTAGTGAACGCCCCCCAACCAACCCAGATATCGTCAGGCGACACGCCGTCCAAGAGCGCGTTCTCAACGGCCCTTTCCACAGCCTCGCAGGCCCAAACATAGGCCTTGCCGCTGGCGATAGCCCTGAAGTAGGCGTCGGCGAAAAGCGGAATGATAAGAAAATCCACGAGAATCGGCCGACCGCCACTCTCCTGGGGCGGAACCACCGGGAAGGTTAGCCAGTGGATAAACCCCGGCTCTTTCCCCTTTTCCGGCCACCCCTGGCCGAGTTCTTTGAGCCGGCGGCTGATGAGCTCACTCGACTTGTAGTCGGGGAGCAATGCGTGCGATACGAAAATCGCACGCGGCATGGTCTTCAGATTTTTTTCCCGGTTCATTTATTCATCCTTCCAGATGGTTTGTGTAACTTGTCAAAGAGCGAAAAAATCGCTCCTTCAATTCTGACGCCGAATTTCAGCCTCAAAATCAAAGGAGCGACTGGAAAGAACGTCAAAATTTTTTATCCCTAAACCTTCCCAACGTAATATCCAGCGCTTGATAAACCTCTGCCATTTTTTCTTTGGAAACTTCGCCTTTTTTCGCGATAATCCGCCGGCGGTCAATACTAATTATTTTATAAGGCAGGCAAATGCCGTCTTTGCCCAAGCCGGTCTCCACGCCCGGCAAAACCACTTCGTTGATATACAACCTGTCTGTCTTTTTTCTCGGCTCTATCGGCGCGCAAACCACGGTGGGCAAACAGCCGTTTAGAACATTGTCTTGCAGAACAAGCGCCCACGCTTTTTTGCCGGCCAGGTCGCAGATAAAAACCTCGCCCCTTTTTATGGCCCCGCAATACATATTTTCCGATTCATTTGTCATAAATTATTATTGCCTTCCAGCGCTGGCCTCGCGCAATTTTTCTTCAATCTCGCCCACTTCCCGTTCGTGCTTGTATCGCAAAATTTGCCGCGCCACAAAATCGCTGCGCTTCCCGTGCGGAAAAGCTTTGCGAAAATACACTGCCACGCTTTTTGGTAGTTTAAGAGTCACTCTCTCAACGCCTTCTTCTTTTATTATCTTAGACATACCGTGGATAGTGATTTTCATAGATAAATAGTACACCTCGTTAGGTGTACTGTCAAGGTGTACAGTTGATAAGTTGCGGATAAATTAAAAAAGGGCGTGGATTGCCCAAATACCCCCTATTCTATCCTCCTCCTAAGAGGGAGAGGAATATTATATGGCATGTCACATCTCTTCCACGCTCTCAATGCCGAGCAAACGCAATCCTTTTTCCATTACATTTTTTACCGCCCTAATTATCGCTAATCTGAATTTTTTCATTTCTTCATCGGCCGGTAATACCGGACACTGGCCGTAAAAACTATTGAATGATTGCGCCAGTCCCAGCAGATAATGCGCGATTTTGGACGGGTCTGTTTCTTCGGCCGCGCTTTGGGCGACCTCGGGAAATTCGGAAAGAGAAAGAAGGAGTGATTTTTCTGCCGGTTCAATACCCCTCTGCCCTTGCGGGGCATCTCCCCTTCTAAAGGGGAGACCAAACGAACCCCTGCCTGCTTTTTTGAGGATGCTACTAATGCGCGCGACAATGTATTGCAGATACGGCCCGCTGTCCCCGGTTAAACTCACCGACTGGTTTATATCAAAAACAATATCGTTGCTGATGCTTGTTCGCAGGAAAGCATACTTCACCGCGGCCATAGCCACTTTTTCCAGCACCCCTTCCCTATCCCGCACATTGTGCTCTTTCATTGCTTCAGCCACTTTCTTTTTTACTTCATCCAAAAGCCACTCGCCCAAAACCACGTTGCCCGAACGCGAACTCATCTTGCCTTCTTTCAAACTCACCCAGCCATAGACCAAATGCTTTTCCCGGCCTTTGCTCTCGGGCAAAGTAAACTCCATGGCTTTGAAAACAACCTTGAAATAATCTGTCTGTTCTTTGGCCACGACGTGTAAAATATATTCTGGTTTGTATTCCTGAAATTGCAGTCTCGCCAGCGCCAAATCTTTGGCTTCGTAAACCGGCAAGCCGCGGCTGTTCAAAAACACGCGATTGTGCAAGCCGTATTTTTCTCCCTCAAAAATTACCGCGCCCTGGCTTTCCTTGAAAATCCCTTTGTTCAAACCGACCAGCACTATGTCCTTGCCCGGCGCGAATGTCTCTGATTCAAAATACAGCCGGTCAAACTTACTGCCGACTCGTTTGTAAATTTTACCAAAATATTCCAAGCTCCATTCGCGCGTTTCTTTGTAAAGTTTATTTATATCTTTATCTTTTTTAGAATAAATTTTTTCATTGATGACTTCAATTTCTTTTTTGGCCAGTTCGCTTTCTTCGTAAGCCAGCGCCCCTTTCGCGTACGCTTCGCCAAGCAATTTCACCCGCTCGTCAATCGCTTTTGGAAATTGAAAATTGGAAATTGGAAATTTCAAAATGCCCCACAGGCATTTTGCAATGTGCATCCCCACATCGCCCTGATAGTTCGCGCGGATAACTTTGTGGCCGGCGTTTTCCAAAATACGCGCCACGCTTTCGCCGGTGCAGATATTGCGCAAATGGCCGATGTGAAATTGCTTGTGCGTGTTGGGATGCGCGAACTCCACCATTACTTTCTTTCCTTTGCCCGTTTTGCTGGCGCCAAAATCTTTTTTTGTGGCTTGCCGCAAAACTAAATTAGCTATTTCGCCTGCATTTAACGTAATATTAACGTATGAACTTACTTGTTTAACTTCATCTAAAAACGGCAGCTCTGTCCTTGCGCTTTTCAAACTACCAACAATCCTTTGCGCAACCATGACCCCTTCCGCGTTATCTTGCACCCTCGTTTTTAAATTAAAACAAGGAATAGCAATATCGTAATCAAAAACATCCAATATTTTTGGATCGGGTTTTTTAAATTTAATTTCACCGACGATTCCGGCTTCCGTTAAAAACTTCTCAATTTTGTCTGTAATTATCTTCATAGAACTCTCACAAACCACCGGCTCCCCTTCTGCACCACATCCCCCGCTTTCACTCTCGCCTCAATCCCTTCAACTTTTTTGTCGTTTATTTTTACTCCACCCTGGGCGATGACGCGCCGAGCTTCTCCTTTACTCGGACATATTTTTGATTCAACGAGCACCGCGATAATATCATAAACGCTCGGCTTCACTTCCGGCATCCCTTCCGGTTTAGCCTTGCTTTGAAAAACGCTTTCAAAATGTTGCTGGGCTTTCAGAGCCGTCTGCTCGCCCTTGATAATTTTTACTATCTCAAAAGCCATCAGTTTTTTGTATTTAATGGGGTTCTCTCCTCTTTCTAAAGATTGTTTAATTTCTTCAACTTTAGCCATTGGCAATTCAGTCAACAATTCCAAACCATTAATTATTTCACTATCAGCATAAGACATGGCCTTGCCGTACATATCCTTCGGTTCATCGGATAAATTTATGCCGTTACCCTTGGTTTTACTCATTGTAATTTTATCCGGCGCGTTCATCATTCTATTAGCCCGCACGAATTTTTCCTTATTTAAATATGCCTTGGTCAAAACACGACCAGTCAACATATTAAAAGTCTGATCGGCTCCTCCAATCTCTATGTCAACGTCCATCGCCACTCCGTCATAACCTTGCATCGCGGGATACGCCACCTCATGCAAGCGGATCGGATCCGCAGCTTTCAAACGTCTATCAAACAAATCTCTTTCCATGGTTCTTTGTAAAGTTGTTTTTGACATCATCCGGAGAACGTCTCTCAAACGCAATTTTTCGAGCCATTCCGAATTACGTTTGAATTGTACCGGATTCTTTCCTCTAAAATCAATCAACTGTGAAGCTTGCTTTTTCCACCCGGACATATTTTTTTCAATCTGCTCATCAGTAAGCATTTCTCTTGTCGTATCCTTATCGGGGTCTCCTATGGTTGCCGTAAAATCGCCTACCAAAAAAATCACTTCATGTCCCAGCTCCTGTAAAATACGCAGCGCCCGGATGCCAATCGCATGGCCAACATGCAAATATGGACCGGTCGGGTCAAAACCCTGATAAGCGCGCAATCGTTTTCCGGAAGAAAGTATTTTCCTAAACTCCTCTTTGCTGGGATAGAGCGCCTCCACTCCCCGCGTTAAAAATTCTTCTATTTTTTTGGCGTCTGTGTTGATTTTCATAAAAAATATCCAAACTTATAAACCCATCATTTTAGACTCTTCAATTGATTTTTTAATTTCCCCAGCTTCGCTTCACATTCAGAAAGTTTCTGCTGTTCTTTTTCCACGATTTCTGCGGGGGCGTTTGCCACGAATTCTTTGTTGGCTAATTTTTTCTTTTGTATTTCCACATATTTTTCCGTTTGCTCAATTTCTTTTTTCAGCCGTTCTTTTTCCTTGACCAAATCCACCGAACCAGCCAGGTCCATAAAAACAGTAACACATGGCGGTTCAAAAAATGTAACTGCGTTTATCGGTTTTTTTACCTCTTTTCCAATTATCAAATTATCAATTTTAGCCATTTTAACGATCATCTCCTTGTTATCCTTCAAAATTTGTTCTTTAGCGCCCGCGCTGATTGCGACATTTATTTTTTTTGTCGGTTCAATTTTATATTCAGCTCGCAATGAGCGAAGTTGAAAAATTATATTTCTCGCATAATCAAAATCAGTCATCCCGATGAGTGAAGAATCAACTAACGATTTAATTTTTTCCGGCCATTTTTCCACCATCAACATTTTTTCTTTCCCATAAATATCCTGCCAAATTTGTTCGGTGACAAAGGGCATGAACGGGTGCCAAAGTCTCAAAATCACGCTTAAAATGTAATTTAAGATTTCCGACTTATCACCTTCTATTTTTGCGACCTCCAAATACCAATCCGCCAAATCGCCCCAGGTGAAATCGCGCAGACGCTCTCCGGCGTAAGAAAAATTAAACTTTTCAATATTTTCTGTGACAATATTAATTACTGCGCGCAACCGATTCAAAATCCACTTGTCGGCCAGGGTTTTTGAAAGGGATTCTTCCCCCGACTGAGTCGGGGTCAGAATGACATCCTTGCCGATGTTCATCAGCATAAACCGGCAGATATTCCACAGCTTGTTGGTGAAATTGCGAAAACCAGCGATTTTTTCCACCGACAGCTTCATATCATTGCCCGGGCTGGTGCCAATAAGCAACGACAGGCGGACGGCGTCGGCTCCATACTCTCTTATCATGTCCAGCGGGTCAATCGCGTTACCCAACGATTTGCTCATTTTGCGCCCCTGCTCGTCGCGCACCAAACCGTGCAGATAAACCTTTTCAAAAGGAATATCGCCCAACGCGTAAGTCGTCATCAAAATCATGCGCGCCACCCAAAAAAATAAAATATCATAACCGGTTTCCATCACCGAGGTGGGATGAAAATTTTTCAAGTCATCGGTCTTGTCGGGCCAGCCAAGTGTGGAAAAAGTCCACAGGCCAGAGCTGAACCAGGTATCCAGCGTATCTGGGTCTTGAGCCCAGCCATCGCCCTTTGGCGCCTCTACGTCCACGAAAATTTCCTCGCCTTTGTACCACACCGGAATCTGGTGGCCGTACCAAATTTGCCGGCTGATACACCAGTCGCGCAAATTGTCTATCCAATGAAAATAAGTTTTGTTGAAGCGGTCCGGAATAATTTCTATCTGTCCATTTTTCACCGCGACCGACATCAATTGTTTCAACGTCACTTCGCTGTTCACTTTCAATCCCTTTATTCTTAATTCTTCATTCTTGATTCTGAATTTCTTGTTCACGTCTATGAACCACTGCTTGGAGGGAATAGGCTCCACCGGACTTTCACAGCGATAGCAAACAGATAAATTATTGGAAACATCTTCCTCTTTTTCCAGCAAATTCAATTCGCGCAGGTTTTCCAGCACCCGCGCCCGCGCTTCCAAAACCGTGAACCCCTTATAATGCTTGCCGGCCTCTTTGGTAATTTTCCCGTCTTCATCAATCACTTTAATCACCAGCAATTTATTTTTTTGCGCCATTTCATAGTCAGCAAAGCTGTGCGCCGGAGTAACGCCAAGCGCGCCCGTGCCAAAGTCTGTGTCCACGTCTTCGCTGGCAATCACTTTTATTTTCAAATCCGGTCCGCCCGCGAATTTTTTTACTTCAAAAACTTTGCCGATATATTTTTTATAGCGCTCGTCGTTCGGGTTTACGGCCACGGCCGTATCGCCCAGCTTGGTTTCGGGCCTGGTGGTGGAAATGGCAAAAGGAAAATCATCGGCGTATCTAAAAGTGTAAAGTTTGCCGGCCTGGGCTTTGTACTCCACCTCGTCGTCGGCCAGAGTGGAATGACAACGCGGGCACCAGTTTACAATGCGATGGCCGCGGTAAATAAGGCCGTCGTCGTACATCATCTTGAACATCGTGCGCACGGCCAGATTTCTTTGCTCGTCCAAAGTAAAGGCCTCACGCGTCCAATCCAAGGACGCGCCCATTTTGCGGCACTGGTTCACGATGATATCGTGCGATTCCTGCGCGAATTTGTTTACTTCTTTCAAAAATTTTTCCCGGCCCAATTCAGCGCGCGGGTCTTTCACCCCCTGCTGAATCAGCAATTTCTCCACTTTGGTCTGCGTGGCAATTGCCGCGTGGTCAGTGCCCGGCACCCACAAGGTCTTGTCGCTCTTCATGCGGTGATAACGAACCAGCAAATCCTGCACCGACAGCATCAAGGCCTGGCCCAAATGCAAGGTGCCGGTCACGTTGGGCGGAGGCAGGACAATGGAAAACGGCTTCGCCTTCTTATCGGCAACGCCTTTTTCCACACAAACATCGGGGTTGAACAACCCGCTCTTTTCCCAACGTTCATATATCTTATCCTCGTATTTTCGCGGCTCGTAGGCCTTTGGAAGTTCTTTCATACTGGCATTTCCGTTTTTAACTCGTCTTCTTCTCCCAAAATTTCCTCACTTTCTTGAAATGTTCTACCCTCTCATGTATTTTTCCTATCTCCTTTGGATAAAAATCCAACATCGTATCGCATAAATCCAGCATCCATTTTTTCCGACTGTTTTTGTGTGCTATTTTTACGACATTCGCGTTCGCGATTTGAATTTGGCCCCATCCCAACGTGCCGATAGTCAGACAACTCCAATCAAAAAATTCAATCGGCGCGAAAGTGACTTTTTTAATTTCAGCCCGCGTTCCATTGGCAAGGTAATCAACCTTAAGGATAGAAAAATAATTGGCATCTTCCTCGTAAAATCGCGCCAGCCGTTCTACCGAAGTCAGATTGGGCATATTGAATTTTGTGTCAAGCCGGTGCGTTTTTACGTCAACGACATAATAAAATCCGTTTTTATCCGTAAACGCCAAATCGGCCATGGCGCGACGGGCGAAAGACAACGAATAATTTAATCCTAAATTGCCAAAAATTTTTTCAAAGTCATTTCCAAAAAAATCTCCAACAGCCCATGGTCGTTCAATTTTGAGAATACTAAAATTAATATTAAGCAACCTTTTGATATTTCCTTCAATTCTTTTCCTATATTTTTCTTCAAAAATTTTGTTCATCTCCATTTTTTAATTTCTTTTCAATAATTGACTTCAACTCAACTACTTCTAACGGGCACTCTTTCCAATCGTGCATCCAACATACAATCAAATCACAGTGTTGAATCTCGTGCTTATGAGACAAAAAATTAGAACTGCGATACTCAAACTCAATTGCTATCTCTTGCCAACCGGCTCGTATTTTCTTACGTCCCTTTGCATCTGGGAATCCTGTTTGTATCGCCTCAACTATTATCCCCAACTCCTTATGCAACTTCCCAAAAAGAAAAACCACACCTTGTTCATTTATGGGCGCGTATTGTAGCCCGTCAAAATTTAACGGATCGCCAACAATTGTTTTACGAATTTTTAATTGAATTTCTTGAGTCGCCTTATCGTATTTTTCAATTTCAACTTGGATAGCTTTTTTACCCCATTCCGACAAAGCCCATTTATCTCTCCCCACCTTAACAAATCGTGATTCATTGTTTCTTCTTTGGCACTCCAAATATAGAGACGCACCCATTGTCGCTTCAGGCGTCTTCCCTTTTGTTTCGAGTGTGCCTTTCGTTAAGGCAATATCCACTAATTCTACTGACGATAATGCTTCATTGGTCTGTTTGAGAATTTCGTACGCGGCATCAGTATAACTCAATTTTTTGTTTGTACTATTCATAATTTTAATTCGCCACATTAAAAATCGCCCCCGAAGATTTCCAGTCGCCACAGATATAAACCGACGCGTGCGGTTTTAATAAACGAACAATTTTTTTTAACCAAGAATCAAGCCATTCTTCGTATTTTTCCGAATCCATCGCCTTAAACGAGGTAAAATTAAAAGTCTTATTGAGATTGTATGGCGGATCAACAAAAACCAAATCGACAAATTTTTCAGGCAGATAATCAAGGGCTTCAAATATATCTTGATGGATAGTCTTATTTTCTATTTCCGAAAAAGACACGGGCTTATCCAGCTTTATTAACCGCTTCTTAAGATAGCAGACATCTAAATCATTTAACGTTATTGTGCGATTCCTGTCTGCTTTTGGTTTAATATTTTCCTTTCCCATAGGTTGAATTACTGTATTTCGTAGGCTTTATTTTACTAAAAAAAAGGGAAAAAAGCAAATGCTTAGTGATTGCCGGGCTGAAGAAATTTGAACGGCGCTCGCGCGGACTGGATGTGTTCGCAGCGGCTTATGGCGCCCAGGGCGCCATTCTTCGCTGGCTCCACAGCCCCGACTAAGTCGGGGACTATGGAGCCGTAATGCACTCTGGCTCCACGCACAGCATGGAGCCAGCGACATCGTGTCAAGGTTGACTTTTGGCTCTATTATGATAAACTTCTATATTCTCTCGCCTTTGCGCGGGAAGTTTGTGTTAAGTTAGCTAAAAAATACATGGCTTTTGATGAAATCCAACAACTACACCAGCTGATAAACAACAGCAAACACTTCCTGATTGTTTTTAACGCTAAAAACAATACCGACGCTGTTTGCGGCGCCCTGGCCTGGAAATATTTTCTGCAAAAACAAAACAAGCAGGCCGACATAGTGGCCTCGGATTTTAGCGCGCCCAAAAATTTGCGCTTTTTGCACGGCATAGAACAAATCAAGGACGAAATCACCAACCTACAAAAATTTATCATCAAAGTGGATGTTTCCAAGGCCAAGATAGACACCATAAGCTACGACGTAAAAGACGAATGGCTTTCCATTTACCTCACGCCAAAAACTGGCGTCATCACCAAAAACGAACTGCGTACCGCGCAATCAGCTTTCAAATATGACGCCATTATAGCGGTCAGCGCCCAGGACTTGGAATCTTTGGGTTCGATTTTTTTTAGCAACACCGACCTATTCTACGCCGCGCCCATTGTCAACTTTGACCACCACCCGTCCAACGAACACTTCGGCCAGCTGAACTTCGTGGAAATCACCGCCACTTCCACCTGCGAAGTCATCTATAAATCCTTGGAAAAATTGGGCGAAGCCTACATAGACGAGAACATCGCCACGGCCCTTCTTACCGGAATGATTTCCCACACGCAAAGCTTCAAATCATCCAACGTTACCCCCTATACTTTAAGCTTGGCCAGCAAGCTGATAGATATGGGCGCGGACCGGGAAAAAATTATCCGCTTTTTGTATCTGGCCAAGCCGCTTTCCTCTCTCAAACTGTGGGGGCAAGCTTTGTCGCACCTGGAAAATGACAGCCGCCTGGGGTTGGTCTGGACCAACGTCACGCGCGAAGAATTTATCCGCTCGGGCGCCACACCCGACGAGCTGACCGGCCTAACCGAGGACCTCATCGCCAACTCGCCCGAAGCGCGGCTGATTCTGATAATTTACGAAGAGCCTGAAAGCGTGGGCAAATACAAAGTGACGTTAACCGCCGACAAACAGTATAACGCCAAACAGCTCCTGGCGCCGTTTAAGCCCGACGGCAACAATAAAACCGCCTCCTTTTTTATCAAAAACAAGACGTTGAAAGAGGTGGAAAGAGAGGTGATGGAAACGATTAGAAGGCAAATAGCCGCTGAATAAACCCCACCCTCTCTCCCCTTGGGAGGGATTCTAGATTAACGGCTGGCCAGTCATCTCGGGCGGCTGGGGCAACCCCATCAATTTCAAAATCGTTGGCGCCACATCGGCCAAGACCCCCACCGGATGCATTAGACTCAAATCGCCCTCAGGCGCGTCGCCGGATGAGCCGGCCTGGCCCAAAAATTCTTTGGCCACCACTATAAACGGCACCGGATTGGTGGAATGTTCTTTGTCTATCTCCCCAGTCTGCAAGTTGAGCATCTCCTCCACATTGCCGTGGTCCGCCGTTATTAAAAGCATCCCGTCTTGCGCCAGCGCCTGGTCCGCGATTTCCCCCAAGCACTTGTCGCTCACCTCGCAAGCCCTGATGCCGGCATCCAACACCCCAGTGTGCCCCACCATATCAGGGTTCGCCAGATTCACCACGATAAAATCATACTTTTTGCTCGCAATGGCTTTTATTGTTTCTTTGGCTACTTCCACGGCCGACATCTGCGGCACCTCGGCATAGCTGGAAACATGCGGCGACGGCACCAGCAAACGCTCTTCGCCCGGAAAGGGCTGTTCCACCGTGCCGTTCAGAAAAAAAGTAACGTGCGCGTACTTTTCGGTTTCAGCTATATGAAATTGTTTTAGTCCGGCACGACTTATAACCTCAGCCAGGCAATTCGGCACTATCTGCGGGGCATAGGCCACCAGCACCGGCGTTTCTTTTTCATACTCGCTCATGGTCACAAACAAAAAATCATTGAGGGGTTTTTTGGGAAATTTGTTAAACGACGGCACCACAAAAGCCTGCGTGAGTTGGCGCGCGCGGTCGGCGCGAAAGTTGAAAAAAATCGCCGCGTCGCCGCCGCGCGCCGGCGCCGCCGGCTCGCCGTTTTTCACGATGACGGTCGGCGTGAATTCTTCGTCAAAATTCTTTTGCTCATAAGAAATTTTTATCGCTTCCAGCGGGTCTTCGGAATATCTTTCGGCCTCGCCGCTCGCCATCGCTTTGTAGGCCTTTTCCACCCTGTCCCAGCGGTTGTCCCTGTCCATGGCGAAAAAACGGCCGCAGACCGAGGCAATGACACCGACTTTAAGCTCTTTCATTTTTTTATTAAGCTCGGCCACAAAATCCTTGCCAGAATTATACGTGCAATCGCGGCCGTCCAAAATTACGTGAATCGCGACCCGGGTCTGCTCCAATTTTTGCCTACGGCACAATTCCAAAAGCGCGTACAAATGCTCGTTGCTGGAATGAACATTGCCCGAAGAAACCAGGCCGATAAGGTGCAGGCGCCCGTTGGTTTGTTTTACTTTTTCTATGGCCGCCATAAAGGCGCGGTTTTCAAAAAAACCGCCCTCGGCTATTTCTTTGTTGATGCGGGGGCAAGTTTGATAATAAACGCGGCCGGCGCCGATGTTCAAATGCCCCACTTCCGAATTGCCCATCTCGCCGAAAAGCAAACCGACCTCGTTGCCGGCGGCGTAAATGGTCATGGTGGGGTAATCCTTCAAGTATTTCAAAAAATTGGGCGCGTTCGCCCGCGTTACCGCGTTGCCTTCGCTGGCCGGAGCCACGCCCCAGCCGTCTAAAATCGCCAATACTACTGGACGAGACATAATATATACCCCTAACCTCCCTCCCCCTTAATAAGGGGGGGACAGGAGGGGGTAAATTAAATTAAACTCTTGCCGCTCATCTCGGCGGGTTTATCTATGTCCATCATTCTTAAAATTGTCGGCGCCACGTTCGCCAATTTACCCCTGGGCAATTTGCGCTGGGCGCGCGTTCCGGCCAGAATAACCGGCACCGGATTGGTGGAATGTTCAGTGTCCACTTCGCCAGTCTCCAAATCAATCATCTCTTCTATGTTACCATGGTCGGACGTTATCAGGGCTTGCCCCCGGTTTTTCTCTACTATTTTTACCAGCCGCGCCACCTCTTTGTCAACTGTACTGACGGCGATTTGTCCGGCTTCAAAATTGCCGGTGTGGCCCACCATATCCGGATTGGCAAAATTGACCGCGATAAATTCAAATTCCCCGGATTCCAAAGCGCCGACCACATAATCGCCCACGATTTTAGCGCTCATCTCGGGTTTTTGAGCATAGCTGTTCACCTCGGGCGATTCTATTTTTACCCAGCGCTCGTCGCAAAAATGCTGGGCATAGCCGCCATTGAAAAAGTAGGTGATGTGGGCAAATTTTTCCGATTCGGCGATGTAAAGCTGACGCCTGGGACAAAGAATTTGCGTAAGGCTGTTTTCCACATCGCGGCTGGGAAAGGCGGTAAAAATTCCCGGCAAGTCCGGACCAAAATCAGTCATGGCCACAAAGCGCGTGTTTCCGGGAAAATTGGCGCGGACGAAAGCGCCCGGGTTGGCCTGCTTGAAATTAGGCTGAACAAAAGTTTTGGTGATTTGACGCGCCCGGTCGCTGCGCAAGTTGAAAAAAAAGACCACGTCATTGTCTTTTATTGTCGCGAGCGGCTTGTCTCCGCACATAATGACCGTGGGTTTTATGAATTCATCGGTTTCGCCTAAATTGTACGCCTGGGCGATGGCGTCTTGGGCGCTTTTGGCCGGCCGGCCCCTGCCGAGCGCCATCGCTTCATACGCCAATTTCGTGCGCTCCCATTTTTTGTTTCTGTCCATTGAATAAAACCGGCCCATTACCGTGGCCACGACTGCCTGGCCCAAATGCTTTTCCAGTTTGGCAAAATGCGCCGGCGCGTCGTGCTGGCCGCTGTCGCGACCGTCGGTGAACAGATGCAAATATACATTTTTTATTTTCTCCCGCCTGAATAATTCTAAAAGCGCGAGCAAATGCTCGGGCGAGGAGTGGGCGCTGTTGTGATTGGAAAGCAAACCCATTAAGTGAACCGCGGTATTGTATTTTTTTACATGGTGCAGGCCCTGGGCAAAGGCGTTGTTTTTGAAAAAAGTGCCGTCAGAAATGGCGTCGGAAATATACAGCGCGTCTTGCCTTACCACGCGGCCCCCGCCCAAATTGAGATGGCCGGCTTCGCTGTTTCCTTCTTCGCCTTTGAACAGGCCCACCGAAGCGCCGCTGGCGTCCAATTTTGTATTGGGATATTTTTTCAACCAGGCAAAATAATTGGGCGCGGTTTTGGGCGTTACGGGATTGCCTTTATTTTTTGGGTCAGCTATCCCCCAGCCGTCCATGATGACAAGTAACGTAGTTTTTTTATTTTTCTGCATGAATTTTTTAAATTAAATTCCCAACTCGGCTTCTATTTCCATAAGCCTATTATATTTCTCCACCCTTTCAGAACGTGAAAGCGAACCGGCCTTGATAAATTCCGCGTTTACGGCCACGGCTAAATCCGAAATAAAAGTATCCGAAGTTTCGCCGCTGCGGTGCGAAACGGAAATTTGGTAGCTATGCTTCTTGGCCAGCTTTATTGTTTCAATGGTTTCGCTCACGGTGCCGATTTGATTTAATTTTATCAGTATGGCGTTGGCCACGCCCAGCCGAATGCCCTTTTCCAGGCGCGTGCTGTTTGTGACAAACAGGTCGTCGCCAATGAGCGTGATTTTCCTGCCCAACTGCCGCGTCAGCTCTTGCCAATTCGCCCAATCATCTTCGGCTAAACCGTCTTCTATGGAAATAATCGGATATTTTTTTACCCACTGGGCTAAAGTGGCGAGCATCTTTTCCGGACGCCAGCCCTGTTTTTTGCCGATAAAATAATATTGGCCGCGCTGGTAAAATTCCGATGCGGCCACATCCAACCCCAGCCATACGTGTTTGCCAGGCTCCCAGCCGCAATACTTTATTGCTTCCATTATCACCGTTAGGGCGCGCTCGTTGTTGAGCAGTTCGGGCGCGTAGCCACCCTCATCGCCCACCGACGTGGCATAGCCTTTCTGACTAAGCAAACTGGCCAGGGCATGAAAAATTTGCGAGCCCATGCGCACCCGTTCGCGAAAAAGCTTATGCCGGGGAATAATCATGAACTCTTGCACCGACAAGCCATTGTCCGCGTGGCGCCCGCCGTTTAGGATATTCATGGTCGGAATCGGCAGTCTGTACCCGCGCTCGGAAATTTTGTATATCTGGCGGAGGTATTTGTAAAGCGGCGCCTTGGCGCAAAGAGCGCCGGCGCGCGCAGCCGCCATGGAAACCGGTAACATTGCGTTTGCTCCCAACCGCGATTTATTTTGCGTGCCGTCCAACTCTATTATTTTTTTGTCCAGCGCCGGCAAATCAAAAACTGGCGCGCCGCGCAAAGCCGGCGCGATTTCGGCGCTCACATTTTTTACGGCTTTGAGCACACCCTTGCCGCCATAGCGCTTGCCGCCGTCGCGAAGCTCCAGGGCTTCGTGCGAGCCCGTGGAAGCGCCCGATGGCGCCTTGGCCGAACCAATTATTCCATTCTCCAATATTACCTTGGCCTCAACAGTCGGATTACCCCTTGAGTCCAAAATTTCCCGCGCCTGAATATTTTTTATTCGCATATTTTTATCGTGGGGCAATCTCGTAAGTAACGCTGGCATTTACGACCACGTCTTTGCTGCCGCTGGCCACTTCGGGCATCATTCCCCCTCCTCCCATTCCTTCGGCGCCGTACTTCATCAGCGGCAGATAATCGCCGGAAGATTCATAGTAGGAAATCATGGCTACCAGCTTCACGCCCAGGCTTTGCGCCAATACTTGCGCCCTCTTTTGCGCGTCAGCCACGGCTTTGGAGCGCGCCTGGTCTTTTAAGCTTTCCACATCGTCTATGGTGAACGTCAAACCGCTAATCTCGTTGACGCCGTATTTTCCGGCCAGTCCCAAAACTTTATCCACTTTAGTCAGGTCTCTAATCTTGACTGTCACATTATGCGACACGCGATAGCCCTTAAATTGCTTCACCTTCTCGGTATAATCATATTCCGGATAAACCGAGTAATCGCTCTGCAAATCTTTTTCATCCACGCCCAATTTTTTGAGCTCGGCGAGCGCCGCGTCCATCACTTTTTTATTGGCTTGCTGGGCCAGGGCAATATCTTTATCGGCGTTGGAAAAACCGATTGTCGTCACGGCCAAATTGTTGCTTCCCGTTACTTTTCCATAACCGTTCACCGAAATAGTGCGCTCCATCTTATCGGCCTTGCCGATAAAATTATATTTTCGTATGTTGTTGCGCACCACCGTGCCCAGGAAAAATATCGCGTACACGATGAGCACGCCCAGCAGGGTCATGATTATTTTTTTTCCAAAGCCGGCGCCGCAACAATAATGCTGGCGCTCTCGCGCCGAAATTTCTCTAATTTCTTCCGGCGCCTCCGCCGCCCCTGTTTTTATTTTTGGCATATAGTTAAAAATTAATTTATAAAACTTGTAATTCCATTTGTAAATTTTTTATTTTCTCTCTCTCAACAATCTGGAATAAATCCTGTTTTTCATCCAAATCTTTCAGCCGGCGCTCGGAAAGTTCCACGTATTTCTCGTTCGCGTCAATGCCAATATAATTCTTACCCAATTTTTTTGCCGCCACCGCGGTTGTCCCGCTGCCGACAAACGGATCAAGGACAACCGCGTTTTTTGCAAAAGCGGAAAGTTTAATTAAATATTCGCAAATAGCCAACGGCTTCACGGTTTTGTGGTCGTTGTATTCTCCCTTTTCTTTCTTTGTCGGTTTTGGCAATAAAAACGCTTTATCTACTAGTTCGTTGATGCTTTCTATCGTAAAAACATTTGCCGGATACATATTATCGCCAATCCGCACGTTTGTGTTAAACAAACCCACTTCGTGCTTCAACATATTACTTAAATATGTCTGGTCGGCGGGTTTTTGCGCCATTGCGATTGGTTCAAAACAGGATTTTATTTGCGGGGTTTTCCAGCCATTCAGTTTTTCCTTGATTTTTTCTTTGGCCTTTTCGTCTATATTCATTTTTTTAATAAAATGATCAACGCCCATCGCTTTGGCTTGATTTTGAGTATAAAGCCACATAAACGCGTCTCTTATTTCAAAACCTGCGTCATCTATTGCCGAAGCCATTCGGTGGTAAAGCCGAGGACTGGAAAATGAAAAGAAAAATCCACCCGGTTTTAAAATCCTAAAAATTTCTTTTGAAATATCTAAATACCAAGCATAAAATCTTTTCCCCTGCTCTCTGTCAAATTTCATGCCGGCAGGCAAAGATTTTATAGCATATTGATTGTTTTGATTGGAGACTTTTTCGTAATCCCAGTTATTATCCAGCTTGTCCAAAAAATACGGCGGGTCGGTCAAAACAACGTCAATAGAATTATCCTCAATTTGGGGAAGTAATTCTAACGTATCCGCACAAATAATTTTATTTATGAACTTATTATTTTTCATAAATTATCTTTTGGAATTAGGTTTTTTTCCGTTAAATTCGTTGTATAAAATCTTGTAAATTTTTTGCCTTACATCCTTATCAAAATTTTTAACAAAATTTGCATCTGCTAATTTTATAACCCTTCCTTTATCATCATAAACCCACCTGTTTCTATCGCCCATATTACACTTTTGACATTGCGGGATTATATTTCCGGCAACAAACGGCTTGTTTGGGTCCATATGCGCTTTTTGCAAAATTGTTTTTGTCGCCGGCCAATGAAAATGGGGTTTCCCTTCCTGCGAACCGCAAGTGGCGCAACGGAAATTGTATTTTTCTTTTATTTCGGCCCAATTATCGGTTTCTAAAATTCTATGGCCTTTCTTAAATCCCGGGTAAGGCTGCTCCAGGGTATAAAGTTGATAATATCCTCGCTTTATATCCAAAACGATATTATCTCGCCCGCCGGCCACTATCCACCAGCCAGCTTGCGCCCCCAAATGTCTGGCCTGCTGTACGTCATTTGTGTCCGGATAGTGGCTTCTTATGAATTTTGTCAGTTCTTCTTTTGAAACTTTTCTTGTTTTTGGATAATCATACGTCAAATAAACCAGAACGAGCGCGTCTTTAGAAAATTTTCCGCCGGAATTGTATAGTTTTGGCAATTTTACGCCAAACTTCTTCAAATATTTTTCGTGAAAATCTTTGACAGTTTTATAAATACTCTCTATGGACTTTTTATTTAGAATCAGACTGTCTAACATAAAATATTATTTCAATGCTTTCAAGCCCGGCAACTGTTTGCCGGCCAGAAATTCCAGCATGGCTCCGCCGCCGGTGGAAACCAAGTCAATGTCGCGCGCCAAATCCAGCTTTCTTATCACTTCCACTGTTTCACCGCCGCCAGCCACCCCAAACGCTTTGCCTTTGCTGCGAGACGCCACCAGTCGCGCGATGGCATCGGTGCCGTATTGATACGGATGCTTTTCAAAATAGCCCATAGCCCCGTTCCAGACCAATGTATTGGCGCTTTTTATAAAGCGCGCGTACAGGCGAATGGTGGCTGGCCCGATATCAAAAATGCCTTCGCTATTTTTTATTTTAACACCCTGAGCCATTTTGACAACTTGCGCGTTTTTGCCGTTTTCTAAACCAATCACAGCGTCTATTGGCATAACCACTTTTTCCCTGGCGCCCAAACGCAAAATTTCTTCTTTGAATTTTTTATCAACTAAAGACGCGCCTACGCCATAGCCCCTGGCCCAAAAATAGGTGTTGGCAATGCCCCCGCCGATAAGAATATGGTCGGCCTGGCTCATTAAATTTTTTAGCACCGGAATTTTGGTTTCCATTTTTGCACCGCCTAGTACCAGCACAAAAGGTTTAACAGCGCCCTCCACCACCCGGCTCAATCCGCGCGTTTCTTCTTCCAAAAGCAGGCCGGCGTAGGCCGGTAAATAGCGCGCCACTCCCGATACCGAAGAGGCGTCCCGATGCGCCACGGCGAAACCGTCTAAAACAAAAATATCGGCCAACTCGGAAAGCTTGCGGCTGAAATCATTTTTGTTTTCTTCTTCACTTTTGGAAAAGCGAATGTTTTCCAGCAAAAGCGCCCTGCCGTTTTTTAATTTATCAATTTCAGCGGCCGCCTCGCGAAAATAATTTTCCGGCTTTTTCATTTTTATCAAGCCGACTTTTTCTTGAAGCAAGGCTTCCAGGCTTTTTCGCACCGGTTCAAGCGTAAATTTTCTATCCACGCCACCTGGCCGGCCGAGATGGGAAACCAAAACAACTTTGGCGCCCTGCGCAAGCAGATATTTTATAGTGGGCAGGCTCTTGCGAATCTTGAAATCGTCTTTTACTTTCCCTTTTTCCACGGGTACGTTAAAATCCGCCCGCAAGAGCGCTCTTTTCCCACGCCAATTTTTGATGTCCCTAACAGTGCGCATATTTCATTTCCACCTCCCTGGCAATTCACCCGAACACCCATTAAATACTTCCTCCGACACGAGGTCACGATGATTACGCATAATATACGGCAGATTTTTGACACGCGCGCCCGGATAAATGCCGACTATCTTAGCGTCTTTGTCGGCAATAGTGATAACGGATTTTCTCATGTCAGCTCCAGCGTCACGAAGACCATAATCAAATTCTTCTGTTACGATATTATAAGCCGAAATCCAGCCGCCGAGACATTCAATAAACTTTCCTCCAAGTTCACAACTTGAACCAATACACTTTGGAATGTCATTAATCACGTACACATAAAACTGTGATTCCCATACCTTATTAAAAAGCGGCTCCTTCCAAAGAGTACGGCTCCCGGCTCCTTCCGCGGCCGGCATTCCAAGTTTAATGGTATAGTATTGCTTCACGCCAAAAGGATATTTTTGCCAAATAAAAATGCCGACGCCGGCAATGATAGCCACGAGAAGCGCAAAAACCGCTTTAGCTCTGTGACGCCGTACAAAACTCATACTTAATCCACAATTTCCAGCACGCCGACGCTCATAAAATCGCCCTTGCGCGCTTTGATAAGAGCGTCATAAATTTCCATCCAGCGCTTGACTTCAATAATAGTCATGCAGCCGCGCTAATGTCATCTCCGATAGAATCGCCGCTGTATTTTATCTTTGCCAGTTTGAGCTGGACGGATTTGAGCATAAATTTGTATAGCAAATCTCCAATATATTATATCACTTTTCTCCTCATCGCGCCAACTCATCGTACCCCGCGTCTCGCGGCCATAAATAATTGGCAAAAACCCAATCCGCCAAATCGCGCGCCTCGGTAAAACGACTTTCATTGGCATCGGCGCCCAAAACCACAGTCACAAGTGAACGCCCTTTTTCATCTATAAAATTGCCCGCGAAATTATAGCGCGAGCCCGGGATATAACCGGTCTTGCCGATAATATCTCCCCTGGCGAAATCATTCGGAATCCAGCCGGTTAAAAGCCAGTTGGTGCTCCAAACCTTTTCTTTGGTGCGCCCGGCGTATTCGGGCAGGCGCAGAGTTTGATAAATTTTCTCGTAGCGCAATGATTCGCGCAGAAGCTTGGCCGCGTCAAAAGCGCTGGCTATGTTTTGCGCCGACAATCCGGTCGGCTCCACGAAAACAGCGGATGACAATTTGTAATCCCCGGCTTTTTTGTTCATTTTTGCCACAAATTCTTCCGTGCTCAATCCGCTGGCGCGCACCAACGCGTTGATGGCCACGTTTGACGAACCGACCAGCGCCACTTGCCACAATTGCTCCAAAGAATATTTTTCGCCTGTTTGCAAATGATGGTCGCCGCCGGCAGAATCCGCTTCGGTAATTGTTTCCGTGCGCGAGAAGTCAATGGGCAAATCCAAAAGAGTCATCATGGTCATGAGTTTCGTGACACTGGCCAGGGGGCGGGCTTCGCGCGCGTTTTTGGAAAACAGCACGGCTTTGCTGTCAAAATCCATGGCCACAGCCGAAAACGCCGTCATGGTCGCGTCAAAGGTGGAAGAATTCATCGCTAAGGGCACAGGCGGTTTTTGGGAGAAAAAATCGCCGCCGATGGAAGCGACCGAGTAGGGTGGAAACTTAAACAGCGATAGATTTTCATTTTCTTCGGAAGGAATGGCGAGAGTGAGCGTGCTGACGAAAAGCAAAAAAACGCCTGCGATTATCAGGCCATAGGAAAACAAGAATTCTTTTAGTTTTTGTTTCACATTTCTTGATTCAAAATTCCGCTTACATTTTCATGCTTGTGTAAAATTTCATAGTCCGGCAACTCGGCCGCGCTAACCACGCCCAAATGCCGCAAATAGTCCATTGTTACTTCATAAGACGGCAAGAGATTCGCGCTGTCTTCGGTTTCTTTCACCAGTCCGCGTATCATCAGGTTGCGCAAAATTATGCCGCAGTTGACTCCCCTGATTTGCTCCAGCTCGGGCTTGGTGATGGGCCCGCAGTAAGTGATGACGGTAAGGGTCTCCAACTGCGGCCGCGTCAGCTCGCCCGAGACCTCGGCTTTTAAAAATTCCTCGGCCGCTTCGCGATTATCCGGATTGGAAACCATCTGCCATTCGTCGTTGTTGCGCAAAATGGCTATGCCGGACGCCGGATGATTGTATTTTGAACAAAGCTCCTCCAGCGCCCGCTTTATCTCCGCTTCTTTGGCGCCCAAAACCTTGGCGATTTTTTTTACCGCCAGCGGCTTGGAGGCGACAAATAAAATTGTTTCTATTTTTGCAATCATACTTTTTCAACCACCATTTCCCCAAACGCGTTTTTTTGCTTCACGCTTGCCCATTTTTCTTTCACTAATTCCAGCACGGCCAAAAAACTTACTATCACTTCGGTTTTGTTCTTGGCGTCGGACAAAAGCCGGACAAAATTTACGCCGTTTCCTTTTTTTAACAGCGAACGTAGGCTGTCTATCTTCTGCTTTACCGACACGTTGTAATCAATGGTAGCGGCCGGCAAAGGGTCTATGGGCTTCAAGCGCTTTACCAGTTCATGCATCGCGTGATACAGGTCGTCTTGCCAGCCATTGGCCGGAAGCGTAAACCCTTGGGCCTTTACCGGCGGCTCCATTCGCCCATAAGATACTTTACCCGCTTCCCACAGCTCGTTTATTTTCTTGCTCGCTTCAACATACTGCTTGTACATTTTGAGCTGGTCGGCCAAGGACGGGCCGTCGTCTTCTTCCGGATGCAAAACCGGCAAGAGCTGTCTGGATTTCAAGTAAACCAGCTTGGCGCCGATAACCAAAAAATCCGCCAATTCTTCCGAGCGCCCCTGCTCCAGCTTGTCCAGATAAACAAAAAATTGTTCGGTAATTTTTGACAGCGACACTTCGCTGATGTTCATTTCTTCCTGTTCAATCAACTGCAAAAGCAAATCCAGCGGCCCTTCAAATTTTTCTCCCGACGCTTCGGTCGGGACCCCGACTTTACGTCGGGGCAGTCTAAATTCCAGCATAATCACAACGGCAATCTCTTTTGTCTGCTGGCCATGAACTTGACCCAGTCCTTCAAGCCCTGCCTGGTCGCTTTCACTTCTTTAATAAACCATTTCTTCGGCGTGCGCACGCCATAGCCCACCAGGTCTCCCCTGTCTATCAGCCGCTCCAAACTTTTAGTGACAATTTTTACCGGCCGGAGCTTGTCAAAAACTTTGCGGTCAACTTTCGCCCCCTTGGCCCGAAGGGCCCCCTTCGGGGCGCCGCAACATTCTCTCAAAATATTTCTTTGCAAGGAGGAAAACATACATTTAAAATTTCCAATGACCAATTTCCAATTACGACGATAACGGTAAGTCAATTCTGTTCAAATCTCTGGGAAACAATGTCGCCTCTTTTACATTTTCTACCCCCAGTAATCGCGCGGTGAGCCGTTCCAGCCCGATAGCCAGCCCGCCCTCGGGCGGCATACCGTATTTGAACGCTTCCAAATAGAAAGAAAAATTTTCCGGCTTCAGCCCCCACTTTTTGATGTTGCCCAAAAGCTGCTGGTAATCGTGAATGCGCTGGCCGCCGGTGGTGATTTCCACGCCCTTAAAAAGCAAATCAAAACTTTTGGTCGTTTCCGGGTCTTTTTCATCCGGATAGGTGTACATCGGGCGCTTGGCGGTCGGATAATGCGTGACAAAAACAAAATCCGAAGCCAATTCTTTTTTGGCGTACTCGCAAATCCATCTTTCTTCGTTCGGTTCCAAATCCGGCTCGGCGATGTGGTCAACCTTGGTGTGTTTTTTGATAAGTTTCTGTACTTCGCGCAAAGTAAAAACCGGAATCTCTTTGGGTAAGAGCGGCTCTTCGTAATTACACGCTTTCAATTCTTCGGATACGGTCTTTTTCAAATACTCAAGCAGATAGCGCAAAAATTCCGTTTCCAATTTCATCACATCTGTATGGTCTTTAATCATGGCCATCTCCAAGTCCATGCTGGTGTATTCGTTGATGTGGCGCGTGGTGGCGTGCTCCTCGGCGCGATAAACATTACCGACCGTGAACACGCGCTCAAACACGCCCGTCATTATTTGTTTGTAAAATTGCGGGCTTTGGGCCAGAAACGCTTTGTGGCCGAAGTAATCAATGTTAAAAACATTGGCGCCGCCCTCGGTGGAGCCGCCCACGATTTTGGGGCATTGAAATTCGGTAAACCCTTGTCCGCGCAAAAACGCGCGAAAGGCTTCCACGATTTCGGATTGGATTTTGAATAGGGCTCTCCACTTTGGCGCGCGTAAAGTTAAAGGCAGATTATCCAGATGCACGTCCAAACCGATTTTTTCTTCCGCCAAATCCAAGGGCAGGGCCTCGGCTTTGGCCAAAACCTGTATTTCCTTAGCCAGCACTTCTACTTCGCCGGTGGCGAGATTAGGATTGATTTGTTTGACCCCGCGCTTGTTCACAATACCGCGGATTTCCAGCACCCATTCACCGCGCGCTTCTTTGGCGATGGCGAGCGACTGCTCGTCCAGGTCCGCCGGAAAGCAAACAATTTGCACCACGCCGCTGCGGTCGCGCAAATCCAAAAACGTCACCTTGCCCATGTCTCGGCGCGCGTTCACCCAGCCCTTTAACATTACTTCCTCCCCCACCTTCTTTGTCGTTTCCGTTGTTAAAATTCTCATATTTTAAATACTAACAAAATTGAGAGATAAATAAGATATAATTACTCCTATAAAACTCAAAACCATAAATAGTAAATAAGCAAATGCAAAATATTTTTTGTACCTAGTCTCTTTATTTATCTTCGTTAAGGAATAGACCATCAAAAAATAATAAGCCAGTAAAAGAAGAACAGATGCCTGCGAAAAATCAGCACTGAACATGCTGAAGAATACTAAAATACTAAGCGGATATAAATAAACAAAAATTACAAAAACTTGCAAAGATACGAGGGGTTGCGTTAATTCACCAGAGATCCTTGAATAAATTAAAACAAATGCTACTATCCACAATAAAATTTGTAGGATAATCAACACGCTTTTGCTCAACATCACCCCCCAAAATTTTTCCGCGAATTTGGACATACCTATATCTCATTAAACACATTCTTCTCCCAATCATACTTATACTCCTTCACTTCGGGTTTGCCTACGTCACCCCAAGTTTGCCGAATTTCTTTGCTCAGAAAGCTCTCGTCGCCTTCTGTTGAAATATCATAAGGCGCGCTGACATCATTGTAAATTCTACCATCACGATCGATAAACTTTATCATTTTAAAAGTTTCCGTGCTATTATCAAACATAAAAAATGAAGTAGGCAGATAATGACCCTCTTCGCGCCTCACCCAAAAAATTAGTTTTTGTCTTCCCAAATATGTCCATCCGGCATCGTCTAAATAGCCGTCTAAAGTTTCATGAAACGACATGCCCCAGCTATTTCTATAATAAAAATCAGCGCGAAAATTCGGAAATGGACGAAATGTACCGATGCTTTTGACGACAATCAAAGGCACGGCTTCATCGTGAAAAATAAATTTTCTAAAATTGTCGCTTTCGGCCGCCTGGGCGACAGATATAGCCGCGCTTTCCTCAAATTTTGATATATCGTGTTGTAAATAACCCACAAAAGAACCGGCGATAGCGAATAAAATCGCTATAACGGAAGAAGAGAGATGGAACCAGTCCTTCCGTTTAATGTTTTGCAAAACATTTTTCACAAATTTTTGCGACTCGGCAGAGAACTTACTTAGATCAACCTTTCCTCTTTCGGGTATCTTGCTTGGCCCGTCATGCCAAGCCAACAATCTTCTTTCCAAAACATTCCCGCGACCAGCGAATTGATTTTCAATTATTTTGTAATATTTTACGCCACCTTCCACGTTTTGAAAAAAATTAAATTGATCTTTCACACCCACCCGCTCGGCTGTATCGCCTGATAGTTGAAAAACGCCCTTCGGCCCCGTCGATGGCACAGCAAATGGCTTGAAGCGCGACTCTTGCCCAGCGATCGCCAACATTATATTTGGGTCCACGCCTTGTTCGCGACTTTTGGTTGTTATGAGATTTATTATCGTCTGTCTCTCTTGTCCCTGTATTTCCACAAAAGAAGAAAGCACATACCCGCTCTTCTCTTGTCCGAATTTGTCTTGCCAAAGAACTTCATGCCAAATATAAGAATATGAAGCTATATAGGATTTTTGACGGTCGTCTTCCATCGCCCGTTCATTAATAATATTTACTTCTTCCCCATCAGGAATGCGCGCGATTATTTCTGAACCATCATTGGGCCTTGCGCGTAAATTTACCTCATCTGACAGAACTAAATCTTTGTATAATTTGATTTTTCCGACTTTGTATTTTAATTCCTCTTTTTTGAGCCGGATTTTAACGGAAGAAATCGGTTGATCTTTTATTCTCTTTAAGGGAGAGGCGAAAATTTTATCTTGCGCGTAGACCACTTCAATCTTTTTTGTCGCTCCCTTGCCGATAACTTCTACATTTTCCGCTAAAATATTTTTAATGATTAAGTCCGCTGCTTTAGCATCCGGCGCGTCAATCAATATTTCTCGCGTTAATTTGATTTCTTTTATCTTCGGCGTTTCCACGTATGGCGCCCCGTCTGTCCAAAATTTGATTTCGTGGGTGCCGGATTTTAAGGGGAGCAACATCAGAACGGTTTTGAAATTGTTTTTCAAGTCGTTCCCATTCCAAGCGCCCGGCTGATTGAATTCACGTTTTTTCCCCGCCAATTCAGCAAGCAAATGATCATCAATTTGAACCGCCAAATCATCGTCGTTGAATAGACGCCGAAAACTCTGAAGCCAATTTTTGCATCGCGCGTTAATTGTAATCAAATAGAGACCATCTTTTTCAACATTAAACTTCCAAATTTCTTGATTTTTGATAGCGCGGTTGAGAGTTGTTCCTTCTGTCATACTGCTTTTAAGCCGCAATTTAATTGTTTCTTCTCGCCGCCAACGCGAACTGGAAAAAATATTTTTCCAGCGCTTCCGGCGAATCGTGATATTGATTGTCGCCGTAAAACACGTCTTTAATCAATTCTCGCGCGCGACATAGCTCTTTTCTGCGCGCGCCCGCCCAACGCGCGTCCGCAATCGTCAAATCCAGCAATTCCATCCCCCGCTCTATCGCCTTTTCCGATTGCTCGCCCTGATTTTTCCGTCGCCAATTGGCCGCGCGTCCGACTTCGCTTCCCACATTGCCCAATTGTTCACATAAACTAAGTTCAAACCATCGGCCGACAGATAAATTTTGGTGGATGTATTCAGCCATAAACTAACTACCCCTCCCCCGCCCTCCCCTTAATAAAGGAGAGGGGGATTTATCCAACCAGCTTCGCCACCGCCTCTTTTATTTTCTTTCTGACTTCTTCGCTCTTTATTGCTCGCGAAAAATTGCCCAGGCCCGGCTTAATGTTTACCATTGAATCAAACTCAATAAAATCTTCGCCGCCGAAATTAGCCGGATACAAATTTATCCCCCACAAATTTTCCTGTTTGGAGCCGTTCCCTAAAAGTACGGCCTCCTCGTCGGCATGCAGTTCTCCGCCAATCGCCATTTTTACTCTTTCCAAATCTACCACCACTTTCACAAAATCACCAAAAACCTGTTCGGCGGCTTCTTTCAATTCGGCTATTGAAATTTTTGTGTCAATTATTTTTATTTCAGACATATCGTGAAAACCCCCTCCTCTGTCCTCCCCCTAAAGGGGGGCATATTAAAAGAAATTCTTTTTTATTTCCTCTTTTATTTCGTTTAATTGTTCTTGAGACAGATTTTTTTGTTCCATTTTTAGAGGGTCTGGCTCTCGCAGTCCATCCATCCACTGGATACCACCAAAATTTTTGTCCTCATTGTATCTTGGAAAAATGTGAAAATGAACGTGCGGGTCTTTAGTCATGTACATCAGCCAATGAATTTTGTCGTAATTGAAGGATTTTTTCAAAGCGTTTTCTGTTTCACGCACGAGTTTGGCGAAATCCAACATTTCTTCATCTGTAATATCGGAAAATCTTAAAATGTGTCTTTTTAATACAGCGACAGAATTTCCCAAAGTCCTCGGTCCCCTATTTTTTATCAACAACTTCCAATGCTGATATTCTTTTATCAGATTATTTTCCTCGTCAAAAACTTCCCAAATGTTACAACAGTTTTGCATAATTCTTTAAGTGACGACCTTGCATCTTTTCTCTTTTAATAATTTCCAAAAATTCGGATCGTTAACTCTATTTTTAATTATGGAATCTTTTTTTTCAATACCTTTTTGTTTCAGCCCGTAATTTTTCTGCTGATTTACGACGTCATACTTCGTATCGCGATTGAAGAGCGACATTTTATTAATGCCGACTTTTTCCTTAATAACCGACAAAAAATCATTATTGATTTCGTACCCAACAGAATTGCGGCCTAACTCCCGGGCTGTCTTTGTTGTCGTGCCACTGCCCAAAAACGGATCAAGCACCGTTTCCCCAAAAAAACTAAACATTTTTATAATGCGCTTGGGTAGCTCTTCGGGAAACATCGCGATATGCCCGCCGTTTTGCTTCTCGCCAACAAAATTCCAATGTCCGGTAAAGTATTCTCTCCATTCTTCTTTCGTCATCTCTGATTTCTTTTTTATATCCGCAGTCACATTATTGGGCGCCTTGCCCAGCTTTTTGAAAAGCAATATGAACTCATAATCTATCGCTATCATGCCGTTCCTCGGGTACGGAAAAGAACCCATAATTGAGGCGCCGCCGGTAGTGTGCATCGTCGTCACTTTCTGCCAAATAATCGCGCCCATATAATCAAAGCCGATTGATTCGCAAAATTTGATTATCTCTTCGCGAATGGGTATCACTTTATACCTCCCGTATGTAACGGCCCTGGCAAATTGATCGCCGATATTTATCACCATGCGGCAACCATCATGCAAAACGCGCGCGCATTCGGACCACACCTGATTCAAATTTTTTATGTATTCCTCGTAGGTATCGTTAAAACCTATCTGATCGGCACTGCCATAATCCTTTATCTGCCAATAAGGCGGTGAGGTTATAATAAGATGGACAGATTTGTCGCTAAGCTCCGACATCTGCCGCGAATCGCCAATAATTATTCTATGATTCGTGCCCATGTTATTATTTTAATATCAAATCCGCGTCTATGTTTAAGCCGTCTTTTTTCTTTTCGTAAAAAATTATTTTTCCTCCTAATGTTTCTCCCAAAGCGGCCTTTGTCTTGTACGACATAGGCTTAACAGAGACGGCTTCACCGCCGACATATCCGTCTATCCCGCAGGATTCTTCTTGGGCGGTTGATAATTGATAGCTTATTTTTTTGATTTGCGCCACTTTTTTTAATATGGCTTCCTGGAATCTCAACCCCACATAAGTTTTTTCCAGTACTAAATCCCTAACCCATTTTTCAATCATTTTTTTATTGATGGATTTGATGGCCAACTTAAAATTCTCCATCATCTGATTTATCTTTACCACGGCATTTTTGATCGCGTCCGGATGTTTGGCGAGGTACCAGTCGCGCCAACCCTCATACGTCTTCTTAGGGCACTCATTAATCAACTCGGACAATTGACCAACAACTTTTGGTCTCGTACCCTGGGCGTTTTGATTGGCAAGATTGATCAGTTGGGTAGCGTATTTGGGAAATTCCGCCTCGGAACCGACTAATTCTTTTATCAGTTCATCATTCTTAATTTTTAGCATAAGCATTGTTTACCCTCTTCGTCTCCTCCTTAAAAAGGGGGAGAGAAATTTTACGCGAATAACTCGGCCAGTTCCACCAGGCGATTGGCGTAGCCAACTTCATTGTCGTACCAAGCCACCACTTTCACCATATTCCCTCCCACCACGCTGGTCAAGCTCAAATCCACAAACGAGGAATGCGTGTTGCCGATAAAATCCGCAGACACCAGCGGCTCGCTGGTGGCGGCCAAAATACCCTTGAAGCGCGAAGTACCCGCGGCCGCCAAAATCGCTTTATTCACCTCTTCTTTAGTCGCGTTCTTTTTCAAGACAGCGGTAATATCGGACAAAGAAACAGTCGGCACCGGCACCCGGAAAGCCACCCCGTCAAAAATACCCTTTAATTTGGGAATCACCTCGCCCACGGCCTTGGCCGCGCCCGTGGTAGTAGGAATGATGTTGCAGGCGGCCGCGCGCGCCCGGCGCAAATCCTTGTGCGGGCCGTCTTGCAGATTCTGGTCGGCCGTGTAGCCGTGCGCCGTGCTCATAAACGCCTTTTCTATGCCGAACTTTTCATCCAGCACCGCCATCACCGGCGCGATGCAATTGGTGGTGCATGAGGCGTTGTTGATAATCGCTTCTTTCTCTTTGCCCACCTGGCCGCAATTTACCCCGCGCACATAAGTCGGCACTCCGCCGCCCTTGGCCGGCGCCGAAATAATCACTTTTTTCGCGCCCGCTTGCAAATGCAAAGCCGCGTCTTCTTTTTTGGTAAACCGGCCCGTGCACTCCAAAACCACGGCCACTTTCATTTCACCCCAGGGCAGTTTGCTCGGGTCTTTTTCCGCCAGCACCGGAATCTTTTTGCCTTTCACGATTAAATTTTTCTCATCAAAGGAAAGGGGCAAATCAAACGAGCCGTAAGACGTGTCGTATTTTAACAAATGCGCCATGGTCTTGGTGTCGGTTAAATCATTGAGCGCGACCACCTTTATGTTTTTCTTTGTTACAGCCACCTTAAACGCCTGCCGCCCAATGCGGCCAAAACCGTTGATTGCGATGTTCATATACGAGAATAAAGAATTAAGAATAGCGAATTAGGAAGTTAAATTGCTTGCGTATTAAAATTATACCCAAATTTCCGGCAAAAAACAAGCCCAGTTAGAGAAGCTCTCTAACGGGGCAAGTTCAACGTTGACGGCCTATCCTATTTCAATACCACGTTGAAGCCGAAACTGTTCTGTTCCAACAGGTCGCCCGTGGCGTAATCATACGCTTTCACGGAAATCAGATATGGACCGGCGGCCAAATTGCCGCCCACCGCCTGGGTAAAGCCCTGCCAATAGCTCTCGCCCGCGGTCATTGTCCATTTGCCGATTTTTTTCGCGATAACCTTGCCATCCGGACCCTGCAACTCTCTGACCATTCTAATCGCCTGACTGTCCGCGCTCTGATTGGTGTAGTTGTATTTTCCCTTTATCATTGCCGGCAGACCAGCGCTGATTTTCACGCCGGACAAATCAAATTTAATGGCCGCGTACTCGCTGGAGATGTTTTCACCCAGAACCAAAAACTTTTTCTTGAGTTTTTCCACTGTGATGCCAAAACTGTTGCTGTCAATCAGTTTGCTGGTCTGGCTGTTGTAGACAGCCACTTTCACCGTGTAGTTGCCCGGGCTTTGTTTTTTGGCTATGGTTTCGTTCACTTTAACAACCGCCGTCTGTCCGGACTTCAAGACTCTGAACGCTGAAGCCGACTTTAGGACCTTGCCTTTGCTGCTTAAGAGCTGACGGACAATCTTGATTTTGAGGGACGCGTCATTGTCGTTGGTAAAATTATACGTAAATTTAAGCGGCTCGCCGGGCTGGAATGAAACCTTCGCGATATTTTCTATCACCACCAGGGAGTCTGGATTTTGTACCGCGGTTTCCGACACGGTGGCAACAGGTGTTATCACCGACGAAACCGGCGTGGTTGCCGTAACCGGCGCTGAAACCGGAGCGGGCGTTGTAATTGGCGCGACTATAGTGGAAGTTACCACGGTGGTAACCGGCGTTGTAACAGTGGGGCTGGGACTGCCGCCACCGGGCGAACTGCCCCCGCAATTGGTAAGAGACACTGTGGTAGAAGCGCTCCAGTCGGTTTCGGTAGAGTCGCCATTTCTTGATTTTACGCGAAAGATATACGATACATTACAAGACAAGCCGGTGAAAGCGCTGGATACGCCGCTTATCCATCCGGAATTCGCCCCGTTATTGGTATTTTCAGCGTAATACTGGGTGCCATTGCCGGTCCAATTCATTGTCGCGTTTGAAGAGCCAACGTTGGTGGTTTCTCCCATTGTCGGCGCGGTAGCCAAAGTATACTTGGCCGTGCTGACCGTGGAAGTGGCAGCCTCGGTATTGTCTCCGTTTCGTGAAATAACCGCGAATTGATAAAGAGTGTTCAAACTTAAACCAGTGGCCGCGAAGCTGGCGCCCCAGGTGGAAGTGGTCTGCCAAACCGGAGTGGTGGTGGCTGCTCCGGCCGAGTTAAGGTAATTGGCCGTGGTGGTGTTGTATAGGGCATAGGTGGTGGCCGCCGGGTTGGAGTTGATATTGATAGTGATAGGCAAGCTGGAAGTGGCGGCTGTGCCAATAGTAGGAGCGGAAGCGGCGTTGGCTAAGGTGTATTTAGCCGTGCTGGTCGTGGAAGTGGCGGCCTCCACGCTGTCTCCGTTTCTGGCAATGACATTAAACTGGTAAGCGCTGTTGACCGAAAGGCCGGTAGCGGCAAAGGCCGCTCCCCAGGTGGAAGTGGTTTGCCAAACAGGAGTGGTAGTGGATGAACCGTTGGAAGCTAAATAATTACCTGACGTAAAATTATACAAGGCATAGGTAGTGGCCGCCGGATTGGAGTTGATATTGATGGTGACGGGCAAAGTGGAAACAGTGGGAGTGCCAATAGTGGGAGTGCTGGCTTGGCTGGCCAAAGTATACTTAGCCGTGCTGACCGTGGAAGTGGCAGCCTCGGTATTGTCTCCGTTTCGTGAAATAACCGCGAATTGATAAAGAGTGTTCAAACTCAAACCAGTGGCCGCGAAGCTGGCGCCCCAGGTGGAAGTAGTTTGCCAGACCGGGGTGGTGGTGACTGCTCCGGCCGAGTTAAGGTAATTGGCCGTGGTGGTGTTGTATAGGGCATAGGTGGTGGCCGCCGGGTTGCCTCCAATATTGATAGTTATGGGTAGGGAAGAAGTATTGGCGGTTCCTATTGTCGGAGCCGACACCTGCTCGACAGCTGTATAAACAGCCGAAGAGGTGGCATAAGTTGACGTAACGGAAGTGGAGGTAGCGGCCCCTACTCTGAAATAATAAAGGGTATTGGTCGCTAATCCAGTGTAGGTATAATTTGCCGTGGTGGTCGCTGTGGTGGTGGCGACAAATGTCCAGTCGCTACCATTAGTTGAGCGCTCTAAAACCCACCGGTCTTCCTCGCCTCCGCCCCAGGTCCAATTATACCGAATAGATGAGGCTGTTATGTTGCTGGTGGAAGTGGGCGTGGTCGGCGCGTTTACTGCCGCGCTCGCGTTTTGCGCGCTTATGAGTAAAACCACGACCGCTAACGCGACAAACAGCGTAAACTTGAAGATATTTTTTGCCATACTATATTTAATAAATAAATTTCCGCAAAAATTTCCATCCAAAAAAAATTTAGATGGAAATTCCTGCCCCGTTAGAGAATGCTCTAAACGGGGCCCTATAATCTATTACTTTAGCGCCACCTCAAATCCCAAGCTATTTTCCGCCAACAATTCGTTGCTGGTCCAATCATAGGCCTTAACGCGCATTGCGTACGAGCCCGCCGCCAGATTGGCGGCCACGGGCTGGGTAAAGGATTGACTGGACTTTTCATCCACAGCCATTGTCCATTTGCCCTTGGAAGTGGAAACTACTTTGCCACTGCCATTCACCAACTCGCGCACCATTTTCACCACATGCTTTGCGCCCGTATTATTGGTGTAGCTGTATTTGGCCTTGATAATCACCGGCAAACCGCCGCCGGATTTGACTTTGGCCAGACTGGCCTGGTCAAACTGGACATCCGAATCAGCGCTAAGAGCCGCGCCAAGCTTGAACACCTTCTTTTTCAGCTTTTCAATCGTAATCTGGAAGCTATTCTGCTCCAGCAGTTTGTTCGTGGCCGCGTTGTACACGCGCACGCGCATGGTATAGACTCCGGCCGGCCATTTCTTGTTCAGCGCTTGTTTCACGCCGGCATTAAAGGCCTGCCCGGCCTTGATGGTCTTTACCGTGGAAGCAGTGCTTATCACTTTGCCCTTGCTATTTAAGAGCTGGCGCACTATTTTTATCTTCAAGGTCTTGGCGCTTTCGTTGGTGAACTTGTAGGCGAACTTGAGCGTTTCACTTGGCTGAAACGAACCCTTGAGGATATTTGTGATTTCCACCAGCGAATCCGGATACGCTACCGCCACTACCGGGGCCGTCGGAGCGCCCGTTACCAGATTTTCCACGCCCGGCACAACAATATCCGTAGTCGGGGTAGTCTGCGTGCCGGTCAGTTGTATAGTATCAGATACGGCCGTGGAAATGTTGCCGGATGAATCCTTGAACCGCGCGTACACGGTTTTCACGCCGGCTCCGGAGGCCAGGGTCCAAGACTTGGAAGTGGCATAAGTTTCCCAAGCCGCTCCGGTAAAGGCCGCGACATTGGATACCATCATGTGGCTGGCGCCAGTGGCGGCCAGGGTAAGGGTAACCGAGGCGCTGGCCGTGGTAGTGGCGCCGCCCGCTATCACCACCGAAGTATTGGTCGGCGGAGTAGTGTCGCTGGTAGGCGCGCTACCAGTGGTCGGCGAGGCAGCCGGCGAGGCGGGCGCGGCCGCCGCGGCCGGAGGCGAGTAAGCGATAACAAAGTCCGTGAGGTGGTCAACCTGGCCTGTAATGGTGTTGTTGGTCGCGTCTATGGTATAGCCGCCTTCCACTGACACGTATTTGCCGGTTTCAGAAGACAAGTACATCAGTTTCAGGTCTGCTTCCGTCACTCCGGTGGGCAATTGCGCGACCATGCTGGTGTAATCAAGCTGAATATCGGCATTGCCTACCAAATCTTTAACCTGGGAAGTGGTCTTGGCCGTGATGCTGTAAGTCGCGTTGCCTAAGGCGTTGAATTCGCTGGAAGCCGGGGCGCTGTATGTTTTTTCCAGACTAACCGTAACATTATTGGTAGAACCGGCTTCAAGCACGCCCGGGCCGGCTACTACTTTTATGCCGGTATTGTTGCTGTCGTTTACCGAGCCGCCGCTATTGGCCGCCACAATGCCCGAGGTTGAGGTGGGCACGCGCGTGGCATCAGCGGTAAGGGTAAAGTTGTTGCCCGTGGAATTACTTCCCGAGACTGTTACGGCGGCGCTCTTGGTGGTTTCCGCGTGCCTGGGCGCGGTCGCTTTTACGGTCCAGGACCCGTCGTTGACAGACAATGAATACGTGCCATTCGCGTTGATAGGCGCACTGATGACAGTGCCCGACGCGTTAGTGGCCCAGACGTATCCCTGGGAAGTGGAAGCGCTGGCCGAAGTGGAAATAAATCCTTCAATAGTGCGATTTGCTCTGACCATGGCCACCTGGTCCGGAGCCGCGCCGCCGAAATCATAATTCAGAGTGGTGGTAGCGAAAGAAACTACCGCGGCGGTTTGCCCGGGCAGATATTCATTTAGACCGGCGCTTACCGCGTAATCACCGGCTTTAATTTTCACGCTATACGTGCCGCTGGCATTAGTGGACGCGCTTTGCACTATGCCGGTGCTGGTATTGGTAAAGGTGACGAGGGCTCCGGACACAGGCGTGGTCGTGCCGGCGCCGCTGTATATGGTGCCGGAAACCGTGATAAAGCCGACCGTGGAAACGTCTACCGTGGCTGAAGCGCCGGCGGCCACTGAACCCGTGAACTTGCCAAATCCGAACACGTCAACGAAGTAATTGTAGGTTGCTCCGCCTTCAACAGAAACAGTGGCGGCGCTGGCCAGCGACTCTACCTGTTTGCCGATTCTTTTCATTTTATCAGTGGCATTCTTCAATTCAACAAAAGCCTTCATGTTGGCGGTACCGCCGGTGAAATTGAATGTAACCGTGCTGGTTGAAGAAAGAGTCAAATTTTGCGTGGCATCTATTGCCAGCACCGCCTTGACCGCGCTAAGCTCGCCATAAGTCGGATTCCAGGTGCCTACGCGATAAGTGGTATTGCCGGCCAATTTCACCGAATAGGCGCCATTGCTGTCCGTAGCCGTGCCGCGTTTTACCCCGCCCTGCACCGGCCGGCTGTTGGTGTTGTCCCATTCCTCTATAAACAAAGGGGCGTTGGCAATGGCCGTGCCGCCGGCGCTGGCCGTGCCGCTAAGCGTGATACAGGTGGCTGTGGACGGGCTGATGTTTTGCAATGACTTGCTGGCGTTGGTGACTACGACACTCTTGGAGAAAGACCCGCAGGTGTCAGATTTATCCGGAGGCAATTCAGCGCGCACTGTCCAGGTGCCGGCGTCCACAAATATGGAATAGCCGCTGCCGTCCGAGGCTGTCATGCCCATGGCGCTATTGCCGTTCTCGTCCACCGCGAACACCGGAGCCCCGTCTATGCTGTTGTTGCTCGCGTCAAGCACCTTGCCGGAAATAGTATAGGCCGCTTTTTTCATCGTCAGCACCAGCGGGTTGGCCTGGGTAATCAACTTGCCCTGATAATAGATGTCAGCCAAGCTGTCGGCATCGTCGCCGTCGGTTCTAATCTCCAGGCTCTTGAACACCGGCGGCATGCCATCTCTAAACGCGCCGATTTCATAACTGCCATAATCCGACACAGACAATGTAAACGTGCCCGAGGCATTGGTCTGCCCAAATGTTGGCGCGCCAAACCCCTGCTGGTGCAAGAATACCTGAATATTCGCCAACCCGTTTCCAGCGCCGTCTTTCACTGTGCCGGTTACCATTTTATCAGCCGTGGCAAAGGTAAAGGTAATCGTATCCGAGGTATCATTGAAGCTGACGCTGGAAGGCAGAGGCATGAAGCTGTTGCGGGTAACAGAGGGGGAACCAGAACCAACGCCGCTCACAGCCACATCAATCGGAGCCGGAGGCACGCCCGGCAATGTCTTTGGCATGGTCATGGAACTGCCCTTGGGCATGGCCGGACCCACGCCGATAAACCAGTTGCCATTGGCCGGCAGTTGCAAATTATAGCCATTGGCATCGGGCGCACCCAAAGCCGTGAGTGTCTTGACCACAAATCGGCCCGGACCCCCGGCAAAGATGTCTATGTCAGCGCCGCCAAAGTTCGCGATGCCAGCCAATTTAACCGTGGTTGTCACCGAGCCCGAACCAGCGGCCGGAGAGAGCAAGATATATTTGGTACTTGATGCACTGCCATTCAAGCAGACTGGTTCGGGCATGCCCTGGCCAAAGTAATCAGCCCCGCCCAAACTAACGAACGGGTCAGTGCCAACGAAATAACAGCCGTTATTTAAGCTGGTGAAAGAAATTGAATTTGCCGAAGTCCCGTCAACAGTGGAAATTGAACCATTCAAGAGCACCAGGGTTTTATCCATCGGACCGCCCGGGCCGCCTCCGTGCAAATAAACTGTTCCGTTTGCTCCGCTTTGCGGCGAAGAAGTGGCGCTGCCGGCAATGACGGCCACATTTAAGGTATTGGTGCCGCCGGCCATGACATAATATTCCATGGTGGTCTTGCTGGCCAGAACCGCGTTGCTTCTTAGAATACTAATACTAAGTTTGCTTCCGCCAATGGACGGATTGTTCGGGGTTGACTGATTGATTATTTTGCGCAAATCAATGAACAAACGATCGCCCGGACCAGTGGGCCCGCCGACAATGCCTAAATTAAGAGTAATCTTATTGGTGCTGGTATTCACCGAGGCAATAGTGGCTGTCACAGTGCCGGCTCCAAACTGGTTCATGTCCGCGAAAAACGGAGACAGGGTATCCATGGCGGCGTTCGTAATGTTGACTCCATCCGGGAATGTTAATGCCACCTGATCGTTGTTTTGCAGGGCCGTGTTGGGATTTAATTCCACATGAAAGACATTGACGTCCTGGCTGACAGTGGGGTTGAACGGGAAAGCCATATCAGCCTGACCCATGGCAAACTGGTCGGCTGTAAACGAGCCAAAGCCCATGGGCTTGAACTCGCCGCCGCCAATGGACCCGCCGCCCATCATATCAGTAGTGGGCGGGCCAAACATGCCCATTTCACCAAAACCAAACGTCTTTCTACTGTCTTCCACTGCTCCTGTCCAAGCAACGACCGGCATAATGTTGCCGGTAATATCAGTAACACCAGTGATTGTCAGTGCGAAGTTGGCTCCGCCAAAAGTAAGGGCCACGCCCTCGGCAACCAATTCTTTGGCCACTGAATCGTAGGATAGCGCCGTGGTGGTGACTATTTTGTCGGCCCCACCCTGGGTCAGGCTCAAATTCAAATGATTCAAGGTACTGCTCGCCCAGGTGGAATCAACCTTGGTCGCGTGGTTCATAGGCTCGCTGAACGATATGCGGCAGGTATAATCATCGCATCTCACATTCTGTACTGCCGGCGCCGCGATATCGGCCGCGCCGGTAGTATAGGTATAGGTGGAAGTGGCAATTTGGTTGTTGGCCAAATCCTTAATTCTGGATAAGGTAATGGTGTAGACCGTGCTTGCCGCCAGGGCCGAGCTGGGAACAATCAAAATACTGTTCTTGGTGCCGTCATATTTGGCGTCAATGCTGACTGACGTGCCCCCGCGGCTCATGGTGATGTTGGTGGAATTGACGGTCTGGGTATCCAGCCGTTCATTAAAACCAAACTCAAAAAGATTATTGGTGGCAACGCCGGTGGTGCCAGAAGCAGTCATTGGATAAGTCGTGGGCGCGGTGTTGTCGTTTGAACCAGCCACGCTAAAAAACGAGCTGAAAGCTGTTTGCGAGGCCTCGGCCGGCGAACGCATGCCCACGCCGCTCGCATCTTGCACCCCGCCCTTGACGCGCAGTTCATAGTCATTGCCGGCCGGCATTGAGCTGGGCGTGATAACCGCAAAGCGGCTTTCCGCGTTGTCCAAGGTAACACTGCTTAAAGTAACAGCCGAATTTAAAGTCGTGTTCCACAGAATAACATTGGAGGTGTTTACCGTACTCGCGCTCATTGCCTTGTTGAATTCCAGAATTAATTTAACGTTCGGGGCCACGCTCATGCCGCCGGCCGGACTCATTGATTTCACATAAGGGGGCATGAACTGGCCGCTGCTGCCCATGGTATAACCGCCGCCGCTGTAATTGCCGCCCGAGGTGGTAAAGCTGACCTTGTGGCCGCCGCCGGCGCGGTTGCCGGTAATAGACTGGCCGCTCGCGCTTTTAACGCCTTCGGTGATGACATAAGTATAAAAGGTGCTGGAAGATAGCGGCGACGTGGGCACGAACAACACGACATTATTATCCATCGCGAAAAGAGAAGAACAACCGGGCGAAGCATTATTGGAACAGAATGTTACACTGCCGGGGATCTTAGTCGTGCCATCATCGGTCGTGAGGTAGACATTTGTGCTGTTAATGGTGGCCTGGTCAAGGGGCTGATTTACGCCCATGCGCATTGTTTCACCAAGAAACACGTTATTCATACCTTCCGGCGGACCCGAAAACACCACCATGGGCGTGCCGCCACCGCTCCCGCCTCCGCCATAGTATCCGCCGCAAGTGCCGGAGTTAAGCGACATGTCCACGCCGGTTTTATTGGTAGCGCCGATATTTTCAAAACGGATGTTCTTGCAATAGCCGGCTTTGGTCGCGGTGAAATCAAACCCATCATTATCAGGCAAACCGGTAATGGTGTAATCGCCGCTAGCGTCGGATGCGACAGCCGCCTTGGCATAACCGCCGGCAAACACTGTGGCGCCGGCCAAATTAGCGCCCCCGGACGTAATCTTGCCGGAAACCTGGCGCGAGCCAGCCGCTACCGTATTGACAATAAAAGCATTGGATTGGCAATCAGCCGCGGATATGGCGCTGGGATTGGCGCAGAAAAATTTAGTGTTGCCGGCTCTGTCTCTGGCCGACAAATAATACTTAAACGAACCCCCGGCCGCCGGCACTGCCTCGGATGGCACTGTGAACAAGAATAAATCTCCGGCTACCGAAGTGGCGGTCGCTTGATTGGCCGGGACCCAGGCCGTGTTGGTGGGCGTGTAAAAGAGGGTAAAAAATTCAGCTCCGCCGTCGGTGGTGGAAGCGAACTGGGACGCCGTGGTCTGCTCGTCAAAAGCAAACGCATAAAGAAGGGCGTTGGCGCTTTGCGTGGCCGCGTGCGCCGACATGTGATCTATGTTCGGGGCCATGGCGTCGGAGGCAACGTCATAAGTGGTGGAAACCGGCGATGAAGAAACCATTAGGGAATCGACTGGGTTAGTGGTGGAAGCAAATACCCAGGCCACATACTGGGTGGTGGTTGTCCAGGCCACATTGGAGCTATCCGTGTTCCTGTATTGCGGCAGGGTGACGGTATTCATGCTCCACTGGGTAAAATAACTAACCGGCTGGCATACGCCGTTACAGGCGGTTTGAAGCGTGTTGGAGGTAAGAACAGCCGTGCTGGTAACAATGTAGACCTGGGTGTAAATATAAGCCGTCGGAGTGGCGCCCGGGGCCCAGGTTACGGTAAAGTCGCGCCCATCCAAACCAAAACTACTCGTATCTGTATCGGCAAGCGTTACGCCGGAGAGGGCCTTGGCCCCGTTGCTCCAGAAAAAAGCTAAATAAAAACCCATGCCCAACACCACTGCCGCCAGCGACAGCAGGTAGGCTCTTTTTTTGCTCGCCAGATGGCGCACGATTTTCTTGGCCATATATTTTTTTCTCCTTAAATTAAATTTTTAACAAAAAATTTTGGCTTCGCTAAAAGCATTTCCAAACCAACTATTTATAGATGCGTGAGACAAGCTTCACACTCATCTTGAATGTTGTGGAATTAAGCTGATGTTATTATACCACAAATTTTCGCGGCCGGCACGCAGGATCGCATGACCCTGTGGATAACTTTTATCCGCCCAACTGTTCTGATACTTCGTCGGCAAAATTTTTCTGTTCTTTTTCTATGCCCTCGCCCAGTTCAAAACGGATAAATTTTTTTATTGTCGCCGTACCAAGCAGGTCGCGCACTTTTTTGCTTTCATCCTTTATATATACTTGGTCAATCAGGCAGTTCTCCTCGTAGAATTTTTCCAGCTTGCCTCGCAAAATATTTTCTATCATGCTCTCGGGTTTGCCCTGGGCTTTGAGCTGGTCCGCGTGGATGGCTTTTTCCCGTTCCAAATCCGCGGCCGGCACTTCGCTTCTGTCTAAATATCTCGGATTGGCCGCGGCCGCCTGCATGGCGATTTCGCGCGCCAAATCGGCATCGGCGCCGGAAAGCAAAACCAACACTGCGATTTTGCCGCCCATGTGGATATACTCACCGAAAGTCTCGCCGCCGCCTTTTTCCAATACCGCGAAGCGGCGCAAGAAAATTTTCTCGCCGATTTTCGCCGTGGCGCTTTCCAGATTCTCGCGCACAGTGGCGCTACCCATTGGCTGGCCCAGGGCCTGGTCCAAATTAGCCGGCCTTTTTTCCAAAAGATAATCTAAGAATTCTGCGGCGGTTTGCTTGAAGCCGTCGTTTTTGGCCACAAAATCAGTCTCGCAATTCAGTTCCATCACGACCCCGAAATTCCCGGCGGTTTTCACCAGGACCAGTCCCTCGGCCGCCACTTTGCCGGCCCGCTTAGCCGCTTTCACAATGCCTTTTTTGCGCAATAAATCAGCGGCTTTTTCCATATCACCGCCGGTTTCTTCCAGCGCGTTTTTGCAGTCCATCATTCCTGCTCCCGTAAGTTCTCGGAGCTTAACAACATCTGAAGCTTGTACCATATAAGGGATGATTAAATTAATTCGGTTGAAAAACTTTTGGTTTACAGGCAATGGTTTTACGCATACGAATTAAGCAGGCGCTCCTTACAATTAAAGATTTAGCCGTTCGCAAGTGCCG
>SCQK01000013.1 GCA_004321885.1 Patescibacteria group bacterium | reverse complement strand
TTCCCGACGACCAGCTGCCATTGGATAGGCCATATGGTTAAGCGATTATTACTGTTCACACAGTGAACAGGTGTAACCCTTGATACTACCATATGTTACCCTATGGTGTTAACTGTACACTCTATTGACAAAAAAAAGCGGTGTGATACATTAAATGGCAATATGAATATGTCGTTAAATCCGCACACAATTAACCCGATTATGTCCAAGACCTTTGTAAAGGTTTGGGACTTTTATTTTATGCCGCAGGGTGATTGTGTGACGCGATACAAGCGTAGATAAAGAAAAACAATAGCACACAAAAATAATCACCCTGCAGCAAAAGCGACAGGGTGATTTAAGTTAGCGATGAGGTGACCCGCCAGGGCGGGGAGCCCATCTGGCTAACTTTCCGCCTTTGGTGGATGTGGCTCTTTAACAAAAAAGTGTTCAGCCGCTGGGAAACAAGGATTTGTTTCCCGCCGAGTGAACAGTTTAACGGGATTGGGAACGGTGGAAACCTCTGTCCGCGACACGGAGAAAAAAGGATGGACAAAAGAGGGCGGCAACTGCAGGATCGCCTGCGGGTGATGTCGGAATGGGCGGATGATTACGTGCGGGCGCTCGGCACAGCGGAGAATGAGCTCGCGCAACGAGCTCAAGAGCACAACCTCTTCTTTCCGCAGAGCGAGATTGACCCGGAGCGGGTGCGTCTGGCAGATCTCTACCTTCGCGCTCAAGTAGCGCAAGGGGAGAAGAAAGAGAGGCGCGCCGCCAAGCTGGAGTTCGCGAAGTTCTTTCGCGAGGTGATGGTCGGGTTCCGCGGCGAGCTCAAGATAGTGGAGCCATAGCCCACCCCGGTGGCCAATGATGCGCTGACCTAAAATTAGCGCTACGGCCCAAAGACAGCCCCTGACCCCGGACGACAAAGCGTGTTCGCGCGCAAAGTCGTCCGGGCGTCTTTTTTTTGTCCGAAAAAAATGTTATACTATGTTTACCCCCTCTTAATCTCCCCCTTATAAAGGGGGAGACGAAATTGGAATATGTCCATCACTATCGCCGCCATCGCTTACGCGCTTTTGGCCGCGACCACTATTTTGGATAAATTCATTCTCAACAAATCAGTGCCCCGCCCGGCGGTTTTTGTTTTTTATTCCTGTGTGTTTGTTTTGCCTATTTTGCTTTTGTCGCCTTTTGGCGTTCATTTGTTGCGGGGATTTGGCGACTGGCTGGTCGCGGTAGTTTCCGGTTTGGCTTTTGCTTTTGGCTTGTGGGCCATGTATATCGGCTTCAAAGATAGCGAGGTCAGCCACAGCGGGCCGCTGGTTGGCGCGGCCACGGCTTTTTTTGTTTTGATTTTAAGCCAAACTTTTCTTTCGGAGGCCCTGTCCACGCGCAATCTGGGCGCGATTATTATACTCATCGCCGGCTCGCTTGTCATTTCCATTGAAAAAAGCAATAACCATGATGGCTGGCACGGCGGCATGGCTTGGGGGGTTTTGGCCGGCCTGCTGTTCGCGGTTTCGCACGTGGCCGCAAAATACCTGTACGAGGGTTATGGGTTTTACAGCGGTCTGGTGTGGACGCGCGGGGCCTTGGGGTTATTTGCTTTGCCGCTACTGTTTTTGCCGTCGGTGCGCGCGGATTTGTTCAAGAAAAAATTTGATTTACCCCCTCATAATCTCCCCCTTATAAAGGGGGAGAGAAACCACCGCGTTGTTTTGATTTTCACGAATAAAACATTGGGGGTGATTGGCGGGCTTTTAATTCAATACGCCATCGCCATCGGCAGCGTGACGTTGGTAAACGCCCTGGCCGGCTTGCAGTTCGCCCTGTTGATTATAGCCGTAGCCTTGCTTTCCAAATTCGCGCCGCGCTGGTTTAAAGAGGAATACGGTAAAAAAGAGGCAATAATGGAGGCGCTGGCTGTGATATTGATAGCGGCCGGGTTGGCCATTATTATTTGAATTAGATTCCATCCCAGCTTTCGCTGGGACTAAAGGCGGGCTGGAATGACACACATGAAAAAAATTTTAATTTCCATTATTATTATCGCGGCACTAACTTTAGGCGCTTACATTTATTCTTTTTTTAGTAAAAGCAAAGATATGATTTACGGAGTCAGCTTTAATCCCGAGTACGCCTCTTATTTGGGCTTTGAACCCAAACTAATTTTGAAAACCATGTTGGACGAATGGAGGTTCAAATACATCCGTCTGACCGCGCAATGGGACCGGATAGAAAAAATAGAAGGCGAGTATGATTTCAGCGAGCTGGATTGGCAGATGGACGAAGCCGCGCTGCGCGGCGCCAAGGTTTTGGTCGCCCTGGGCCGCAAAACTCCGCGCTGGCCCGAGTGCCATTTGCCCGAGTGGGCCAAGGACCGGCCGTACGAAAATTACAAGCGTCAGCTTTTGAATTATATGTCCGTGGCGGTCAACCGGTACAAAAATCACCCGGCTTTGGAAGTATGGCAGGTGGAAAACGAGCCGTTTTTGGCCTTTGGGTTGTGCCGGCCCATTTCCAAAGTGGATTTGCAAGATGAAATCAACACGGTGCGGCGCGCCGACAACAGCCATCCAATAATGGTTACCGACAGCGGCGAGTTGAGCTTTTGGACAAAGACGGCCAGGGCCGGCGATTTGTTCGGCACCACCATGTATCGCGTGGTTTGGAATCCGCTTATCGGCTATTTCAAATATTTTTGGCTCTCGCCTTTTGTCTATAAGGCGAAACTGTGGCTGAACGGCCGCGCGCTTGAACAGTCGTATATCGTGGAGTTGCAGGGCGAGCCCTGGATGCCGGACAAATCCGTGTACGATACCCCTCTCCAAATCCAGGCGCGCTCCATGAGCCTGAAACAGCTGGAAAAAAATTTGCGTTATGCCGAGCGCACCGGCATGCCCCGCGCGTATTTATGGGGAGGGGAATGGTGGTATTGGCTGGCGTCGAAAGGACACCGCGAGATAGTTGACTACATATTGACTGTACGGAAAGAATAGAGTATCGCCTATCGCTTTTTCAAGGTAGATGATCAAGCGATAGGCGATAAACGATATGATTTTAGGTTTAAAAAATAACAGGGCAGTTATCCTGCATCAGGGCGTTTACAAGCCCGTCGCTTCCGTGTCCGAGGCCGTGTTTATGCTCACCGGCATGACTATCGGCGCCGGCATTTTGGGCATTCCGTATGTCGTGGCGCAAGTCGGATTAAAAATCGGGCTGGCGTATATTTTAATTTTGGGCGCGGTGATGATGTGCTTGAATTTGATGCTCGGCGAAATCGCGGTGCGCACGCGCGAGCCCATGCACCTGCCCGGGTTTGCCGGCAAATATCTGGGTCCGGGCGCCAAACTGCTCACCTCGTTTATGATGATTTTTTCCGCGTTCGGGGTTTTACTCGCCTATATTATCGGCGAAGGCGAGGCGCTCTCGGCTCTTTTCGGCGGCAATCCGGTCTGGTGGGGCGTGCTGTTTTGGGGCATCGGCAGTTATATTGTCTGGCGCGGTTTACGCGCCGCCAAAAAAGCGGAAAAAGTTTTGAGTTTCATTGTCATTTGTCTGATTGCCGGCTTGTCTTTTTTTCTTTTGCCAAAATTTCAGGTAGCCAATTGGCAGTATATCAATATCGCGAATTTGTTTTTGCCTTATGGCGTGATTTTATTTGCTTTGCACGCCGGGCCGGCCGTGGTGGAGGCGCACGCGCTTTTGCCGGGCAGTGAGCGTCATTTTAGAAAGGCCATCGTCATCGGCAGCCTGATACCGGTGGCTGTTTACGCGTTGTTTGCTTTGGCAGTGGCTGGGGTCATGGGCGCCGGCGCGACCGAGGTGGCCACAGTGGGGCTGGGGCAAATGGGGCGCGGGGCGCTGTTTGTCGGCAACCTGTTCGCGATTTTGGCCATGGGCACGGCTTTTTTCGGCCAGGGCGTGGCCTTGAAACAACTGTTTATTTGGGATTTCAAATTGAACCGGCACTTGTCCGAACTGCTCGTGATATTTTTCCCGCTGTTTTTGTTTATGCTGGGCCTGCGCAGTTTTGTGGCGGTGCTGGACGTGGTGGGCGGGGTTTTTATCGGCATTACCGCCATGCTTACCGTGCTGGTGTGCTGGCGCGCGCGTTCCGCGGGCGATTTGCCGGCCAGCCGCTATAATCTTCATCATTTTTGGCTTCTGGCAGTGCCTGTTTTCGCGGCCTTTGCCCTGGCCGCCATTTTGAGCATCATGAAACTGGCGAATTAGGGTCTGGGTCTGTACCGAAGCTGTTACAAAAGCTAAGTTTGCTTCGTATAACTATCTATATACCTCCCCCTGTAAGGGGGAGGACAGAGGAGGGGGTTAAAAAGTAATTTTTAAGTATGACCAAGAAAATTTTATACGGGGCGCTTTTCGCGGTTTTCGCCATAGCGCTGGTAATAGCGCCGGCTTTGGCCGCGCCGAAAAAATCCGCTAAACTGCGCGCCCGCGCCGTGCGTCGGTTTGTTTCCTGCGCTGATTTGCGCGCGAAGATTTCCAAACTGCCATTGGGCAATATGGGCTATGGCATCGGCATGCGCGCTTTGGGCATGGAAATGGCGCCGATGGCATCTGCTCCGGCCTCGGACTCTAATTTTTCTAAAACAAACGTGCAAGTGGAGGGCGTGGACGAGGGCGACATCGTGAAAACCGACGGCAAATATATTTACAATTTGTCCCAGGGCAATCTGATTATTTCTTCGGCTGTGCCCGCGGATTCCGCCAAGCTCCTTTCCAAAACCAAATTGGAGGGCCTAAACAGCGCCGCGGAAATTTACATTGAAGGCGATTATCTGCTGGTCTTGGGTAGCGCCCATGGTTATTCCATAATGAAAGACGCGGCTAAAATGATGGCCAGGCCCCAGATTTATCCCTATCCTTATTACAACAATTACGTGTCAGCGCAAATTTGGGATATTTCCAACAAGGAAAAACCGGCGCTCAAGCGCAATTTGGAGTACAGCGGAAATTTGCTCACTTCGCGAATGACAAACGGCTACGCGTATTTGGTAATCAACAGCCAGCCGCAGTATCACATTTTGCCGATGGCCGCCTCGGACGCGGCCGCGTCAGGAGTTAAAGCGGGCTTGTCAGCGGCCATCAGCCGGCGCGCCGTGGATTTGATGCCGGTTGAACGCGACAGGCGCGGCGCCAAAGCCGACGAGCCGAGCGCGGTTGCTTTTAAGCAAATGGCGTCTTGCGCCAGCGTGGAGTATATTTATCCCATCCGCCGCGCCGACTATTTGCAAATCGTGTCTTTGGATATGAAGCGCCCGATGTCCGACCCGGGCGAGAAAATTATTTTGGGAGCCGGGGACAAGGTTTACGCCAGCGCGCAAAATTTATACGTGGCCGGCGTGAATTCTGACTACAACTGGTTTGCCCCAAAAAAAGAGCAGACCGAAATACAGAAATTTAAACTGGATAAAAAATCCGTGGAGCTGGCGGCTTCGCAAAACGTGCCCGGCACGATTCTCAATCAATTTTCCATGGATGAGTTTGAGGGCAATTTGCGTTTGGTTACCACTCTAAACGGGTACTGGGGCGAAGAGGGCGTGTATGGCAAGAAAAACAGCCTGTATGTGCTGGACAAGGATTTGAACCGCGTCGGCTCGTACGCCAGTTTTGGTGAGGGCGAAAAAATTTACTCGGCGCGGTTTATGGGCAAGCGCGCTTATGTGGTGACTTTTCAGGAAACCGACCCGCTGTTTGTGTTTGACCTGGCCGACGCGCGCAATCCGAAATTATTGGGCGAGCTGAAAATTCCGGGCTATTCCACTTATCTGCATCCGTATGATGACACGCATCTCATCGGCATTGGCAAAAACGCGGTTTCCAACACCGACTCGCCTGGATTTGCTTGGTATCAAGGCCTGAAGCTGGGATTGTTTGACGTGACTGATCCTAATAACCCGAAAGAAATGTTTAAGACCGAGATAGGGGACAGGGGCACGGATTCGGCCGCGCTGACAGACCATCACGCGTTTCTGTTTTCAAAAGACAAAAATTTGCTCGCCTTTCCTGTGACCCTGGCCCAGCTTTCGCCCGAGCAAAAGGCCGATATGGCGAACAACCCGTGGGCCTATGGCACGGTGAATTTTCAGGGGCTGTTCGTGTACAAGGTGGATTTGGAAAACGGTTTCCAGTTTAAGGGCCCGGTTACCCATATCGCGCCAGCGCCGCAAAAAGAATACGTGAATTATTACGGCTCGGCGGCCATCAAGCGCTCGCTTTACATCGGCGATAATTTGTACGCGCTCTCCGACTATGAAATGACCGCGCATAAATTGTCAGATTTGAGCCAGCTCTCGGAAGTAATCTACGGCACCCGCGACCCGATATATTATCCCATGCCGATGATGGAAGGCGACGCGACCGGAGTGATGGTGAGGTAAGGAAAAGCCCTCCCCTATAAGGGGAGGGATAAAGGGAGGGGTTTAGTACAATGTAAGCGAAAATTAGCGAAAAGACCCTTGACAAGAGGGTTTTTTTGTGTTACATAAAGACGTTTTGGGTTAGAATCAAAGAGGGGATTTGGAGGGGGATTTTCCCCAAACAACGATGCTCTTTTCACGAAAGGACACGATAATGCGTAGCGCCATCATGTTTGCGATGTTCTGCTTGTTCGTCTCCGCCTGCGACCACCGTTCGGTAACCACTACCGCCGACGCCATGCCCGCGCCCGACCTCGGGCCAGCGCGGTCGGATATGCTATCGGCCGACGCGTTGAGAACGGATTTGCCAACGGCGGATGCTGTTCCTCGCGACGAACGGCACATAGCAGAGCCGGACAAGGGAGTTTCGCCCGGCCCGATCAGCGTGGGGGTTGACAACGTCACGCCGCTCGCCGACGTCGCCGTGAGTGGAACCTGGCCAGTAGGGTTTGCCACTTATCGCATTACCGCCAGGAACGAGGCAATCACCCTGGTGGGCGCGGTGGTTCATACGACCCACAAACATGATGTCGCGAAGGTGGCTCTTGTTTACAAGAACAAGGCGAGCACGACGGTGTGGCGCGAGGGCTACCCTGACAGCAACGGCGACTTCATTTTTCCCGACGGCGCGCTGGATATGTACATCGGCAAAGGGAAAAGCGAGCTCCTGACTGTCAACGCCTACCTCAACACCATCGCGAATGGCGCCGTGTCCGGTGATGGTGTGAAGCTCGGCCTGAAGAAGGTCGCCTCGCAGTGGGCCGCGGGTAGTACTCTCACCAACGGGTTTGTCGCGCTGGGCGAGAGCTCCAACGTGAAGTTGTACGGAGCCGCGGACAACATCAGCGTGGACAACACCAAGCTCGCTTTTCAGGTAGTGAGGAAGACGAAAGTCTTACCGACCGAGAGCGACTTCGGGAGTATCGCGCACACCACGAAATCGCAGGATGCGGTCGGCGTGTTCACGTTCAAGTCAACCGCTGAACCGAATTCCGGCCAGAATTCCACTCTCAAATCAGTTACCGTGAAGCTTTCCGGTAGCTTGATCGCCATCGGACAGGGAGACAACCAGACAGCACTCTCTGTCTATAGTGGCAGCGCTTTCAACGCCGCGACTCTGATGGGGTTCGGAGTGGTCACTGGCCTTGACACCCACGGCAGCAGCATCGCGGAGATTCCAATCAACGCGATGAACTACTGGAGCGGTGACAAGCAGGTTTATTTTGTGGTCAACTCCACGGATTCGGATTTCGTGGACAGCGCCAACTCCATAGAGAAACTGACCCTCCACTTGATAAAATACAAGTGGTTTGATGGCGTCGCCGATGCCGAGCTTTTCCCAGTCATCGGCGTATCAGCCATGTACGGAAAGACGTACTTGTACTAGCCGGCCATCCAATCAAGTTCCGCCTCCCGAGTTCTCGGACGCGCGGACAGCGCGGCCATGGCCAGCCGCAGACCCGAGGTTGAGCATTCGCTCCTTCGGGTCATATACAAAAAACACCAGTTATCGCTGGCGTTTTTTGTTTATACCCCTCCCTCGCCCTCCCCTTCTAAAGGGGAGGGGAATCCACTGAACGTTTGGGATTTTCCTTTGGTTTATATTCCACGAGTTTTGGATTGGGGGAGAAGAGGGGATTTTTGATTTTCCATTTTTCCACGTATTGGCCTATGCCGCTGTTGGCTAATTTATTGCGGGTGGTGGTGCGCGTTTGCGACCATCTTATCAGGCTTTCAAAATTGATTTTGTATCGGCCGCCGACTATGGCATAGGTAACTTCCTGTCTGGCAATGGCGCGCCTGATGGTTTGTGCGTTCACGCCAAACAGCTTGGCTGCTTCGGAAACCGAGACACGGATTATTTCTTTGGGTTGTTTGGCGACTGTCAGCATAATTAAGTATTATACCACAGTTAGGCGGAAAAGTCAATACTTTTTTTGCGTACCTACCGTTTGTATAGAGTAGTATATACAAATTTTTTCGTAAAAGTGCCATTTCTATGCTAATGTTAGTTAAAAGAAGCCATTTTGACGATTTGTATAGAGTAGTATATACAAATTTTTGGAAAAATTAACAAAGTTGGCTCCGCAGGCCGCGCGGCGGCAATAGCCGCCTGCGCAGCGCTATGGAGCCAGCAAGAGCCAAAAATTTGAAGCGAGCTTACAAATTTCTGCGAGCTTCGCAAGTCAAAATAAATTTTGACTTGTCTCAGCCCTTGAAATTTTGAGGCGATTTTGGCCATAATTCTGAAATTGCAGTAGAAATGGTATTCGGCGACAGACCCATTATGCAGTTATCTTGTCCATCTTTAATATTTCTGCTATACTATACCCCAGTATGGTTTACCACCGCACCTAATTTTTAGGTGTAGTGGTTTAGCCCTGTTTTTTGGGTGTAAATTTTTATTCACGCTGTTTTTACCGTGGATTCCTGGTCAAGCCAGGAATGACACCGGAATGACAATAGTGTAACAACTTCCACTTTTTAACGTCTACTATAATGCCAAAGCTAAACGAAAAGGTACTGCTCTACAAACTGCAAACCAAGCGCGACCCGGAAGCTTTCGCCAGGCTTTATGATTTGTACGCCAAAAGAATCTATCGGTTTATATTTTTTAAAGTAGCGGGCCACGAAGAAGCCGAAGACATCACTTCCGAGGTTTTTCTCAAAGCCTGGCATTATACCAAAGAGCAAAAAAAAATAGAGAGTTTCAGCGGCTTGCTCTACAAACTGGCCAGAAACGCGATTATTGATTTGTATCGCGCCAAAAATCGCCAGGTCGGGGCCATAGCCATCGGCGAGATGGAATTGGGCGACCAGGGCGCGTGGACAAAACAGCTGGGCGTAAAAATGGAAGCCGAAAGAATAGTGGGGGGGCTGAAACAATTAAAACAAGAATACCGCGAGGCCGTCACCCTGCGCTATGTGGATGGATTGGAAATCGCCGAAATCGCCGAAATCTTGGGCAAGGGCAAGATAGCGGTGCGCGTTACTCTGCATAGGGGCATAAAAAAATTAAAAGAGCTTTTAGAAGAATAATTATGCGACGTGAAATCATCGCACAACTCAAAGCCTTGCGGCATGGCGATGTGAACCCCAGCCAACATTGGCTCAAAAGCAATCGCGAGCTTCTGCTTTCTCAAATTAAAAATACCGTTTCCGCGGACAAGAAAAATAAATTTGTTTTGGAAAATTTTTGGCTTGGCCTCTCCATATTTTTGCCCAAGTCTTTTGTTTACAGCGTGCTTAAGCCGGCCACGGCGCTAATTTTGATTGTAGCCATGTTGGCCGGCGGCTGGATAGCGACCGTGCAGGCGTCTTATGAATCCCTGCCCGGCGATTTGTTGTACTCGGCCAAGCGCGCCACGGAAAAAACCCGGGCCGCGGTGGTGGATGCCGTGGGCACAAAAACCGCGTCCACCAAATTGCACGCCGAATTTGCCAAGCGCCGCGCCAATGAAACAAAAAAATTAGTTTCCACCAGCGACCCGCAAAAAATGGAAAAAGCCAAAGGAGCCGTGAGCGATTTGAAAGATGAAATCAGCGTAATGAGCGCCAAGTTAGAAGAAATCAAAAGTTCAGACAGCGCCGCCTCAACCGCCAAAAACATCACCCAAGATGCCGAGCAAATTAAGGGCGTGCTTTCCGAGGTAAAAGCCAACCTGCTCTCTGCCCCCAGCACCACCGCCGGCGGCGAGCTTACCGCGCAAGTCAGCGAGGCCAAGAGCTTGACTAAAGACGCGGCCGTGAAAGCCGTGGCCGTGATGGTGGAAAAGCATTTGCAGGGCGATAACAGCGTGTCAACGGCCGAAGTTAAGCAAACTATTGTCAAACAGCTCCAAGCCACCGTGAGTGAAGCCGCGGCTTCAAAGCAAAATGTTGATGAGATGAAAAAAGCGGTTGATTTGGTAAAAACCGAAGTGAAAGAGATGAGCGCCGCTACGCCGATAAGCACATCCACTCAGGCCTTGTCCGAACAGGTTGACGTTGTCGCGAAACAAGCCGAAAGCGCCGTTCAAATCACCCGGCAGATTTCCACCGCGGCCAGCGACACGGCCTCAAAAGCCGTGGTCATGCTTTCCAACGATAATCTGGCTCAAGCAATTACCTTGATGAAAGAGGCGAGCACCGTGAACAAGGAAGCGGAACGGTTGCTTGACAACACCCTAAAGACAGTGCAAAATGTATTGCCCACCATGGTTGTTGTCAAAGAGGACATGCCCGGCGTTTTGCCCACCTCCACTATCATGATTACCGCCACCTCTACTGCGGCTACCGCCACCACTGTTCCCGCGGTCATTTTAATAGTAACCAGCGCGACAAGGTGATTTTCCGCCCTGCGTTGCTTCCGAGCGTCGGAATCAGCGCAGGAGGGAGAAAGTATTAATCACGGCTAGAGCAAAGGTCGAGGGTCCATAGGGACTCGCCTTAGCCATTGTATCTCGTCCGTAGTTCGAAAACGGGCGAGACAATATCAATCATTAATAAATTTATGTCCGACGTATATAAATTAGGAAAGAAAATCTTTACTGTCGGCGTAGTGGTCACTACCATTCTTTGGTCACTGGGCGTAGCCGCCCTGGTGCCGGACGTCGCGAACGCGGCGGCCTGCTCCCAGACATTCGCGGCCGGCGACATGATTAAAGTTACTGGCAAGCCAGCCATTTATGCTGTCAATAAAGACCAGAAAGTAATGTATTTCCCGACTGGCGATGAGTTCAAGAGTTGGAACGTGAACAACACGTATGGTGGTTATATTTCCGTAACCATGGCGTGTTTTGATTCATTGTTATTACCAACCGTCGCACCATTGAGTGTGAATTTCCGAGCCGGTTCTTATGTTGTAAAAAGACCGTCTTCGGACCAGTTGTATGTTGTTCTGCCCAGCAACACCTTGTCCAAGATTTCGGATACCGATGCCAAAGCCCTTTATGGCGCGAGCTATAAAGTGATGACTGTCGGTGACGCTTCTTGGCCGAGCTACGTGAATCGCGGCGCTGATATCGCCGGCAAGGTTCACGATGGCATGCTCATCTCCAAAGACAGCAAGACTTGGTATGTTGACGGCAACAAGTTGCGCGAAGTGACGGCCGCTGGCATGACTGCCAATCGGTTCAAAACCACTTTCGTGCATTCTGTTCCGGCCGCGTACACCGATGGCTTAACCACCGGCGACCAAATTACGGCCCTGGTTTCCACCATCACCAACCGCACGCAGGATGGAGACATTTCCACTCCGGCTCCGACGACCGGCACCCTCTCCGTCACTTTGGCGGCAGACACTCCGGCCGCGGCCACTGTTCCGCAAAAGGCCACCGGCGTTACGTTCCTGAAGTTTAACGTTAAGGCCGGTTCGGCCGCGGCCACTGTGACCGATGTCGTGTTAAAGCGATTCGGCGTGGGCGCGTATGATGACCTGCTCGCTGTCTATTTGTATGACGGCGCCACCCGTTTGACCACCGGCAAGACCATTGCTTCTGATACCAACAAGGTAATCTTTAGCAATTTGAAGTTAGCTTTGGCCGCGGGCGAAAGCAAGACACTAAGCGCCGTGGTTGACATGGAAACCGCCTCTCCGAGCGCGGGCAACCAAGACGGACTGGAAGTCGTAGAGGTTAATGGCGGCGCCGTAACAGGCGTGGCCGGCAACACAATGGGCGTGGGCGGCGCGGCTGTTTCAGCCGTTACCGTTGACAATTCCGGCTCATCCGGCACCTTCCGCTTGGGCGCCACGGGTGTTGAAGTGGGACGCGGCACCATCAATGCCGGCTCTGCCACTTATGATGTAAAGGTAAAGAGCCTGACGCTTACCAACGCCGGCTCTTTGACCAACACCTATCTGACCAACTTGAAGCTCACCATCGGCAGCACGGACGTGGCTACGGTCGCGGCCATGACTAACGATAAGGTAGTGTTCACTTTGGCCACCCCGCTTGTCATTACCAAGGGCGATACCAAGACCTTCACGGTTTACGCCGACAACACCGGCGGCCGCGTGGATGACACTGTAAAGTTCTACACCGATGAGCTTAGCGATGTGGGCATTCTTGACGCTCAATTTGGTTATGGCGTCACGCTTACCGACAACTGGGCTTCGGGCGACCAGACTTACACTGTTACTGGCGGCGACTTGACCTTGGCCAACAACGGCCCGGCGTCTGGAAACATCGGCAAGAATGTTACCAATGTTGTCATCCAGAAGTATTCCTTTAGCGCCACCAACGCCGTTACCATCAAGAGCACCAAGCTGTATATTTACGTGATTGACGCGGCCGGCAACGCCACTTCTTCCGCCACTCTTTACAACTATGTAAAGAACGTGAAGATCGTGGACCTGGACAACAGCAATGCCACCGTGGTCGGTCCGGAAGCCGCTATCGGCACCAATGGTACGGCTGACGGCAATTCGTATTTCAAGACCTTCACCGATGCCTACAGCATCGCCGCTGGCAAGACCAGGCATTTTGCCGTGGTCGTGGACATTGATACCAATGCTCCCACCAGCATGAAGGTTTACAGCAAGGTTGACCACAGCGTGGCCAGCACCGTGAAGTACGATGACAACTCGCAGTATGTTGCCGCGACAGCCATCGTGCCCAACACCCTGACCGGCAACCAGATGACCATCAGCGGAGCGCAAATCACGGTTTCCCGCGCCACTCCTCCGGCTTCGGCCACGGTTGTAAAGGGCTCTACCCAGAACGCTTTGGGTATGCTCATCACGGCCGGCACGTCCGATGCCATCAAGATTACCAGCTTGAAACTGCGCGTGTACGCCTCTACCACGGCTTTTGGTTCCATTAGCGCTTCCGAAGCCGGCGACACAGCGGCCAACACCACAGTGAACACGGTAGCCTTGTATGAAGACGGCGCCAGCACCCCGCTCGTCACCAAGAATTTGTCCGATTTGTCGGGCACCATTGGTTCGGGCGGCTATTACTACGTCCAGTACTCATCGCTCAATTATTCTGTCGCGGCCGGCGACTCCAAGAAATTGGTGGCTGTGCTTGGCCTGAAAGACAGCATGACTGCCACCCGCTATGTGGCCGTGGGCATTGACCCGGACGATGACATGGACGTGGAAACCCAGGCCGACGGCCGAGCGGTAACCGAGAACACCACTTCCAACATCAACGCTTCCTCGCTTATTTCTCTCACCGTTACCACTGGCGGCAGCGTTACTGTGGCTGTGGATGGCACCACGCCCTTAGCAGACATTTCTGTGACGGGCTCCTCGGCTCCGGTTAGCTTCACCACCTACAAGCTCACCAGCTCTCAAGAGGCCTTTACTTTGGTTGGCGCGGTCCTGACCACCAACAACAAGGCTGACGTGGATAAAGTCACCTTGACCTACAAGAACAAGGCCGGCACCACCGTCACCAAAGAAGGCTACTTCAACAGCGATGGCGACCTGACCTTCAGCGACGGCGCTTTGGATATGTATATTGAGAAAGACAAAAGCGCGCTCCTGACCGTTGGTTCGTACATCAACACTGTTGCCAACGGCGCCACTTCCGGCGACGCGGTGAAGATTGGTTTGAAGAAAACCTCCACCACCGTGCAGTGGTCCACCGGCGGCACTGTCGCTGACAAGGAATTGACCAACGGCTTCATTGTTCTCGGCGAGGCATCCAATGCCAAGAAATACGGCGCCACCGATGATGTGCTGTTGGACAACACCAATGTAACGGCCCAGACAGTGAGAAAGACCAAGGTAACCGCGGCTGAAAGCGATGCCGGCGGAGTTACTCACACCACCAAGGCCCAGGATGCGATTGGCGTGTTCACGTTCACCTCTACGGCTGAACCGAGCTCTGCCCAGAACTCCACCCTGAACTCCTTGACCGTGAGCCTCTCTGGCAACCTCATCGCCAGCTCGGCCGGCGACCACTCTGTCACATTGAACGTGTACAATGGCAGCACTTTTGACGCGGCCCACCTGATGGGTACAGCCACAATTACCGGTGTGGACACCGCGGCCACCACTGCTGTCAGCGTTTCCCTGACCGCTCAAAATGAGTGGAGCGGCACGAAGCAGGTGTACATGGTTGTTGATACAACCGACACCGACTTCTCTGATTCCGCCAACAACACCGAAAAAGTGACCTTCCAATTGGTCAACTTTAGGTGGAATGACGGAGTTGGCAATGCCACGCCTGTGACCGGTGTACCGTTATACGGCAAGACCTACCAATACTAATAACTTGTCATTCCGGACTTGATCCGGAATCCAGGAAGTTAGTTTGATAGAAGCCCTGCGGGGCTTAACCCCCCACCCTTATGGTGGGGGGTTGTTTTTATAGATTTTTTATTGTAAAATGTCTTCATGCTTAAATATTTTTCCCTTAAAAACGCGATAATTTTTTTCACCGCGATTTTATTTCTTGTTCCTCTGGTCGTTTTTCCCAATTCCACCTTTCCTTTTGTGTTTGGCAAAGCAATGTGGGTGCAAGTCGGCGCGGCTGTAATTCTCGCTTTGTATTTGATTTTGCTGATGTTTCATTTTAGAGAAAACCGGCCGCGTTTTAGCTGGCTGTCTTTCAGTGTTTTCCTTTTTTACGCGGCCATGCTCGCGTCGGCCTGGGCCGGCGTGGATTTTTGGCGCAGTTTTTGGAGCCGGGCCGAGCGCATGCAGGGCGTTTTTACCATGTTGCATTATGGCGCGCTTTTTTTGGTGTGGCGCTCGGTTTTGAATAAAGACGAGTGGTACAAGCTGTGGAAAATTTTCACGGCTCTTGGTTTGCCAGTGGCGTTGATAGCCGTCTATCAAATTTTTTCCCCGCGGTTTTTGTTTAATATCGGCTCCGCGAGAATGTCTGCCACGCTCGGCAATCCCATTTACGTCGCCGGGTTCTGTCTTTTTTTATTTTTTTCGGCGTTAATTTTTGCGTGTCAAGAGCGCCAGGATGATGGCGGGCATGCCACCACACCAAAGAATTTGGTGTGGTGGTTCTGGCTCTTTTCGGCTCTCGCCAGCCTCATCGCTCTCTTTGCCACCCAAACCCGCGGCGACATCATCGGCCTGTGGGCCGGCCTGATTTTTATCGCGTTCGCGCTCGCGATTTCCAAAATTTACCGGCAGAAAACGCGCAAAATTTGGCTTTCCTCACTAATTATTTTGCTCTCGGCGCCGCTCATATTACTGGCCTTGGTAAAAATAGAAGGGGCGAAAAACTGGCCCGTGCTCGGGCGTTTTGCCCAGCCGCTGGAATTTTCCAACGGCGGCACCCGTTTGTTGTTTTGGAAAACAGCGGTCATCGGCTGGCAAGAAAAAAAGTGGCTGGGCTGGGGCTGGGAAAATTTTTACGATTTGGCCAACAGGCATTATCAGCCCGAGTTTTTGAAATACGACAAAGCCCAGGAGTGGACCGACAACGCGCATAATATTCTGTTTAACACGTTGGCCACGACAGGCATCCTGGGTTTGCTTGCCTATCTCGCGATATATTCGTGCGTTTATTATTGCCTTTTCAAAAAAATATGTCATTCCCGCGCAAGTGGGAATGGAGCCCTTCGGGCTCGGAATCCAGATAATCGTGATTGGATTTTAGCCATTGGCCTGGGCGCTTTTTTTACCGCGCACCTGGTTCAAAATTTGTTTGTTTTTGAAAACGAGTCATCGTATTTATTTTTTTTCTATCTTTTGGCCGGGGTGGATGTCATTGCGAGGCGTGAAAGGCCGAAGCAATCCCAGGCAAATGAGAGATTGCCGCGTCGCCCCGACGTTACGTCGGGGCTTCTCGCAATGACACGCCTCCTCGCCATCTTGCTTATTTTTTTCGCCGCCTTCATTCTCATCAACCGCTTTTCCATTATTCCGGCCAAGGCCGACCATATTTCGGCCCTGGCCATCAGAAAAGCGATGACCGACTTCGGCTCGGCCATCAAACTGCACAAAGAGGCGATAAAAATAAAACCAAATCCGTACGCCTACGACATCTCTTTTGAATTCGGACAATTTTTCTTGGTATGGCTGGCCCAGCACCCGGATTTTGCTTTTTCCGATTACCGAAAATTGGCCGCGGATATGTATTCGGTGGGAGAGGGCGCCATGAAATTTTATTTGGAAAAATATCCGGCCGACGCGCGCGCCGGCGCGATTTTGGCCAGGGCCTATCAAGACGGTTATGATTTTTGGCTAAACCCCGGTTACTTGGAAGCGGCCGTGGAGCAGTATAAAAAAATTCTGCCCTACAGTCCGCGCCGGCAAACAATTATCTGGGGTTTGGCGCGCGCCAAGATGTTGCAAGGCAAGAATGACGAGGCGATCAAGCTGGCGCAGGAAGCCATTGACTTGGCGCCGGGCATTGCCGAATCGCACTGGATGCTGGCGTTGATTTATCTAAACAAGAATGATTTGGATAAAGCGTACGGCTCGGCCAAGCAAGCGCTTGAATTGGGTTACGGGTTTAATCAAAAGGAATTGAAAGCGATTTACGGAGCGTTCGCGAAAAATAATGACGTGGAGGTGATTGAGAAATTGATGAAAAAATAGCCATTCAAATTGACTTTTACGTTTTTTGTTGGTACAATATTTTCGCTAAAAATGGCGCGTTCGTTTCGGAACGGGCGCGAACGATGGCCCGTTCGTCTATCAGCTAGGACATCGCCCTCTCACGGCGAAAAGACGGGTGCGATTCCCGTACGGGCTACCAATATGCCAAAACTGCAAAACCTGCGCAAATATTGGAAGCTGGGAGTGAAGAATTTCAACACCCAGTATTTTGATATTAACAGCGCTAATCATCTGGTGGCCAAAGAAGGCAATTACCAGTATGACCTGATGAACATCGTGAAAAAATATGGCACGCCTCTGGAGATAGTTTTTCCGTTCATTTTGGAAGAGCGCGTGGATGAGCTGATTGATTTGTTTAATTCCTACGTCAAGATTTACCGCTATCCGGCCAAGTTTTTTTATCACTACCCGATGAAGGTGAACCAGAACAAAGAATTTATTTTGCCACTGGTAACCGAAGGCGCCAATCTGGAGACCGGCTCGGCCAACGAGCTGAAGCTGGTGAAAAAAATGTGGAGCACCGGCAGTTTGAACAATAAAATTAAAGTGATTTGCAACGGGCCAAAGACCAAAGAATATTTAGACCTCATCGGCGAGCTGAAAACGAAAAATTTGGACATCATTCCGATAATAGAGGATTTGAACGAGCTGGCGTATCTGAAATCGTATCGCGGCAATGTGGGCATCCGCTTGTCCGTGGACGTGAAGGTGAGTTCGCACTGGAATCACAAGGTGGACAGGTATGGATTGACGGAAAAAGAAATCAGCCGTTTGGGGAAAATTAAGAACCTAAAAATCTTGCATTACCATATCGGCTCGCAGATAGAATTGCTTAAGGATATTTTGCGGCCCGTGCGCAAAGCCATGGAAGTGTATTTGAAATTAAAGCAGATAAATCCCTCGCTGGACACGCTTGACATCGGCGGCGGCATGCCCATTCCCTACGACCGCAAATTCCGCTACAGTATAGACAGCTTGATAGAAAACCTGATAAAATTTTTGAAGGAGTTTTGTGAGAAAAATCAAATCGCGCCGCCCAATATCGTTTGCGAGTGGGGGCGCTATGTGGTGTCGCCGGCCCAGGTGACGATTTACAAAGTATTGTGCGAAAAAGACATCCAGCAGGGCAAGAATCGCAAGTGGTACGTGGTGGATGGCAGTTTCATGAACGATTTGCTTGACACCTGGGCCTTGCACCAAAAGTGGCATGTGGTGCCGGTGAATTATCTGAACAGCAAAAATAAAACCCAGAGCTGGCTGGCCGGCATGACTTGCGACGCCGACGATAAATACACTGGGCAGGGGAGCTACATTTCTTTGCCGCGTTTGGATGATTTGGAAAAAGACGACAGCTTGTATCTGGCGATTTTTGACACCGGCGCGTATCAAGACGCCTTGGCTTCGCACCATTGCCTGCTTTCTTCGCCGGTCAAACTTTTGGCGCAGAACGGGGAAATAAAAATTATCCGCCGGCGAGAAACGCTTGATGATGTGGCAAAAACGTTTGGCTGGTAATTGTCAATTGCTGGCTCCATAGTCCCCGACTCAGTCGGGGCTGTGGAGCCCAGCTGTCATTCCGGCCCACGAGCCGGAATCCAGTAGATTGTTATTCCGAGGCGAAGCCGAGGAATCTCTGTCCGGCTTAATATTTTCCACAATGTTTGAAAAATTGTAGAAATATTACTGTTGCAAAAAAACACTATGCTCACCATTGAAGAAGTAAAAAATATCGCTAAACTGGCGCGGATAGAACTCACTCCGGCGGAAGAAAAACGCCACGCCGAAACGATTTCGGCGGTTTTGGATTACATGAAGATTTTGAACGAAGTGGATACGGAAAATATTGAGCCGACCTCACAGGTTACCGGTTTGTCCGACGTGACTCGCGAAGACGCGCCGCGTGATTGCGCCACGAAAAAAGAATTACTGACCCAGATGCCGAAAGTATCAGACAACGAGCTGGTCGTCCCCGGAGTTTTTAATGGCGAAGAGTAGTATGGAATTAAACGAACTGACAATTAAACAAGCGGCCGAGGGACTGAAGAAAAAAGAATTTACCTCCGTGGAAATTACCAGGGTTTGTTTGGATAGAATAAAAAAACGCAACAAAGAAATAAACGCTTTTATTACTGTCTGCGAAGATTCGGCTTTGGCCGAGGCCAAGGCGGCGGATAAAATACTGGCGTCCGGTAAAGGTGATGTCCTCACGGGGGTTCCTTTCGCGGTCAAAGACGCCATTTGCACGGCCGGCATCCGTTCCACCGGCGCGGCAAAAATTTTGGACAACTACACTCCGCCGTTTGACGCCACGGTAATTAGAAAAATCCGTCAGCAAGGCGGAGTGCTTGTGGGAAAAAATAATTGCGACACTTTCGGCCACGGCGCCAGTAATGAAAATAGCATGTACGGCCCGGTGCGCAATCCGCGCGACACCGGCAAAGTGGCGGGCGGTTCATCGGGGGGCTCGGCCGCGGCGGTGGCCGATAACATGTGTATTTACGCCATTGCCGAAGACACAGGCGGCTCTATCCGCCAGCCAGCCGCTTTCTGCGGTATCGTTGGTCTGCGCCCCAGTTATGGCCGTAATTCACGCTTTGGCATCATGCCAATGGCCTCCTCGCTTGATACCGTCGGCCCCCTGGCCAAGACCGCAGAAGACGTCGCTCTGCTGATGGAAATAATGGCCGGACAAGATAAGCTGGACGCCACGACCGTGGCCGACAAAGTTCCCAAATACACGAAGGCGATAAGCAAAAGCGTCAAAGGCCTGACAGTGGGTTTGCCTAAAGAATATTTGGATGTGGAGGGAATGGACAAAGAAACGCGGGAAATTATTTTGGCGCAAGCGGAAAAATTAAAAGAGGCCGGGTGCGAGATAAAAAAAGTCAGTTTGCCTTTTACCAAGTATGCCATCGCCGTCTACTATATTATCGTGCCCAGTGAGGATAGCTCCAATCTGGGGCGGCTGGACGGCGTGCGTTATGGCGTACGCGCCGACGCGAAAAATTTATATGACCTTTACGCCAAATCGCGCGCGCAGGGCTTTCCCGAAGAAGTGAAGCGCCGCATACTCATCGGCACCTACGCCCTGTCGGCCGGCTACTATGACGCCTATTACAAGAAAGCGCAAAAAGTGCGCACGCTGATAAAAAATGATTTTGAAAATGTTTTCAAAGATGTTGACGTCCTGCTCACGCCCACCTCGCCGTTTCCGGCCTTCGGCCTCGGCGAAAAGGCCGATGACCCGCTGGCCATGTACATGGCCGACGTGATGGTTGCCCCGGCGGCTGTGGCTGGCATGCCCGCGCTGTCGGTGCCGGTAGGGAACAATAAAAAAGGCCTGCCCATCGGCGCGCAGATTATCGGCCCGCGCCTGGGCGAAGAAGCTGTTTTACAAGTAGGAAACAAATTAACCTAAATTATCATTCCCACGAAGCTTGTCCCCGCGAAGGCGGGGAGCGGGAATCCAGAATATATGCCTAAAAACGCTACGCTTGCCTTAAAATCACTCATGAAAGACAGGCCGCTCGTCACCGCCGGTGAAGTGGTCAACTACCGCGACAGCTGGAGAATTTTTCGCATCATCACCGAGTTCGTGGAAGGGTATCAGTTTTTATCCACCCTCAAAAATGAGGTTACTATTTTGGGTTCGGCGCGTTTGCCGGCCAACAATAAATATTACAAAATCGCGTTAGAGCTCGGACGATTGTTGGCGAAAAACGGTTTTACCACTCTTACCGGCGGCGGGCCGGGTATTATGGAAGCGGCCAACAAGGGCGCCCACGAAGCCGGCGGCGAGTCGGTGGGTTTGAACATCCAGCTCCCGACCGAACAGCGCATCAATCCTTACGTCAACAAGGCCATCGGTTTTTACTACTTCTTCACGCGTAAGGTGATGCTTACTTCGCCGGCCAACGCTTTCGTATTTTTCCCGGGCGGTTTTGGCACCTTGGACGAATTTTTTGAAGTGGTGGACAATATTGAGCTGGGGCAGATGGTCAACGTTCCGATAATTCTGGTGGGCAAGGATTTTTGGCAGCCGGTGATAAATTTTTTGCGTCAGAAGTCGGCGCGCGAAACCGGTTGCATTCCGGAGTCATACGTTGACAAGTGGCATGTGGTTGAGACGGCCGAAGAGGCGCTGGCGCGCATCAAAGTCGGCGCCGTGGACAGGCCGAATGTTTGCGAAGTTGGTTCTTCAAATCCTCATTGCCAGGGCGGCTTGGACTGGAGCGTGTTCAGAATCATGGCCGAACTGGTGGACGGTTTTGAATTTTTGACCAGCATCAAAGATGATGTGACGGTGCTTGGCACCAAAAGCATCGCCGCCGACAGTCCGTATTACAAAGCGGCTTATGAGCTCGGCAAAATTTTGGCCAAGAACAAGTTCACCACTATCACCGGCGGCGGCCCTGGCATCATGGAAGCGGCCAACAAAGGGGCGTTTGAAGCGCGTGGCGCCAGTATCGGTCTGAATATGCGGTTTGAGGGCGGCGAACGGGTAAACAGTTACGTCACTAAATCGCTCGGATTCTTTTTTCCTTTCGTGCGCAAGCTGATAATCACTTCGCCGTCAAAGGCGTTTGTATTTTTCCCGGGCGGGCTCGGCACCATGCATCAGTTGTTTGAACTGCTTACTTTGCAAGAGACGAAAAAAATCACGCCGCTCCCGACTTTGCTTTACGACCAGGACTTTTGGCAGCCGCTTTTGGACTTCATTCATCAGTTGGCGGACAAGCACAAAACCATCGGCCATTTGGACGAGAATTACGTGCGCGTGATAAACAAACCCGGCGAAGCGCTGAAATATCTGTAAAATTTCCATCTAAGGGGGGTGGGCTTTAACACTTCCTCCCCCTTTTAGGGGGAGGATAGAGGAGGGGGTATTATGCTTCCATACTTTCACTTTGAATCTTTTTCCTTAGGCCCTCTCACTATTCATGTTTGGGGTCTTTTCGTCTCGCTGGGAATTTTGGCCGCGGTTTTATTCGGCTACAAGCTGGCGAAGAAATATTTTTTGTCCGGCGAAGTGATTTTGGATATGGGGGTCTGGATGCTCATTGGCGCGTTGATTATGGCGCGTGTTTTTCACGTGATTTTTTACGACAGCGCGTATTACGCGCAGAACCCGGGCGATATTTTGAAATTTTGGCAGGGCGGGGCGTCTTCGCTGGGCGGATTTTTCGGCGCCGGCGTTGCCCTGTATTTGTTTGTAAAAATAAAAAAATTTACTTGTCGGGAAATCAAGCCGTATTTGGACATCGGCGCTTTAAGTTTATGGTTGGGGTGGGGGGTTGGGCGTTTGGGTTGTTTTTTCACGCATTTGCATCCCGGGAGGCTGTCAAATTTTTTTCTGGCCGTGAATTTACCAGACGGCGCGCGTTTTGATTTGGGCTTGCTGGAATCTATTTTAGGATTTACGTTATTTGCTGTTTTTTATCTATTATTTACTCGCCTCATAAAAAAGCGCTGGGGATTGGTCGCGCTTTATTCGGTTTTGTCTTACGCGGCGGTCCGGTTCTTTTTTGATTTTTTACGCGCCACTGATTTGCCGGTCAGCGACGCGCGCTATTTTTATTTTACCCCGGCCCAGTGGGGCATGCTGGCGCTCATCGCCGGATTGACTTTCGCGCTGTTTTGGGGTAAATTGGGGCAAACATCACATCCCTCCTCTGTAAGGGGGGAGACAAAGGGTGGGGTTTAGAAAAGAGTTGGAAGGATCGCCTAGTTGGTCTATGGCGCCGCTCTGGAAAGGCGGTTTGGCGTAAGCCATCGAGGGTTCGAATCCCTCTCCTTCCGCCAGAGTCTGTGTGTGTAATATCTAACGCACCTCATGAACACTTTTGATTGGTACAGTTAATGCTGTTTTTGAAATATGATTTGTAATTTTTTTTCTAAAAATTTGAATTTGGAGCCGGTCTGTGGAGATATTGGTTTGAAAAAATGGGACTAATTTAGATAGTTTATAATTATATGCCCAGACACATCGTTTCGTTCGTCATCGTTTTGTTCCTGGCGCCGCTCATCATCGCGACGGTGGGAGCGCTCACGCTTTCCAAAAATTTGCTGGCGCCGCAGTTTTACAAAACAACGCTCAAAAAAGCGGACGCCTACAATCAGGCGCTTCGCCTCGCGCCCGGGATTATTTACAGTCAGCTGATTAAAGAAAATAAAGCGGCGGTGTCTTTGTCCGAAGCAGACATTGCCGGCGCTTTGGCGGATATTTTTTCAGCCCAGTGGCTGGAGACCAATTCAGACAAAGCCATAGACCAGGTAGTGGGTTACTTGAACGGTACCGAGCCGTCCATTGATTTCACAGTCAGCGTCAAAGACCAAAAAGCGGCCGCGGCGAAAAATTTATCCGCTCTGGTCAGAAAAAATTACAATGCCTTACCTGTTTGTTCGCCCATGGAAATTATAGATTTCCAACTGCGGGCGCAGAGGGGAGAGAACCCGGCGGTAACCTGCCGGAACCCCGCGATGAGCGAGGAAAAGGCCATGCGGGATTTTGACGCTGAATTGAAGATTTTTTTGAAACAGATTCCCGATACAGTGGATGTGGGAGAGGCGCTGGCGCCAAAACAATCCGAGCTCGCCCTGGCGCGGGCTTACGCGGCTCGCGCCAAACAGGGCGCGGGCGTTGCGGCGGTTGTCGCACTCGCGCTTTTAGCCGTCATCGCCCTCATCCACAAGAAAAACAAAAAGGCGCTCCTGGCCTGGCTGGCCGCGCCTTTGGCCGCGAGCTCGTTATGGTTTTTCGCCAATGCCGCCCAGATCAAAACGCGCCTGCTCGACGCGGTTCATCTGTCGCCCACGCCCGAGGCGGCGCGCGCGTTTATCATGAACCTTCTGCAAACCGGACTGGACGAATTATTCCGGGGCGTAAAAAATGCCAGTGTTGTTTTGTTCATCGCGGCTCTTGTATTATTTGTCTTGGCGTGGAAAAGCAGAAAAGAAAACGCCCCGGCCGGTTTATAAAAAAAATTATTCTTAACACTGGATTCCGGTTGTCTGCGGCGACCGGGATGACAGTTAAAAAATATGCGAGGATTTTTTACCAATATGGAAAAAGACGCCTTGGAAAACAACAATTTTCGCAAGGTGCTTTATACGGGCAAACACAGCCAGCTGGTGCTGATGAGCTTAAAACCAAAGGAAGAAATCGGCATGGAAGTGCACCCGGGCAACGACCAGTTTTTTCGCTTTGAACAAGGGCAAGGCAAATGTATAATTGACGGCAACGAGTATGAAATCGGCGACGGCGCGGTGATTGTGGTGCCGGCCGGCGCCCAGCACAATGTCATTAACACTTCCGAAACAGAAGACCTCAAACTATATACGATTTATTCCCCGGCCCACCACAAAGACGGCATAGTGCGGCAAACAAAAGAAGAGGCCACGGCCAACGAGGCCGAATTTGACGGCCAGACCACGGAGTAGCTGTTTTCGCCGCGCTATTCCACGATGATTTTTCCCTTCATGTTCGGGTGCGGGCCGCAATCATAGTCGTAGGCGCCGGCGTTTTTGAAGGTGTATTTAAACGTTTCGCCTACGGACAGAAGCTCGGAATTAAGGTCCGAGAAAGTGGAAGATACCGAGTGGCGCACTGAATCAAAATTTTCCCACTTTACCGTGTCGCCGCTTTTTATCCGCAGATTCGCCGGCGCGAAAGTGAAATTTTTTATTTCCACCCCGTATGTCTGCGGCTTGGCGGCAGTCGCCGTGCCGGTTGGCGACGGTTGTTCCGGTCCGCCGGCTGGCAGAAGCTGGGGCCGGGTGGCGGCCCAGATAATATAGCCGGCGAGCGCGGCGGCCAAAATCGCGATGATTGTCGTTAGGGTTGCCTTGCTCATATTTATACTTATATGGTATGTTTTTATCATATAACACCGCGCCGCGCATTGTCAACAACTGGATTGCGGACTGGCATATTTGCGCGTTTTGGTGTAAAATACCGATATATTTTTATAACATAATATATGCCCAAAGCGCAAAAATATTTGGCCTTCGCGGTGGCGGGTTTAGTTGTTCTTTTTTTAGGCGGTTTGGCTTTGTTTAGGTTTTATTTCGGCTCCAAAGCCGTTTCACAGCAAAATTCCACCCTAAACGGAATCACGGCCAAAGGGCAGGTGGTGGCGACGCCCGGGGCCGGCAAATATTATCACGGGGTTTTTCCGGGCGGAGAATTTGCCGAAGAAGACCAGATAAAAAAAGAAGAGTTGGCGAGTTATCAGGAGGCGGTGGGCAAAAAAGCAGTCTGGGTTTATTTCACGCACAACTGGTTTAAGGGCAAGCCGTTTCCGGTCAAAACCGCGAGCTGGATTCGCGACAATGGCAGTGTTCCGTTTATTCGCCTGATGTTGCGCTCCAGCGAAGAACAAAACGTGAAAGAGCCGAAATATACTTTGGCGCGAATCATCAGGGGAGATTTTGACAAAGACCTGCGCGCCTGGGCGCGCGGCGCCAAAACATTCGGCACACCCCTGCTGGCGGAATTCGGCACCGAAGTAAACGGCGAATGGTTTGCCTGGAACGGGAAATGGAACGGCGGCGGGGCCAAGCTTGGTTATGGCGATAAAAAACAATTTGACGGCCCGGAAAGATTTAAGGACGCGTACCGAAGAATTATCCGTTTGTCGCGCGAGGAGGGCGCCAGCAATATTTTATGGGCGTTTCATATCAACAGCGACGATGTTCCAAATACAGCCTGGAATAAATTTGAAAATTATTACCCCGGCGACAAGTGGATAGATTGGCTGGGAGTGAGCATCTACGGAGCAGGCACGCCAATGGCCGAGGCCGAGACCATGCGTGAAATGATGGACGCGGTTTATCCGCGCTTGGCCAAATTAAGCAAGACAAAACCGGTAGTGATTTTGGAATTGGGATTTACAAACGGGCATCCGGCAGTCAAGCAGGAAGATTGGGCCAAAGACGCTCTCACGGAACTGTTTTTCGGCCGGTGGCCTCGGGTTATCGGTTTTGCCTGGTGGAATGAATCATGGGAAAATGATGACGACCCGGCGCATAATTCGGTGTTGCGCGTGCAAAACAATCCGGCCTTGGCCGCTGTTTTCAAGAAAATGCTCGGCGAAAACGAAAACGTGCTTGGGGAACCGTTTTATCGCTCGTTGATAAAAAAAGTGAACGAGAATATAAAACCGGAAACATCCACCAAAAATCCCAAACCCGCGCCCGCGTCGTAGCCCTATGAATTTCATTTTTTATTTCCTCATCATTATTCCCTCGGCCATTATCCACGAATACGCGCATGGCTGGGCCGCCGATGCCATGGGCGATCCCACGGCGCGCTACGCCGGCCGGCTTACCCTAAACCCCAAGGCCCACATTGACCTGTGGGGCACCATTCTTTTACCTTTAATGCTTTTCGTAATGACGCGGGGCCAATTTTTGTTCGCCTATGCCAAGCCCGTGCCCTATAATCCGTACAATTTGCGCAACCAAAAATGGGGGCCGGCCCTGGTGGCCTTGGCCGGGCCAATGGCCAATTTTTTGCTGGCCGCGGCTTTTGCGGCCGTCATCCGCTTCGCTCCCGTTGGCCGCGAGCTGGTCGGTTTTTTGGCCATCATTGTTTACGCCAATGTCATGCTTTTGGTGTTTAATCTGGTGCCCATTCCGCCCTTGGACGGCTCCAAGATTTTGTACGCTATTTTGCCGGACTCGGCTTCAAGTATAAAAATATTTTTGGAGCGCTACGGATTTTTTATCCTGCTGATTTTTATTTTTTTTCTGTTTGAATTGATTTCGCCCATCATTGGCGCGATTTTCAGCTGGCTGGTCGGCGGCAGTATAATTTTGTGATAAAAACCCTCACTGTTTCCGAATTTATCGCGCAAATCAACGGCCTTGTCGCCGGCGAGTTCATCGTGGAGGGCGAGGTGTCGCAATATCAGGTTTCACAGGGCCGCTGGGTTTTTTTTAGTTTGAAAGACGAAAAGGCGACGTTAAATTGTTTCGCGGCCCTGGGGCGATTGCGCGTCCAGCTAACAGACGGCATGAAAATTCGCGTTACCGGCTACCCGAATATTTATGAAAAGACCGGCAAGTTCAGCCTGGTGGCGCAGGCCGTGGAACTGGTGGGCGAGGGTTCTCTTAAACGCGCGTATTTGTTATTGAAACAAAAATTAGAAGCCGAGGGGCTGTTTGCTCAAAGCCGCAAGAGACCCCTGCCGTATTTGCCGCAAAAAATCGGCGTGATTGCTTCGCGCGACAGCGCCGCTTTCGGCGATTTCAAACGGATTTTGAACAACCGCTGGGGCGGAACGGAGTTAATTTTGCGACATGCCTTGGTGCAGGGCGAAGGGGCGGTGGAAGATATTGTTTCGGCTTTCGCGGAGTTTAACGCGCTGGCCGACGACGACAGGCCGGAAGCGCTGGCGCTGATTCGCGGCGGCGGCTCACTGGAGGACTTGGCCGCTTTCAACAGCGAAGCAGTGGCGCGCGCCGTGTATGGCAGTAAAATTCCGGTCATCTGCGGCGTGGGACATGAGCGCGACGAGTCTTTATCTGATTTCGCGGCCGATGTCCGCGCCTCCACGCCGTCCAACGCCGTGGAAATACTGGTGCCGGACAAGCGGGAGTTCGGGTCGCGGCTGGATTTTGAACTGAATAATTTCAGCGAGTCGTTGTCCCATCGGGCGCTTAAACTGCGCTGGCAAACCGATTCGGCGTTTTCCGCTTTGACCGCTGATTTTGAGGCTCCGCTGGCCCGCGGCCGGGCGCTGGCCGATAAATTTTTTGGTTTATTTTCCGCGCTGGAAAACAGCCGGCAGCGCAAAAACGAATTTGTTTTGTCGTCCGAGCGACTGTTTAAAAATGTTGACCCAAAAAGGGTTCTGCGTCGCGGCTATGGCATAGCGCGCGACAAAAGCGGACGAATTTTACGCGACGCGGCAACGGTGGACGCGGGCGACGAGATTATGATAGAATTAAGCAAGGGGAGTATAGAGAGCAGGGTAGTAAGGACGGGCGCTAAAAAAGCCGGTCAGGCCGCGCTGTTTGTTTAAGGATTTTTGATGTATTTTTCGCTAATTAATGATATGCCAGAGAAAAAATTTAATTTCGCTAAATCGTATCAGGAGCTGCAAGGAATAGTTGGCTGGTTTGAGAAAGAAGATATTGATTTAGAGGAGGGGATAAAAAAGTTTGAAGAGGGGATAAAGTTGGTGAAGGGGATGAAAGAATATCTGGGCGCGATGGAAAATAAAATTAAAGAATTAAAAAATAAATTGTAATAGGTGTGAAAAATTATTCATCCAACCGGGCGCAAAAAGGCAAGACAGCCTATCGCACGCCGAGCCGCTGGAAAGCGAACAGGCCGGAACAAATAAAGCATTCCCGTCAAAATCTTCCTCATAATGGTCCATCTAACTCTCTCCACCCTCTTAGGGGGGAGGCGAGGAGGGGGGTATTATGAGCTTGCTTAAAATAATTTCTCTGGGCGGTTCCATCGTGATTCCCAAAGAGGGTTTTGACATACAATTTTTGAAACGTTTCAAAAATTTAATTATTGAGCGCGTCAAAAAAGGGGAGAGGTTCATTTTGGTTATCGGCGGCGGGGCGACATGCCGCCAGTATCAGCGCGCTTTGGGCCAGGCACACGGCGCCAGCAAAGCGGATTTGGATTGGCTGGGCATTCACGCCACGCATCTGAACGCGCATTTTATCCGTTTGCTTTTTGGCAAATTTGCGCACGCGGAAATTGTCGTTGACCCGACCAAGAAAATAAAAACTAATAAGCCGATTATTGTCGCCGGCGGCTGGAAGCCCGGGTGTTCCACGGACAGAGACGCGGTCTGGCTGGCCAAAACCTACGGCGCCAAAGAAGTGCTCAACGCTTCCAATGTTGACTATGTTTATACGGCCGACCCGAAAATTGACAAGCAGGCCAAGCCAATAGAAAAAATGACCTGGGCTGAACTGCGAAAAATAGTGGGGAGCAAGTGGTCGCCCGGAGCTAATCTGCCTTTTGACCCGCTGGCCGCCCAAGAAGCGCAGAAATTAAAATTGAAAGTATTATTTGTCAAAGGCACTGATTTGGAGGAATTGGGGAGGGCCATCGGTCAAGAACAAATTAGAGGCACAATAATCTATTAGATTCTTGACATTTTTTTATGCTTCCTGTATATTATTGTCACCATAGACAGCAGGTGTCCGAAAGGGCTTAATTACCTGCCGAGGTGCAAAAAAGAACTGGATTCCGGCTCGGAAGCCGGAATGACAGTATAGGTCGATTTGCGCTCTTGCCCGCCTTTGGCGGGATTAGTCTGTGGAAACACAGATTTTTTGTTTATAATCGAAATGAGCGAGCGAACTGAATTAATTTATTAATTCAGTTCTGAGCGAATGAGATTATATTCATAGTATGCCAAAGACAAAACAGCAAAAGCAAGCAACGATTAGCTCGCTGACCGAAGGGCTGAAACAGTCCAAGTCGGCTGTTTTTGCCAATTTCCAGGGGCTGAAGGTTTCTGAAGCCGAGGAATTGCGCAAGACCTGCCGCAAGGAAGGCATTAAAGTTTTGGCCGCCAAGAAAACATTGCTCAAGCGCGCCTGTCAAGAGGCGGCTCTTGACAATATCAATCCGGAAGTTTTCGCGGGCGGCGTGGCCAGCTTTTTCGGCGCCGATGAAGTGGCTCCGGCCAAGCTGGTTTTCAACTTTGCCAAGACCCACGAAGTGGTGAAACTTTTCGGCGGCGTGCTGGAAGGCAAGTTTATAGACGAGGCGACGGTAAAGAGCTTGGCTCTTTTGCCCGGCAAGACTGAATTGCTCGGTCAGATGGTTGGTTCTTTGCAGGCCCCGATTTCCGGTTTCGTCAATGTGCTGGCCGGAACGTTGCGCAATTTCGTTTCAGTGTTAAGTAATATATCAAAGGCGCAAGCCTAAACATATGTCCGAAGAAAAAAAGGCCGTAGAGGTCCCGGCCAAATTCAAAGACCTCGTGGAACAAGTAGAAAAAATGTCCGTGCTGGATTTGGCCGAGCTGGTCAAAATTCTGGAAGACAAATTCGGCGTATCCGCCGCGGCTCCGGCTATGATGATGGCTGCTCCAGCTGCCGGCGCGGCCCCGGCCGCGGAGGAAAAAACTGAGTTCAACGTTGAACTCACCGAAGCCGGCGCGAGCAAAATCAATGTTATCAAGGTGATAAAAGAAATCACCGGTCTGGGTTTGGCCGACGCCAAAGCGCTGGTGGATGGCGCGCCCAAGGTGATAAAAGAAGGCGTGAAAAAAGAAGAAGCCGAAGCCATGAAGAAAAAAATAGAAGAAGCGGGTGGGAAGGCGGCGTTAAAATAACGAAGTTATTTTAGTGAAATTTGGTACAACTTCCCTTGGCTGACAAAAATCGCGCTCATATTTGTTTCATCCACCGCCATGCCCGTGGCGCCTTTCAGCTCGAGCGCCGTGATTTGCCTTTGCAGTTGGCCGTCTTTGCCTAGGAGCACAATGCGCTCGCGCGCGCCGTCTAAAATATACAAGTAGTTCAGGTCCGTGTAGGTCCAAATATCATCGGCCGAATCAAGCGCCGGATTAAGCCCGGTAATTTCAAAGGCCTGCTTTTTGCCGCCGGTAAATTTTTGCAAGCGGCCGGTTTTGGAAAGAGTCCACAAATCTCCGTCTATGACCAGGTCTATGGTATCAGATAGTTCCGCCGGCTCGCTTAGCCACTCTTTGCCCCGGCCATAGCCGGCGCGGATACCGTCGTGGCGGTAAATTTGTTTGTCCGAAACCGTGTACATCCGGCGGTTATACACGGAAATGGCGAGAGTAGCCGCTCCGGCGGAAGGATGCTCTATGTCAATGCTTTGCCAGGCGCGGTCTTTGGGTTTGAATACGGACAAGTTTTTTAAGTCATCATTTAACAGCGCGATAAAATCGTTTTCTTTTGGCGCCGCGGCTCGCGCGAATCCGTTCACGGCCAGCGAACCGGGGACAAGCGCGCTTTCTTTGCTGACGAAGTTGTAATACAAAAGACTGGTAGTGGGGCCGTAGCCGAAAATTTCTTTATTCATCGCCACGAGCTTTAATGCCAGGCCCGGGGACAGCGCGCTCCAATCAGCCAGCATCTCGGCCCGGGCGCGGGTTTCTTTTCTGGTTTTGGCAAAAAGGGCGTCCAACTGGGATTTTAATTCGCCGCATTCGCCGGGTTTTTTCTCGCAGTTTAATTTTTGCAAAAGCGCTTCGGCTTCGGTTAATTGCCCGAGCGCGGCGGCCGAGTTGTTGTAAATGAGCGCGCTTTCGGCCGAAGTGAGCTGGCCCCTGATTGTTTCTATCGCGCTTTTGGCGGCGCGTTCCTCGTTATCTTGTTTTTGTTTCATTTTTAAATAACTGACCCCGGCGACCAGTCCAATGGCCGCCAAAAATCCGGTTGCGATTAAAATTTTAGTGAGAAGCGGCATGCGCTTGATGAAATCTTTGTACGCCCGCCACTGGCGGCCGTAGTGCCCTAGCACCAGTCCGCGCCTGTTCTGATAATTTATCGCGACGATGAATATTAAGCCAAGACCCTTGCCGATGCCGGCAAAAACAGCGATGAAAAACTTGGCCAGCCAGATTAGAGCGTTTGTGAGAAACCGGAGAAAGGCCGCGGCTCCGCGGGCAAGCGCGCGCAAGGCGGCGCTGTAATCAATTCGTTTGGCTGGCGCGGTTCTGGACGCGTGCTGGCGCAAATGGGCCAGGCGGGCAGGGGCCGGGCGCGCGGGCAAGGCCCGCTCTTCGCCGGGCGGCGCTTTATCCGGCAGGCGCGGGAATATGGACGGGGACAAAATGCGCGCCGTGTTTTGCTCGGTATGAAACAAGTTGGCCAAAGATTTTACCGAGCCTTTTTTGGGCAGGCTGATTTTCGGCATTACGCCCTCGTCGCCCTCGGACTCGCGATGAATGATAATGCCGCCGAAAGACAAATTATTTTTCAGTTCAGATAGCACTTTCTGCAGATGTTCGGCGCTTTGGCGCGGTGGACGCGAGGAAATAATTTTTTGCAGGCGGTCGTGGCTGAAGTAATCGGCCACGCGCGAGGTGCTGACATAGAAAAAATCATTGGCGCTGATTTTGCCCTGCACGATTTGCGAAAACAGTTGCCTGTCTTCCGGGTTTTCATCGCCGGTATTTTCGGCGATAAGGTCCATTTTGTCGTACTGGTCGCGGTGCTTGTAAAACAAAAGCATTTGCGGCTGGCCGCAAAAGCTGAAGATAACATCGCCCTGCCGGATGGCTCCCAGCGCGCAGTTGAGCGGAGAATCCTTTTTGGCGATAGCCATGAACTGCTGGTTGATTTTGTCCAGGATTATTTCCAGCGAGTTTCTGTCGGCTTCGTCTCCGGTTTCGTAATAGCTGTTTTCAATTTCATCCACCATTTCCTGGGCACGGCTGATGTATTTGTTGTCTCCGCCGCTAATCTCGCAGACCGCGAAAAAATACCCCTTGTCCATTTCTTCGGGAGTGGATGGTTCGGTGATGTTTAGCAGGACGTGCGAGGCGAAAGGGTCGTTGCCTTCCACAAAAAATTCGTGTAATTGCAAAACCGGCCGCATATTGGCGCATCTTTACTTTTTGAAGTGTAATTATTATACTATGTATTAAAGAATAGCGCAATTGATAATTTACCCCTCCCTGTCCCTCCCCTTCTAAAAGGAGAGGGGGAGATTGGTACATTATATGCTTGAACAACTTTTTGGTTCAAAGACCAGAATCAAGATTTTGAGCCTGCTTTTTAAGCACCCGCAGAGGTCGTTTTACGTGCGCGAAATAGTGCGCGAAATAGAGGGGCAGATGAACGCGGTGCGCCGCGAGCTGGCCAATTTGGAAGACATCGGTTTGCTCGCGCCGGTTTCATCCTTGGAAAAAATAGCCAAGGACCCGGACAACGCCGGCACCACGCGCTCCAAATACTACCGTCTGCAAACCGACTGCACCCTGTTTTTTGAATTAAAGTCGCTTTTGGCCAAAGAGAATCTGATTAAAGAGCAAAAATTGATTGAGGACTTAAAAACAAAAGCCGGCCGTTTGAAGCTTTTTATGCTGACCGGACTTTTTACCGGTTCGGAAAATGTGACTGATGTGCTTTTAGTGGGCAATTTGAAGCCGCTGGTGGTGGCCAAGACCATCGCGGCATATGAAAAATATCTGGGAAAGCCTATTAGGTACACTACGTTAAGCGAGAAAGAGTTTAGTGAAAGGCGAGAAATAGGTGATAAGTTTTTGTATAGCGTGTTTGAGGGCAAGCATACGACAGTGATTGATGAGCTAACATAGCGAGCTACCCTCCCCTATTAGGGGAGGGGCAGGCCACCACACCAAAGATTTTGGTGTGGTGGCAGGGGGTGGGTTTTTTTTATGTTTCTTATTGTAGATAATAACCAAGAAGGGGCTATTTGCGTTTCCGGAATTATCGCTGGCTCCATAGTGCCGAAGGCCTGTGGAATTATCGCTGGCTCCATAGTGCCGAAGGCCTGTGGAGCCCGATTGTCATTCCCCCGACTAAGTACGGGGGAATCTAGTGGTAATAGGACATCCATCGTGGAAGCATTTGACAAATTCCTGAAAAAACAAAAATTGCCGCTGAAAAAAATTAAAGGCATCGGGGTGGTGAGCGGCGCCGAGAGTTTTACCGCCAGTCGTCTGGCCGCTACGTTCGGCAACACCATGGCCTACGCCCTGAAAATCCCGGTAATCTCTCTGGAACCCGGCTGGACTCCGGCCCAGGCGCTGGCGCGTTTCAAAAGAGCTAAACCCGGCCGCTACATCGCCCCCCAATACAGCGGCGAAGCGCGGGTGACCCCATCCAGCCCGCCCCTTTTTAAGAGCCTGTCCTGAACTTGTTTCAGGAGGAGGGTGAGGGAGGGGTAATTATTATGAATAAAATTTTTACCAATGAAATTTGGACAAAAAATTGGTCGGGTCAGTGGGGCCTGCCTTTTGTCAGTCTGTACGGCGATTTTTATGCGAGAAGTATCAAAGAATTGGCTGGCCAAGGCTTGGCGCACAATCTGATCGTTTTTGAATCTGGAACCAGTTCAAATTATCTGGTTCGTAGTGAATTGAGCGCTTACTGCCAGCTTTTGGTTTCAATAATAATAAAGGATTCCGTAAAGCCTGGTCAATGGGCCAGCCAGCTGACAATGGGCGCGGATAAAATTTATGAGTTTATCCGAGAATTAGACTCAAGAAATACTTTTTCGCCGGCGGATTTTTTTAAATTTCAGGATTTACTATTGGCAATGACGAGCGCGAATTTTTCTATAAAACAAGTAATTAATTTTTTGCCGCAAGAATTAATGGAAAAATATTTAGATACGTTCAGACGCGCGCGGCTTCATTGCGAACCAATTTATAATGAAACAGAGCGGATATTCCAGAAAATTTTGGATTTTTTAATCGGGAAAAGATTTTCCACTCAAGAAATTTCTGTGCTTCTTAAAGAAGAAATCCGTGAATATTTTTTGAATGGTAATTTACCGGATGCGGAAGAGTTGACCGAGAGGTATCGTGGTTGCGCGATTTTATACGATGCCGACGGTAAATTTAATCTGTATAAAGGTGAGGAATTTAAGAAAATAATGGAGGGGATAGTGGCTGGACTGCCAGGTTCTGAAATAAAAGGTATGGTCGCATACAAAGGGATGGCGCGCGGCCGCGTACGCGTGGTTTTTGATCCTAAAGCGGATACTGATTTTAAGCCGGGTGATGTTTTGGTGGCGGGGATGACGCGGCCAGAGTATTTATCTTTAATGAAGATGTCGGCGGCGTTTGTAACCGACGCGGGTGGTCTGCTTTCACATGCCGCCATTGTGGCGCGTGAACTGAAAAAGCCATGCATCATTGGAACCGAAATAGCCACCAAAGTTTTTAAAGACGGCGACCTCGTTGAAGTTGATGCGAACAAGGGTATAGTGAAGAGAATAGAACAGTAATGGTGGAAGCATGCCCCGCACCAAATGAGCGAAGAGAGTTTTGGTGCGGGGTGGACGCGGAGCGCGGAATAGTAAGGAAAATACATTGACCGCGCGAAGCCCCGTCGAATGACGGGGCGGAAAGAGGGGTTGTGAGGAAATTAAACAAGTAGTATGCTCTCGGATTTTACTCGCTATCGCATCTACGAAATTTTGCCCGGGGCCAGTATTTGGGCGACGCTTATCGCCGGCATTGTCGTCTCTTTCGTAAAACCGCTTTGGATGATATACTTTATAATAATCTTTGACATCTATTGGGTGATTCGGGTGGCGTATTTTTCTTTTTATCTGTTTCTTTCCTGGCGCCGGTTTCGCCGCGCCATCAAAGTGGACTGGCTGGCACGACTCAAAAAGGAATTCCCAAATTGGGAAGAAAAGAAGAATGTAATTTTTTTGCCATTGTATAATGAAAGTTGGGGTGTCGTGAATTGCACCCTCAAAGGCATTGCTGAGTCCACCTATCCGCCGGAAAAACTTTATCTGGTGGTCTCGGGCGAGGCGCGCCAGCTAACGCACTGGCAGGAAATTCAAAATGAAATCAAAAAAAATTACGCCGGCAAGTTTGCCGACATTTTGCTCTACACGCACCCCCAGGATTTGCCCGATGAAATTCCGGGCAAGGGTTCCAATGTCAACTACGCCGAATGGCAGTTCAAAAAATACGCCGATGCCAAAGGCTGGCGTTATGAAGACATAATTATTTCAGTGTTGGACGTGGACACAGTGGTGCACCCGCAGTTTTTCAGCCATCTTACTTATATGTACTCGTTGCATCCGCGTCCCGAGCGCAGTTCTTTCCAACCCATCACTTTGTACAATAACAATTTGTGGGAGTCGCCCTCGGTCTTGCGCATCATGGCCTTTGGCACCAGTTTTTGGATGCTGTTTTCCCTGGCGCGTTTGGACAACCTGGTTACTTTTTCTTCCCACAGCATGAGTTTTAAGGCGGTGATGGACTGCGGGGGCCACGCCAAAGACATTGTCAGCGAGGATTCGCGCATATTTTTTCAATGCTGGCTGAAATACAACGGCGATTACGAAGTGACCCCGTTGTATATTCCGGTATCCATGGATACGGCGCGCGCGGAAAATTGGTGGCAGAGTTTGAAAAATTTGTATTTTCAGCAGAGGCGCTGGGCCTGGGGCGCCGAGCATATTCCGTATTTGCTGTGGAATTTGCGCAAAAACAAAATGGTGCCCTGGACAAAAAAATTCGTGGCGCTTTTCCACGAGTGGGAAGGCAAATGGAGCTGGGCCGTGGTGGCGATTTTAATCACTGTGGTCGGGCGCCTGCCGCTGTGGGTGGCCGGAAACGATGTCCGTCAAAGCGCGCTGTTTTTCAATACCCCGAACATTTTGGAAATTCTGATGAGCATTGCCATGCTGGGGCTGTTGGTTTCTATGCTGATGAGCCTGCTGATTTTGCCGCGCCGTCCCCAGGCGCACTCGCCGCACAAATACCTGTACATGATTTTGCAATGGCTGCTGCTGCCCGTGTCGCTCATTTTTTTCTCGGCTTTTCCATGTATAGACGCGGTCACGCATCTGATGTTTGGAAAGTATTTGGGGTTTAATGTGTCGGCCAAACAGAGGACGTGAATAAAAAATTTCAAATCCCAATGTCCAATGCCCAATCAAGTTCCAATGTTCAAATGTCCAATTCGCGAATTGGTCATTGGGGGGTTTGGTCATTAATTGGTAATTGGGATTTAAGGCTATCGCTATTATGTCAAAATTTAAATTAGTGATTGTTATCTTTTTTGTGTTATTGGCTTCAAGTGTGCTCGCCTTATGGGTTTGGTTTAAGTATTTCGGCCTGAAAGACGCGCTGGTGGAAAAGGCCGGAGAAAAAATCAGCCAGAAACTCAATTTGCCTGCGGGCAATCCGATGCAGGAAATTTTGGGCTACACCGGGCCGCGCACTTATCTGCTGTTGTTTTTGAACAACACGGAATTGCGTCCGGGCGGGGGTTTTATCGGCACTTACGCGGTGGTGCGGATGGATAAAGCCGTGCCCCAGGTTTTGAAAGTGGAAGGCACCGAGATTTTGGATAACTCTTCGCCCAATGATTTCGCGGCCGAGCCGCCCGAGCCCCTCTCAAAATATTTGGGCATCAAGCGCTGGGAGTTTCGCGACAGCAATTGGTCGCCGGATTTCGCCTTGTCTTCGGCCAAGGCCCTGGAATTGTATAAATTGGAAAGGGGAGAAGCGGCCGATGTCATAGACGCGGTCATCGGAATTACACCCACCGTGATTGAAGAAATTTTGCGCTTAAGCGGGCCGGTGAAAGCCGGCGGCCTGGAATTTACCGCGGAAAATTTTACCGAAAAGCTGGAATATGAAGTGGAGTATGGCTATGCCAAAAAGGGAATCAGTTTTGACGAGCGCAAGCGCCTGCTCGGCGAATTGACGCGCGCGTTCATAGACGATTTGAAAACGCGCGTGCTCTTGCGTTGGCCCAAGTATCTAACTTTGGTGGAAAAATTGTTGCGTGAAAAGCAAATCGTTGTTTTTTCGCCGTCGCCCGCGGTCCAGCCGGTTTTGGCGCTGAAAAAAATTTCCGGCCAGATGCGCCAGACCAGCGGCGATTATTTGCTGTGGGCCGACGCCAATTTAGCCGCGCTGAAAACCGACGCCAGCATCACGCGTGAGCTGTCGTATTCCCTGGCGCCCGACGGCAAAGGCAGTTTTATCGCCACGGCCAAAATGAAATTCAAGCACAACGGCAAATTTGACTGGCGCACCACGCGCTATCGCGATTACGCGCGTATATATGTGCCGGCGGGCAGTAAAATTATCGCGGTTTCCGGCGCCATGCCCGAGGGTAAAAAGAAAACCGCGTCCGCGGACCAGGGCCTGGAAAACGGGCGTCAGTGGTTTGGCGCGTTTATTTCCGTGGAGCCGGGTGGGACCGGCGGATTGGAATTTAGGTACGCGGTCGCACCGGAAATAGCCGGCCAGATTAAAACCGGCGCTTATGATTTGCTGGTACAAAAACAAATTGGCACCGTGGCGCCTGGATTGACTCTGGGCCTGGATTTTGGTAAAAGTGTGGTATTCGCGGCGCCCGGAGAACCGAGCGCCAAGCACGGAGACACGCGTTATGATTTAGTCACTGATCTGCGAGAGGACAGGGAGATAGTTGTAAAGTTCAAATGACAAATTTCCAATGTCAAATCAATTTCAAAATCCAAATGTCAAAATTTGACATTTGTATTCATTGAGCGAAGCGAAATAATTGGTCATTGGATATTGGTAATTGGAATTTTCAAAATATGTTCATCAAAAAAATCGGCATTGACCTCGGCACCACCAACGTGCTTGTTTATGTTCCCAAAAAAGGCATTGTGGTGAACGAGCCCAGCGTGGTGGCCATTTCCAAAGCCGATGGCAAAGTTTTGGCTGTCGGGCTGGAAGCCAAAGACATGATTGGCCGCGCGCCGGACAGTATTATCGCCGAGCGTCCGCTCAAAGACGGCGTAATCGCCAACTACCACACCACCGAGGCGATGTTAAGATACTTTATCAACAAGGCGCTGGGCGGGGTGCATTTGTTTCGGCCCGAGGTGATGGTGTCGGTGCCGGCCGGCATCACTTCCACCGAGAGGCGCGCGGTGATAGACGCCACCATCGCGGCCGGAGCGCGCGCCGCATATATAATAAAGGAACCGATAGTGGCGGCCATCGGCGCCGACATTCCCATTGGCGCGGCTTCGGGGCACATGATTATAGACATTGGCGGCGGCACCGCCGAAATCGCGGTCATTTCCTTGGGCGGCATTGTATCGTGGGGCTCGGCGCGCATTGGCGGCAATAAATTTGACAAAGCCATCGTGGATTACGTGCGCCACAAATACAATCTGGCTATTGGCGAACGCATGGCCGAAGAAATGAAAATAAAAGTGGGTTCGGCCATGTTTATGGACAAGCCAATTTCCATGGAGATAAAAGGGTTGGATATGATTAGCGGCTTGCCGCGCACCCTGACTGCAACCTCGGACGACACCACCGAGGCCCTGCGCACGGATTTAGAGCACTTAATAGAAGCCGTGAAAGAGGTTTTGCACAAGACTCCGCCCGAGCTGGCGGCTGATGTGATAGACAAGGGCATTATTTTATCCGGCGGCTCGGCCATGTTGCGCAATCTGGACGAGCTGATTGCCCAGGCCACTGGCGTGTCCACCTATGTGGCCGAAGAGCCGCTTTTGTGCGTATCAAAAGGTACGGGCATCGCGCTGGACAATTTGGATAATTATAAGCGCAGTATTTTGGCAACCAAATAATCCCTATAATCCCTCCCTTTGATAAGGGGAGGGTTGGGAGGGGTAGCAATGTCGCTGTCATTGCCAGTTCTGTGTTTTTTTGGTAAAATGTTTATATGTTAATCGGCCACCAAAAAGCGTTGTCTTTTTTTGAAAACTGTATAAAAAACGGCAATTTGGCGCACGCGTATTGCTTTGTGGGGCGCGACCAGACGGGCAAGAGGACAATGGCGAATTATGTCGCGGCTAAATTGCTGGCGGTGGAGGCGGCAAAACTATCTTCGCACACGGATTATTATTATGTAGAGCGGCAGGTAAACGAAAAAACCGGCAAACTAAATCAGGATATTTCCGTGGCCCAGGCGCGGCAGTTCAAAGAGTTTGCCAACCGGCGTGCCTGGATGGGTGGGTACAAAGTAGGCATCATAGACGAAGCCGAGAAGCTAAACAAAGAATCGGGCAATGCCCTGCTTAGAGTTTTGGAAGAATCGGCCGGAAGAAGCGTTTTTTTTCTTTTGACCGCGGATGACACGGGCTTGTTGCCGACCATCCGCTCGCGCTGTCAGGTTTTTTACTTCGCGCCAGCGCCCGCAGAAGAAATACGCGCTGGTTTGGCGGAAGCGGGCTATGGCGAGCGCGCGGCCATGGCGGCCAAGCTGGCGTTGGGCAAACCAGGGCTGGCGATTGACTTGGCCGAGAACGAAGAGCGCCTGAATGGATGGCTCGGCGAGGTAAAGCGCTGGGAGGAAATCATCGGCCGGCCGGTTTACGAGCGCATGAAAAAAATGGAAAATTTATTGGAGAAAGACGAGAAGGGACTTAACAAAGACCGGATGAATGAGGTTTTGGAAATATGGCAGACATTGTGGCGCGAGGTGATGTTGGGGAAAAGACCGGGCCCGGCGGCTTGTCAGGCGGCCGCAATTATAGACAGCATCGGCCAGACCAGAGCGCTCTTGCGGCAAAACGTAAATCAGCGCTTGGCCGTGGAGCAACTTTTGTTAAATTGGTAAAATTGAATACCCCCTCCTGTCCTCTCCTTTTTTAAGGGGGAGGGAGGTAAGGGTAAATAGTATGTTAAAAAAGAAAATTTTAATCGGCCTGGCGGCTTTTTTATTGCTCGCCGGCCAGGGGTGCGTGAGTTTTAGCAAAAAGGGCAGCGGGGCCATGGGCGTATTTCGTTCGGGCGATAAGGGCGAGTCGTGGCAGCCGGCTTTTACCCTGCTTACGGACCAGGGGATAAAAAGCATCGGCCTGGTGAAGGCGTACAAATTTTTTACAGACCCGAGCGACCCAAACGCTTTGTACTTGGGCTCGCGCGGGCAGGGGCTTTTTTATTCCTACAACAACGGGCAGACCTGGCAACTGGCCAAGGACATGCAGGGCAAATTTATTTACGCGCTGGCCGTGGACCCGAGAGACAAGTGCAATATCTACGCCAGCGACGGAGGGCATATTTATAAAACAGACGACTGCGCGCGCACCTGGAAAATGGTGTTTACCGAAGAAAGGCCGGACCAGCGCTTGGCCGCGGTGGCCGTGGACGCCGGGGATTCAAAAACGATTTACGGCGCGGAATTGGGCGGGGACGTCTTGCGCAGCCGCGACAGCGGGGCGAGCTGGAGAATCGTGCACCGGTTTGGAGTTGACACGCGGTATCTTTTGGCCGACCCGGCCAAACCCGGGCGTTTGTACGCGGCCACGCTGGGGAGCGGGCTGTTTCGGTCCGATGACAATGGCAACAGCTGGCAGGACATGAGCAAGCCGCTGGAAAATTTCAGCGGCAGCAAGGATTTTTATAAACTGATTTTGAATCCGGCCCAGGCCAACAGCTTGTTTTGGATTTCCAAATACGGCATTTTGCGCTCCGACGACTCGGGCGAAACATGGGTTGATTTGAAACTGCTTACCCCGCCGGGAAGCGTGAACATTTACGCGTTCGCCGTCAATCCGCAGAATCAGTCCGAGCTCTATTACACCGGCACGATATTGGGCGAGGGTGGAGCGAACGCGCGTTCCACGTTTTACAAGTCCGTGGACGGGGGCAAGAATTGGGTGACGCGCAAGTTGCCGACCAATACCATTCCGGTGGATATGCTGGCGCACAAGAAATCCGGCAATACGTTGTTTTTAGGGTTTACCACCGCTGACAAATAATATAACTCATGCGGCCGGATATGTTCTCGCTTTCCTCGGCCGCGAGGCCTCGGCCGTGCCGCTTTGACAGCACAAGGCGCTACGAACATATTCGGCCGCATTCGTAAAATTAATGTTACATTTCATTTATGAACATCAATGACTTCAAATCGGACTTTGACCAGATAGTGGAGTTCCTGAAAAAAGACGTGTCTGGCTTGCGCACGGGCCGCGCCTCCACGGCTATCGTGGAAGATATTCAGGTAGAGGCTTATGGCGTGAAACAGCCGGTAAAAGCAATGGCGTCCATTACTGTGCCCGACCAGAAGACGGTGAACATAGAACCGTGGGATAAGAGCGTGCTGGCCGCGATTGAAAAAGCGGTGCGCGACAGCGGGCTGGGGTTAAATCCGGTCAACAACGGCAATTCGGTGCGCATATTTTTACCCGAGCTCACCACCGAGCGCCGCGCCGAGTTGATAAAAGTTTTACACCAAAAATTAGAGCAGGCGCGCATTTCCGTGCGCAAGACACGCGAGGAAATCAAAGAGATGGTGAAACAGGCCGAGGCGGACAAGGAAATCGGCGAAGACGAAAAATTTCGCTTGCAGGAGGAGCTGGACAAGATGGTGAAAGAATTTAACGAGAAAATTGAGGAAGTGGGGGAGAAAAAAGAGGGGGAGATAAATACGGTGTAAATTTTCTGCTTATGAATAACGCGTTATCTGATATTTTAATTACATACGCCACCAAACCGCATAAGGAGTTGAATGCTCTTTTGTTGGATAAATCTAAAGATGATTTAATATCGTTATTTAATGATTTGCTTACCATTTATATAAATGATAAAAATTCTTCTACTATTAGAGAATTCATTACGATAACTTTGGCTGGCTATACGCACAGCAACAAAAAAATAGGTTACAATGGTTTTAAACAAAGTGTGAGTATCGGCGGTGAATTTATTGCTTGTGAAGCAAAACCGAGAAATATTTGTACCGGCGATAATAATAATCGTAAGACGCCGAGAAAACTTGACGGAGGTGGCAATTTCACTGATTATACACCGGAGCGGCTTAAAAAAGATTTAGCGGCAAATCTAAACATTTTGGTTAGCGGTTTTATTGACGGGCAATTAATTTATATTTTGGAATTTCCTTTTTGTAACGAGGGATTTACAAGCTGTTTGAAGCTTAAATTAAAGAAAAGATTCAAAAATAAGAGTCGAGAGAAGGGGACTTTTTTACGAAGTGCTTCCTTTGGTTTTCGGGATTATCAAAATTGCAAAAAATTAAAAATCGTTTATATTAACGTAAAGGCTCTAAAAGATAATCGTTCCAATTTTAACGGAAAATTTTATAATTTTTTAACCGAAAAGGCAAAATGAGAGTCAATCAGATTTTACAAGGTAATACATTAGATATTTTAAAGACGATTGATTCAAATATCATAGATGTTTGCGTTACTTCACCCCCTTATAATAAAAAGGAAAAAAATAAGGGTTGGCTTGTAAAAAATGTTTTGTATAATGCGATTAGTGACGCCAAGAATGAAGAAGAGTATCAAAACGAACAGGTTGAAATTTTAAACGAAATTTTTCGTATAACGAAACCGGGCGGATCTTTTTTTTATAATCATAAAGTGAGATGGGAAAAAGGTGAGATGATACATCCAATTAGTTGGCTATCTAAATCGGATTGGACCATGCGCCAGGAAATAATTTGGGATAGAATGATAGCAGCCAATATCAGAGGATGGCGATTCTGGCAGGTAGATGAACGTATTTACTGGTTGCATAAGCCCGCAGGTAATAAAATTGGTGAGGAGTTGGCCTCAAGACATGCTTTACTAACGTCTATTTGGCGATTTCCACCGGAACGATGTGTGAATCATCCCGCGCCATTTCCGATGATTCTGCCGGCAAGAGCAATTTTTTCGGTTTTAGACGGAAAAAGAGGGGTTGTCTTGGATCCATATTCGGGAAGCGGTTCAACTTTAGTTGCGGCTAAATTATTGGGTTGCGATTATTTAGGAATAGAAATTTCGGAGGATTATAATTCAATGGCCGAAGAAAGGATAAAAAATTGTGAGAATGAAAGAGCGACGTTATTGGAGGAATTAGGCAAACATTTCGTCTCAAAAACATTTAAAGAACGGAAAAAAAATGGCGAAAATACGGGTAAATTCAAACAAGATAAAATTTTAGGTGAAAAGTTGTCACAAACACAAACAGATTTGCTCGCAACGTTAAAGTTTATGTCTAGTGGAAAAAATTTAAGCAAGCAAATAGATAAGATTGTATTATAAAAAATGATTTTTGTGTTAGAATTATAAAAAAATAAAACCCCCATTTAAGGGGGAATAGCCTATTCCCAAGTCGCCCCGGGACACCTGCCATACGGTCAGTGTTCAGCTAACATTTGATTATAGTGTAACACATAATCGTCATTTGTCAAGGGTTTGATGGAATTAATATTTGAAATTTTATGCCAGAAAATGACCTGATGGATAAAATCGTGTCGCTGTGCAAACGGCGCGGGTTTGTGTTCCCGGGCAGTGAGATTTACGGCGGACTGGCTAACAGCTGGGATTATGGCCCGCTCGGGCATTTGCTAAAACAAAATATCAAATCACTGTGGTGGAAATTTTTCGTGCAAGAGCGCGAGGATATGGTGCCGCTGGATAGCGCCATCATCATGAACCCCAAGGCCTGGGAGGCCTCGGGGCATTTGCAAAATTTTTCCGATGAGCTGGTGGAGTGTAAAAAGTGCCATCATCGTTTTCGCAGCGACCAGCTCCCCAAAAGGAAAAAATGTTCGGACTGCGGCGGCGCGCTGACCGCGCCAAAAAGTTTTAATTTGATGTTCAAGACGTTTTTGGGCACCACCGAAGACACCGCCACCACGGCTTATTTGCGCCCGGAGACCGCCGGCGGCATGTTCGTCAATTTCAAAAACATCGTCAACACTACTCGCCGCCGTTTGCCTTTCGGTATCGCCCAAATCGGCAAATGTTTCCGCAATGAAATTACGCCCGGCAATTTTATTTTCCGCACGCGCGAATTTGAAATCGGCGAGCTGGAATATTTTATCAAGCCCGATGAATGGGAAAAAGTTTTTGAAATGTGGCTTAGTGAAATCAAGCGCTGGTGGAAAGATGCCATGCAAGTAAACACGGATAATCTGGTCTGGCGCGAAATACCGGACAACGAGCGCGCCCACTACAGCAAGCGCACGGTGGATATTGAATACAAATACCCGTTTGGAACGCAAGAGTTGCACGGCATTGCCTATCGCACGGATTTTGATTTGTCGCGCCACGAGGCTGTGAGCGGGCAGGATTTGCATTATACTGACCCGGAAACCGGCGAAAAGTTTTTGCCGCACGTGATAGAGCCAACCTTTGGCATAGACCGCACGTTGCTGGTGTGTTTGTTGGAAGCGTATCACGAAGAACAGGCCCCCACGGCGGAAAAAGGCGAAACCGAAACGCGCGTGGTGATGAAATTTCCCAAACATTTGGCGCCGGTACAGGTCGCTGTTTTGCCCTTGTCTAAAAAAGAAAATCTGGCTAAGGTAGCTAAAGAGGTGGCCGCGGCTTTGCGCGCTGATTTCGCGGTAGATTACGACGACACCCAAAGCATCGGCAAGCGCTATCGCCGGCAGGATGAAATCGGCACCCCGTATTGCGTGACAGTGGACTTTGATTCGCTGGAAGACAAAAAAATCACCGTGCGCGACCGTGATACCATGAAGCAAAACAGGGTGGCAATAAAAGATTTAAGTAATTACTTAAAAGAAAAATTTGTATGACCAACGACGTGCCAAGGCAGAGGTTTGGGATGTTAGAGAAAGAAGAAACCGTATATAAAGGCAATATAGCGGTGGTTTTAAGGAGCTTGAAGGATGACGGCATAGACGCTGACTGGAACGCCGAAACTAAGTCAATTGAAGTTGCCGGCGGAAACAATCTGGAAGATTGGCAAATCAGAAAACTTGAGTTTGCCAATAAAAATTTACGCAAGCTGTTGGGTGTTGAGTGATTATGCATCGGCTATCAAAATTAAAAAATGGCTTGTCGCTAATCACGGCGCCGACGGGCGGCACCAAAGCCGTCACGGTGATGGTTTTATTGCCGGTGGGTTCGCGCTATGAGACAGCGAAAATTTCCGGGGCTTCGCACTTTGTGGAGCATCTGATGTTCAAAGGAACAAAAAAACGTCCCACGGCCCAGCATATTTCGCGCGAGTTGGACGCGGTGGGCGCGGATTATAACGCCTTTACCTACAAGGATTATACCGGCTATTATATTAAAATAGACGGCCGGCGGGTGGAATTGGCTTTTGATATTTTGGCGGACATGCTCTTTGATTCCACTTTTGACGAAAAAGAAATCACCAAAGAGCGGGGAGTGATTGCCGAAGAAATAAAGATGTATGAAGATAATCCGAGCATGGCCGTGGAGCTGGTTTTTGACCGCACGGTGTTTGGCGGCAATCCACTGGGGCGGGATGTGGCCGGCACGGCCGAGACAGTAAAAAATATTACGCGGGACGAGCTGTTCGCGTATTACAAAAATGCTTACACGCCCGCGAATATGGCGCTGGCGGTGTCGGGCAACGCGCCGCGGGAAAAAATAAAAAAGTTGGCCGCGAAGTATTTCGCGAATACCCCCTCCTCGCCACCACACCAAAGCATTTGGTGTGGTGGCGAGCCTCCCCCTTATCAAGGGGGAGGAACTGCCGATAGTTTCCCTCCCCTTATAAAGGGGAGCGGGAAGGAGGGGTATTTCAACAAAGAAAATTTTATAAAATTCAGCTGGCCGGCGGGCGAATTGCCGTTGGAAAAACGGGTTAGCGTTGAACAGAGAAAAATAGATCAGTCGCACGTTGTGATGGGGTTCGCGGGTTTCGCCTACAACGATCCTATCAGGTACGCGAACGCGGTATTGCTTACCGTGCTCGGCTCCGGCATGAGTTCACGTTTGTTCGTGGAGGTGCGCGAGAAAAGGGGATTGGCCTATATGATTCACGCCGGCGGGGTCAGCCACAACGAAACCGGCGTTATCACCATTAACGCTGGTTTGGATTCCAACCGGCTGGGCGAAGCGCTTTCGGTAATTAAAAGCGAACTGAAAAAAATTGCGGATAAAGGCATCAGCAAAAAAGAATTAGACGACGCCAAAACAAACATTTCGGGCCGCATGGCGCTATCCATGGAAAATTCCAGCGCCGTGGCCGAGTGGTTCGCGCGCCAGCACTGGTTCGCTGATAAAATAGAGACGCCGGAACAGCAGTTGGAAAAAATAGAGCGCGTTACGGCCGGGCAGGTGCGTGGCGCGGCACGAAGATTTTTTGATTGGAAGCGAATGCGGTTGGCGGTAATCGGGCCGAAATCAAAAGAAGAAATTTTGAAATTACTCGTATGAAACAAATTTATCTTTTCGCCAACTGGAAAATGTATTTGGATTTTGACGAGAGCAATATTTTGGCCAACGCTTTGGCCGGCGAGGCGGAAAAATTTCCGACGAACGTGAAAATGACTGTTTTTCCAAGCGCGCTTTCTTTATACAGCGCTGGCCAGGTACTGCGCGACGCCGGCATCGGCGTGGGCGCGCAAAACGTTTATTGGGTGGACAAGGGCGGCTACACCGGCGAAGTTTCGGCCCAGATGTTTCAGGCGGCCGGTTGCGAATACGCGCTGGTCGGCCACTCCGAGCGCCGGCATCAATTTGGCGAAAGCAATCATGAAGTGAGGCAAAAATTGGAAGCGATTTTGGCAGCCGGACTCACGCCCGTGCTGTGTGTGGGCGAGACAGCCAAGGAAAGAGAAGAGGGTAAGACAGAGGAAGTTTTGGAAATCCAACTTCGGGCCGCTTTGCAAAATTTGGCCTGGCCGAAAGAAGACGAAAGGCCGCTTTTTATCGCCTACGAACCGGTATGGGCCATTGGCACCGGCAACGCTTGCGATGATACGGAGGCCTGCGCCGTGGCGCACAATTTTATAGATAAATTGGCCGTTGAACTTTTGCCTGCGGCTGCTGTAATAATTTTGTACGGCGGCAGCGTGCGGCCGGAAAACATCGCCGGCTACCTGAAATGCGAGAACGTTTCCGGCGTGCTGGTGGGGGGCGCTTCGGCCAAGCTGGAAACATGGCTGGACATCGCGAAGAATGCTGTTCTACCCCTCCCTGCCCCTCCCCTTATAAAAGGGAGGGAAAAGTAAAGTACTTTGTTATGCTCTATATAATACCGCTTGTCATTATTGTAGTTTGCGCGGCCGTTATAGCGGTAATTTTGGGGCGTAAATTTCCGCGAGTGGCCAATTTGGACGTGAATAATTTATCAGAAGAAAAAATTTTGCAAAAGAAAAAAGAAATAATTATAAAGCGAGTGGAAGAGCGCGGCAATCGTTTGCGCGAGAACGTAAAAAAGACCCTGCGGCCCCTGGGGCGCGTCTGGGGCGACGCGCAGACGCGCTTTCGTTCGTATTTCGCCAAGGTGGAAACACTGTTGCGGCACGAGCAAAGCGTAAAGGCGAGAGAACAGCGCGCAGACCAAGACCCGCAGGAGCGCGAAATCAAATTGAGCCATCTGGTGCAGGAGGCTGAGCAGTACTTAAAATTAGGAGATTTTGAAAAAGCGGAAAATTTGTTTATTTCCGCGGTTAAAGTTGACCCCAAAGCCGCCTCCGCTTACCGAGGATTGGGCGACACTTACGCGGCTAAGAATTCTTTGGAGGAGGCGCGGCAGACATATCGCTTTTTGCTTCAACTGGAGCCTGATGATGACAGCGTTTTGGTGAAGCTGGCCGAAATCGCCGAGAGCCAGGGTGATTTGGAAGAAGCGATTGGGTATTATCAGCAGGCGGTTTTGCTTAATGATTCTTTTTCCCCGCGCTATTACCACATCGCCGAACTGCTCTTGCGAGTGAATCAGCCCAAAACCGCGCGCGAGGCCATAGTGGCGGCCGCGGAATTGGAACCGCAAAACCCCAAGTACCTTGACTTAATGACGGAAATTGCTATAATATGCGGCGACAAAGAGCTGGCTGAGAAGGGAATGAATGGTTTGCGGATGGTCAATCCCGACAACAACAAATTGGATGGTTTTAGGGAAAGAATAAAAAAAATGGAAGTGCGGTCGCCAGAGGTGACTAGGGCAGTAGCCGCTTGAGTCAAACGCGCGCAGACACCGCCTTAGCTCCCGCCAAAGGCGGGCAGGCAGCGGTATAATTGCCGCCTTAGCTCAGCGGTAGAGCAACGGTTTTGTAAACCGTAGGTCCAGGGTCCGAATCCCTGAGGCGGCTCAAGAAAATTTAAGAAGATGGGTGGATACCAAAGTGGTCAACTGGAGCAGACTGTGTTGAAACGCAGCTCCTAAAGGTAACTTTAGGATGAACTCTCTGGGATAACGGTGAAAGCTAAATCCGCCAACTGGCGGGCATGCTAATACCGTGGGAACCCCGGCAAAGTCGGGGGCGCCGTAGAGACTAGATACCAGAGTATCCTATCGGCCAGATTGGCGGATAGGATAAAGATATAGTCCATGCTAGAAGGAAACTTTTGGATAAATGAAATCTGCTGGCTCTGCCTTCGTAGGTTCGAATCCTACTCCACCCACAAGGTTCATTGACAACCATATTATCTACTTGGGGTTACTTGTACTATTCAGTCGGCTATGATATAATTTGTGATATGATAAGCAAAGGTGTTTTGCAAAAATTATATCAAAATCAGGGAAAGTCGGCACAAGAAATTGCCAATATTTTCGAATGTTCAGTAAATAAAATACGTTATTGGATGGAAAAATATTCGATTACGTGTAGATCTATCAGTGAAGCTATTTACAAAAAAAATAACCCAAACGGTGATCCATTTGTCATAAAGTATCCACATACATTAAAAGAGGGAATTTTATATGGTTTTGGACTTGGGTTATACTGGGGGGAGGGAACAAAAGCGGATAAATGCACAGTTAGGTTGGGAAATACTGACCCAAGATTGGTCAAGAAATTTATTGACTTTTTAGTTAAATTTTTTTCCATTAGAAGAAAAGACCTTAAGTTTAGCCTTCAGTTATTCAATGACATTTCAGTGACTGAAGCGCTAAGGTTTTGGAAGGGGCAAATAAAGGTAAATAAAAATCAATTTTACAAAAGCACGATAACAATGTCTGTTAGAAAAGGTACTTATCGCGAAAAAAGTAGACATGGAGTTTTAACAGTTTATTACCATAATAAAAAAATGAGAGATGAATTAATGAGGATTTTGGAAAATAAAAAAAATTAGAAAATGCCGATGTAGCTCAGTTGGTAGAGCACCTCCATGGTGAGCCGCAAGCCTCGCCCATCACGATGGAAACATCGTGGTGAATCCCGAATAACGGTTAATATCCCTAAATAAATTGGGACAAGACCGTCCCGCTAATCGCGGGCGAACGACTGACAAGGGTGGCTAAGTCCGGTAAAGGATAAGCCAAAGATACAGTCTAGTCTTTATAGCAATATAAAGTATAAGCGAAGGAGGTGGTCAGCGGTTCAAATCCGCTCATCGGCTCGCGCCAAAACAGTCCCGACTAAGTCGGGACTGTTTTTAACTCTACACTGCGGGCAGACCCAGCCGACCTGGGGTTGAAAAACAATCCGTGCGCCAAGCGCTTGTTTCGGGACTCTTGCCCCGAACCGGTTGTTTTTCAGCCAGCGGTTCCTTGTAAAGAGGCGCCTCGGTTAGCCTAGGCGCGCCCGCACTTTCGCGTCCCCATACAGTATGAAATAAAAGGTTCGTCTACTTTTATCATACCTCCTGTGTATGAGTTGTCAAGAGGGAAATAATTTTGACAATTCGCGTGAAGTGTGCTACACTCCACCAAGCCTAATATTTTATTATGTCTCAAGATAATTTGGCCAAGTTGGAATGCTCGCAATGCAAGCGCGCGAATTATTTCAGCACCCGCAACAAAAAAACTCTCAAAAACCGCTTGGAGATGAAAAAATTCTGCCGGCATTGCAAAAAACATACCATGCACAAAGAGACGAAATAATAAGAGCCGCCCCTCTCGGGGGCTTAGTTAAGTGGTATAACACCTCTCTCCAAAAGAGAAGTTGGGGGTCCGATTCCCTCAGCCCCTGCAAGTAAAAAATTCCCGGCTAAGTCGGGGATTTTTTGTAAACGCGGCGGGGATCCCGCAATCGTTGACTTTTTGAGCGGGTTGGGGTATATTGATGATAGCGGAGGGAAAGTGTGAGTAATGTAATTTTTGACTTTATGGACAACCAAAATACCAATCCGCCAGTTGGCGGAGCGGGAAACCCGCCAACAGGCGGGCAGTCGGCGCCCGAAGCGCCGCCGGCGGACAAAAAAGGCAATCTGCCCACAATTATCGTGATTGTGGCGATTGTGGTGGCTTTGCTGGCCTGGAATAAATGGGGCAAGAAACCGGCCGTCAGTCCGGCGCCGGGCGAAGAGCAGACCGCGACCACTACCGAGGCAGGGGAACAGCCGTCCACGGATAAAACCGCCACTACCGCCACTACCGCCGCATCCACGGTGCCAGGCACAGGTGGTGTTACGGGTACTGGCGCTAAAACAGGCGTCAGCCCTTCGGCCACATTAAGTTACACTAAGGCTTTAAGTATCTATCGCAAATCCGGGTATTATTATCAGTTTTATAAATGCAAAGGCACGCCCGGGTCTTTGACCATGAAAAAAGGCAAGCAGTTTATGCTGGACAACCGCGATGCCAAGGCGCACACCGTTGCTTTCGGCAAGCAGTCGTACTATGTGCCCAAATACGGTTTCGCCATTGCCACGGCCAAGTATGTGGGCAAGTTCTTCATCACGTGCGATGGCGGCGGCGCGGCGCAGATTTTGGTGGAACCGTGATTGAAGTAGAAAGTTATCAAGTTATAAAGCTATAGACCCCGCAATGAGCGGGGTTTTTTGTAAACGAAAAAGACCGACCTGCTGTTGCTGGGTCGGGCCTCTTGTGTTGTGTCTCGCAGAGGGAACCGCGCTACCGCGACGCGTGTCGCGATGGGGTTCACAGTCTACTGTGAGATGCGTCCCGAATTGGGGAGGGGACGACTGGTGGGAATGTGCGGTTGCGGTTAGCGCCGTGGTTCTGTCGGTGGCGCTATCGCGCGCGGTGGTCGTCGCTCGAGAACGTGCCCGGCGGGATCTCGTCCTTGCCGGACTTGTCCCACATCTCCAGCTGGGCGTAGTCCTGCCCGAGCTTGTAGATGAGGGACGCCTCGTAGTTCCGGCGCACCGCGTTCTCGTGCGCGCGCAGGAAGTTCGCGTCGCCGGCCACGATCTTGCCCCGCAGCACGAACACGCTCTTGTCGGCGGTCTCGGCGTGGACGGCGTTGAAGGCCGCCCAGCAGCGCACCAGCTCGCCCTTCTCGTTCTTGTAGACGATCGGGGTGGGCTCGTGCGTGAAGATTGCCTTTTGGAGCTGGTCCGTGTCGGGGGCGATGACGGGCACGGCGAGGTTCCCCTTCTGCGTCTTGGTTTCCATCCGTCTCTCCTTGTTCGTTGCCTCGCTCATGCGAGGGCTTTAGAGGATTGGCACGTAGCCCTAATTCTCCGTCAACCGACGGATGGGCCCGTTACCACTTTCCGAAGCCGGTATATGATACTTTACACCCCGCTTAGTGTCAAGCGCGGGGCTGTGGATATCTTTTTCTATGTTTTCGTGTGCGAGTTTTTAATATTCAAAACTTAACAATGGCGGGCGCCCAGCGCCTCAAAGCGCGAATTATGCTCGTCTTTTTGGTACTGCCTTAATTTTTTCAAGCCTTCTTTGGCCCAATGCCCGCGTTTCAAAACATCGTAAATGCGCTGGCCGCCCAGCAGATGCGGCATCATCACATAATCCGCGCCCATTTCATACAGCTCCTGTAGGTAGGCGTCGTCGTACAAGCTGGCGATGAAAAACGGGGCCTGGCGCGCCCGCCCGCGTCTAATTTTGCCGTTGTGCTTTACATGCGCTATCAGGGCGCGCTGGTCTTCTACCGTGGGCAAAGTGGAAATAATAAGTTTAGCCTCGCCCAGAGGCAAGGCGTCTAAAAATTCTATATCCGAGGCATCGCCGAAATAACTGGGCACCCCGCGTTTTTTTAATTTGGAAATAATTTCCGGATTGTAATCCACCACCGCGAATTTAATCTTTTTTTCAATCAATGCTTCGCAAACCTTCCAGCCGATGCGATGATAGCCGAAGACCCAGACATCATAAGAGGCGGCATCGTCTTCTTTTTGCGTTCGGTTGTCTTTGCCGAACAGGGCAAAAAACGGCTTCAAAAAATGATAAATTCTTTCATTGTAAGTAATAAGGTAGGAAGAAATGAAGATTGTGATTAAGGCAACCAGAGTAAAAACAGGAATCTCGTTTTTCCCCAGGTGGCCGATGCCGGCGCCGGTGTAAAGCAATATAAAGCCGAACTCGCTCACCTGGGCCGCGGTAAGGGCCGATAAAAAGCTGTTGCGACGGTTGAATTTGTGCAGGCGATAAAGGATGTAAAGAATGAGCGGGTTGCCAATGAGGATATAAAGCGAAAGAATGAGGCCGGGCGCGAGGGAAGCGCGCAAATTGTTTAGCTCCAAACTGCCGCCCAGAATGATGAAAAACAAAACAATGAAAAAATCGCGCAATGGTTTGACGCGGCTGGAAATTTCTGGCTGATAGGGCGTTGAGCCCAGGGTGAGGCCGGCGATGATGGCCCCGACTTCCACCGGAAAGCCCAGCCAATAGGTGATGCTGGCGATGCCCAGGCACCAGGCCAGGGTAAAGACAAACAAAAATTCCCCGGAGTCGGCCACGCGTTTTAAGATGGCGGGGGCAATGTATTTTGTTAGAGCCAGAATAAAGCCAGCCAGAAAAATAATTTTCAGGGCCAGGGGCGCGCCGGCGGAAAATTCGGCCTGCTGGCGGGTGATGCCCAGAATCATCATTATAATAATGGCGACAAAATCCTGCATCAGCATCAGGCCGATGACATAGCGGCCGTACATGCTTTCAGTGTGTTTTTTTTCATTGAGCAGCTTGGTGATGATGATGGTGGAAGAAAAGGTGATGGCGACGGCCAGATAGATGGAAGAGAGCAGGGAAAATTTGAGCGCCTGCAAGATGGCCATGCCGATGAGAGCGGTGAGCGTAACCTGGGCCAGGCCGGTGATGATGGCCACTTTGCCGATTTTTTTGAGATAGCCGAGATTGAGATTGAGGCCCACGACAAACAGCAAAAGCACCACGCCGATTTTGGCGAACGCGTCGTAAACATTTGCCCCGCCTTTGAGCAGATTGAAAAACATGGGGCCGGCCAGCACGCCCACGGCCAGGTAAGCGATAATCAGGGGCTGGCGCAGGAGGCGCAGAATGAAAGCCGCGCCCACCGTGAGGGCCAACAGCAGGCTTATTTGCAAAAAGATGTTTTCGGCCATGGGGATATTATAGCATAAATTTGTTCATCGCGCGAGCCAGTGTACCGCGCGACCCCTTGCTTTTCCGCGTAAATATGATAGAATTACGGCGTTCGCGATTAGTGAGATTAGCGAAAAAGATTAGTGGTTCTATGTCTTTTTTTAGCAGAATTTTTGGCGACCCGAATGCGAAAGTGATTGCCGGATACAAGCCGCTCGTGGAAAGAATCAATGCCCTGGAAAGCGGGATGGCGTCTTTGAGTTTGGAACAGTTGCGGGGCAAAACCGATGAGTTCAAAAAGCGTTTGGCCGACGGCGCCACCCTGGACGATATTTTGCCCGAGGCGTTTGCCGTGGTGCGCGAAACATCAAAACGTTTGACTGGTATGCGCCATTTTGACGTCCAGCTAAAGGGCGGCATGGCTTTGCATAGCGGCGCTATCGCTGAGATGGGCACTGGCGAGGGCAAAACCCTGGTGGCTACCTTGCCTGTGTATCTAAACGGCTTGGCCGGCAGGGGAGTGCACGTGGTGACTGTGAATGATTATTTGGCCAAACGCGACGCTGTGTGGATGGGGCAGATATATGATGCTTTGGGATTGAGCGTGGGCGTGATTCAACAGCTTGGTGTTTCTTTTCGCTACGCAAAAACCCCTCCCCTATTAGGGGATGGGCAGGCCACCACACCAAAATCTTTGGTGTGGTGGCAGGGGGTGGGGTTACAGGAGGGCAGTGAAGCAGACAAAGAACGCGACGCCAAAGGAATGTACAAAGTGGAAACGGAATTTTTGGAACCCTGCTCGCGCCAAGAGGCCTACGGCTGCGACGTCACTTATGGCACCAACAACGAATATGGCTTTGATTATTTGCGCGACAACATGGTGCAAAATTTGAGCGAGATGGTACAGCGGCCGTTTTTTTACGCCATCGTGGACGAGGTTGACTCCATTTTAATAGACGAAGCCCGCACCCCCTTGATTATTTCCGCGCCGGCCGAAAAAGCGGCCGACATGTATTACAAATTCGCCGAGCTGGTGCGCCGCTTGAAAGAAAACGAGGACTTTAACATAGACGAAAAAATGCGCTCGGCCACGCTTTCCGAAGCCGGCATCGCTAAAATGGAAAAATGGCTGGGCGTGGACAATATTTACGCCGAGGGCGGGGTGCGTACCGTGCACCACGTGGAGCAGGCTTTGCGGGCGCAGACGCTTTTCTTGCGCGACCGCGACTATATCGTGGAAAACAGCGAGGTGCTCATAGTGGACGAATTTACCGGCCGCAAAATGCCGGGCCGCCGCTATAGCGAGGGCTTGCATCAGGCCATAGAAGCCAAAGAAAACGTGGTCATTCAACATGAAAGTCAGACCATGGCCACGGTTACTTTTCAAAATTATTTCCGTTTGTACGAAAAGCTGTCGGGCATGACCGGCACGGCCGTCACCGAGGCCGAAGAGTTCGGCAAAATTTACAAACTGGAAGTGGTGGTAATTCCGCCGAACAAACCCAGCCAGCGCACGAATTTTCCGGACAGGATTTATAAAACCGAAGAGGCCAAGCACAAGGCCATCGCCCAGATGGTAAAAGAATTACAGGCCAAGGGCCAGCCGGTTTTGATAGGCACGGTATCAGTGGAGAAAAACGAGGCCTTGAGTTTGCATTTGCAAAGAGAGGGAATAGCGCATGAAATTCTAAACGCCAAGAATCATGAGCGCGAGGGCGAGATAATCGCGCAGGCCGGCCAGCCCGGGCGCGTGACCCTGGCCACCAACATGGCCGGCAGGGGAGTGGATATAATTTTGGGCGGTAATCCGCCTGTACCCGAAGAAGCCGGGCGCGTGCGCGCGGCCGGCGGTTTGTTTGTGCTGGGCACCGAGCGCCACGAGAGCCGGCGTATAGACAACCAGTTGCGCGGCCGCAGCGGGCGCCAGGGCGACCCGGGGCAGTCGCAATTTTTCCTTTCCACCGAAGACGACCTGATGCGTATTTTTGCCGGCGACAGAATACGCGGGGTAATGAACGCCCTTAAAGTGCCAGATGACATGCCCATAGAGCAGGGGATGATTACGCGCATTATAGAAAGCGCCCAGCGCAAAGTGGAGGGTTTGCATTTTGACACGCGCAAACATTTGCTGGAGTACGATGACGTGCTCAACAAGCACCGCGAGGTGATTTACGGCAAACGGCGCGAGGTATTGCGCGCTTTTGAATCAACCGCTTCTCTCTCTCGTGATATGGCGGAGACGTCCACCGCTTCTCTCCCCCTTGATAAGGGGGAGACGAAAGAGGGGGTAAAAAATTTGCGCGTCATGATTTTGGAAATGATAGAACAGGAAATTGAAGAGGTGGTTTCGTTCCATACCAACGCCGAAGACCGCAGTGACTGGAATGTGAAAGAAATTGCCGAAACAATGACGACCATTTTCCCGCTGTCTGACGATGAAAAGAAAAAAATCGGAGAATTTGGCGCCCCGCCGGTGGGCGGGCGGGTTGATGATGTTACGATTAGGACGCAACTCATAGAATTTTTGATAGAAACGGCCAAGTATAAATACGAGGAACTGCTGGTCAAACAAGCCCCGCCCGAGATGATGGCCGAGATAGAAAAACAAGTATTGCTGCGCGCCATAGACAATCTGTGGGTGGAACATTTGGTGGCCGTGGATTATTTGCGCACCGGCATTGGCCTGCGCGGCTATGCCCAGCACGACCCGCTGGTGGAATACAAAAAAGAAACCTACCGGATGTTCAACGAACTGCTTAATTACATTCAAAAAGAAGTGGTGTATTTGGTTTATAAAGTAAATTTGGGAATACAGATAGCGCCGTCGGTGATGCAGGCGGGGAATCTGATGTTTAGCGGGGCCAGCAAGACCAGCGACAACGGCGCCGCGCCGGCCGGGAAAAAAGTGCGCGACGAGGCCGGCAAAGTGGTGGGCCGCAACGACCCTTGCCCTTGCGGCAGCGGGAAGAAATACAAGCGCTGTCACGGCCAGTAATGTCATGCTGAATTTATTTCAGCATCTCCAATCGCAAATCGTATGGAGGGGAAAACATTTTATGTGTATATTTTAACAAACATCATCAACACGGTTTTATATGTAGGTATAACGAACAATCTAGAACGTCGGCTTGAAGAACATAAAAATGGAATCAATGAGGGATTTACAAAACAGTATAATCTGAAAAAGTTAGTTTATTACGAAGTTTTTTTGGATCCACGTGACGCAATTAACAGAGAGAAACAAATCAAAAATTGGCATCGTCAGTGGAAAATAAATTTAGTAAAAGGACTTAATCCCACTTTGAAAGACTTGAGCGACGAATGGGAGTGATAAGTTTCCAGCCGCGTCACTGTCATGCCGAACTTGTTTCGGCATCTCCGATCGAGCGAGTCGGCGAATTGGACAGTGGGGATCCTGAAACAAGTTCAGGATGACGATTGTTGCCACAACGAATTGTGTAGTATGAACAAATTACCAAAAATTCGTCCGATTGACAAAAAACGTTATGTTTTGAAGGAAGATAGAGATTATTTTATTTTGGGAAAAATTTACGAACTTGAGAGTAAAAAGATGACGGCGGAAGACAAAAAAATGGTAAAATTTATCAGGACGCAAATGATTGACGACTGGCGCGCGCCAATCATGAAAAAATTAGATGAGTTGTTGAAGAAATACAAATAAAAAAAAAGCGCCGTCAGAGAGGGTTGATGGCGCTAAGCAACCATAGTCCTCCCCGTAGGAGGACGCTGTCCATGTGGGGTGCAATCTGGCGCAAAGACGCCAAACCACCCCGGCACAGTTTTCGAGATGCCCCTTTGGAAGCGGAGCGCGCGCACCTCGCGGCCGGACTGTGGCCGGCGGCATGGAATGGTGGGACGGCTTCTCCTCCTGGCTCCGGGACGTCTTCCGGAGTAGGGCCTTCGAGCACTCTCTGACGGCAAAAACACCCTACCATAATCATATTTTTAAGTCAAATAATCAGAAGTTCGAAGTTTCAATTATGTCGGAAGATAAAATAATCAAAGTGGGCGCCGGGGCGGTGATAATAAAAGATGGCAAGACCTTGCTCGCCAAACGCAAGGGCGCGCACGCGGACGGTTGTTATGGTTCCATCGGCGGACACGTGGAGTTTGGAGAAAGCCCCATGGAAACGGTGAAACGAGAAGCGACGGAGGAACTGGGCGTTGAAATAGGAAATTTGAAGTTCGTTTCATGTTGGAAGCGATAAAAACAGGTAAAAATTATTTTGAAACTTAAATGTCATTGCGAGCCCCGAAGGGGCGAAGCAATCCCAAACACGGAAGGGATTGCCGCGCTCGCTTGTGGCTCGCTCGCAATGACAGCGATTAGATTATATGAAATACAATAAACTCGTGCGGGACAAGATTCCCGAAATCATCAAAGCCAAAGGCGGACAGGCGGTGTACCATATCGCCGGCAGTGAGGAATACTGGAAAAAGTTGAAGGAAAAACTGCTGGAGGAGCTGGGAGAGTTTTTTTCCTCGGAATCGCCACATGATTTGGGCGACCTTTACGAAGTTCTCAATTCCATGCGCGATTTCAAGGGTTATGACGCCGTTGAGCTGGAAAAAATACGCGCCACCAAGGCCGAAGACAGGGGAGGATTCAAAGAAAAGATAATTTTGGACGAATCGTAATGATTGTGGATTCCTACTTGCGCAGGAATGACAATGGTTCTTGCCAAAAAAGGCAAAAAGGGGTAAAATCATAGCCGAGATGCGGACGGACGGTTAGCTCAGTTGGTAGAGCATTGCGTTTACATCGCAAGGGCCGCAGGTCCGAGTCCTGCACCGTCCACACGGAAATAGATTCCGGGTCAAGCCCGGAATGACATAATAATTGTGTTTATGGCAGTAAAAATTTCCAACAAGGTTTCGTCGGCGAAAAAATTAAAATGGCACGCGGCCGGCGTGGTCGCTTTGGCCATTGCCACCCTGCTTATTGTTTTGCCGGCGTTCGCCAACCGCGGCATAGACTGGCTCAACAACGCGGCCAACATCGGTTTGCCCCGCTTGCCGGATAAGGGCTTTAATCTGGGCCTGGATTTGCAGGGCGGCGCGCATTTGGTTTATCAGGCCAAAACAGAAACCATTCCCGAAGGCGACCGCGGCGACGCCGTGGAAGGCGTGCGCGACGTGATAGAGCGGCGCGTGCGCGGGGGCCTGGGCGTGGCCGAGCCATTGGTGCAAACCACCAAGGTCGGCGGCGATTATCGCGTGATTGTGGAATTGCCCGGCGTTACCGATGTCAATCAGGCCATCAAAATGATTGGCGAAACTCCGATACTGGAATTTAAGGAAGAAAATCACGACCCGGCCCGCGATTTGACACCCCAAGAAAAAAAAGACCTGGACGTTTTTAACAGCGCGGCCGATAAAAAAGCCAAAACAGCTCTAACCGCGGCCCTAAAACCCGGGGCCGATTTCGGCAAAATCGCGGCCCAATATTCCGAAGACCAGGCCAGCAAAGACAAGGGCGGCAATCTGGGATTTATTACCAAAGAAATTTATCCGGAAATTTTTGCTTGGGCCGAGAAAGCCAAAGACGGCCAGGCGGGCAAAACCCTGGTGAAAAGTTTTGACGGCTTGAACGTGGTAAAACGGCTCTCCGGCCGCGACGGCGAAAAAATGATAAACGCGTCGCACTTGTTGGTTTGTTATGCCGGCGCCGAAGGGTGTGAAAGCAAATTGAACAAAGACCAGGCCCGCCAAAGAGCCGGTGAAATAAAAGCCCAGGCGTCGCCCGCCAATTTTGCCCAGTTGGTACAGCAATATTCTCCGGATAAAAAATTGGAAGTGCGCGGCGAAGAGCTGGGCTGGTTTAAGAAGGGCCAAATGGTGCCGGAGTTTGAAGAGGCGGCGGGCGCGATGCCCAAGGGCGCTGTGTCCAATGCGGTGGAAACAAAATTCGGTTTTCACATTATTTACAAAAAAGATGAAAAGCCGTCCAGGGAATATGAGGTGGCCCGCGTGTACGTGAAGACTAAACAGGCTTCCGATGTCGTGCCGCCGGCCGAGGAATGGAAAAGCTCGGGCTTGTCGGGCAAGCAGCTCAAGCGCGCCGAGGTAACCCAGGATAATCAGTCCGGACAAGTGCAGGTCAATCTGCAATTCAACGAAGAAGGCACAAAATTGTTCGGCGATATCACCACGCGCAATGTGGGCAAGAACGTGGCCATATTTTTGGACGGTGAGCCCATTAGCATTCCGCGCGTGAACGAAGCCATCACCAGCGGCTCGGCCGTCATCTCGGGCAGTTTCACGCTCGGCGAAGCGCGGCTTTTGTCCCAGCGCCTCAACGCCGGCGCTTTGCCCGTGGCCGTAGACCTCATCAGCCAGCAGAAAGTGGACGCCACTTTGGGTTCCGAGTATCTGCGTAAAAGTTTTTTCGCCGGCATTGTTGGTTTGATTTTAGTTTTGCTTTTCATGATTGGCTATTATCGCTTTCCCGGCTTGTTGGCCAATGTTTCTCTGCTCGTCTACGCCCTTTTAAGTTTGGCCATCTTTAAGATTATCGGAGTAACTTTAACCTTGTCGGGCATTGCCGGCTTTATTTTGTCTATCGGTATGGCCGTAGACGCCAATGTGCTGGTGTTTGAGCGCATGAAAGAAGAATTACGCAATGGCCGCAGTTTGCTGTCGGCGGCCGAGGAGTCGTTCGCGCGCGCCTGGCCGTCCATTCGCGACAGCAATATCACCACCCTTATCAGTTGCGGATTCCTTATATGGTTTGGCACCGGGTTTGTGCAGGGCTTTGCCGTCACGTTGGCCATCGGCACGTTGGTCTCCATGTTTACGGCCATTACCGTTACCCGCATCAATATCCGCATTGTTTTCCGCTGGTTCAATGAGTATGGCAATTGGATGTTTTTGGGGCATAAAAAAAATGTCATTGCGAGCGAAGAGCGCCTGCCCGCCTCTGGCGGGAAGCAATCCCATACATAATTTTTCACTATGACCATACCATTCATAAAGTATTCCAAGGTACTGCTTAGTTTCAGCGGACTGGTAACTGTGGCCGCCTTTGTTTTGATATTTATGTGGGGGCTAAAGCCGGGCATTGACTTTACCGGCGGTTCTCTGTTGGAAATATCGTTTAGCCGCAACCGGCCGCCGGCCGCTGATGTGCAAAAAGTTTTTGCCGAAGTGGATTTGAAAAATGTTCAAGTTCAAAACGTCGGCGAAGACAGCATTATTATCCGCACCGAATTTTTGAGCGAAGAAAAACATCAGGAGGCGCTAAAGCGCTTGACGCAAAATTTTCAGACCAAAGAAAACACGGTGAAGGAAATTAGTTTTGAAACAATCGGCTCGGCCGTAAGCAAGCAATTGCGCACGCGGGCGGTGTGGGCCATTATCTTCGTCAACCTGGGCATTATATTGTATATCGCCTATGCCTTTCGCAAGGTGTCGCGGCCCGTGGCCAGCTGGAAATACGGCCTGTTGGCCATAATCGCGGTGGTGCATGACGTCTTTTTGGTGATGGGTATTTTTTCGGTTTTGGGGCATGGCTGGGGCGTGGAGGTGGATATTGCTTTCGTGGTGGCTCTCTTAACCGTGCTGGGTTTTTCCGTGCACGACACCATCGTGGTCTACGACCGCATCAGGGAAAATTTATTGCGCCGGCGCAACGAAGACTTTGCCGAGGTGGTTAACAACGGTCTGAACCAGACTTTAATGCGCTCTATCAACACGACCGTTACCACTTTGTTCGCCCTTATCGCCCTTTATCTCTTTGGCGGCGCTTCTATCCATTACTTCGCCCTGGCCCTGCTTATTGGTTTTGCCAGCGGGGCGTATTCTTCCATTTTTATCGCCGCCCCTCTGCTGGTGCTGGCGGAAAAATGGCAAAGGCGGGCGGTTGTGTGATATACTAACGTGGTAATTATTATCTATGACCGATAATCTCGTGCGTCACATGGTGGCGGCTATTGCCACCATCATTTGCGTTATTGCCTATTACGCCGGCTATGTTTCGGGTTTGTTTGGCTGGTGGTGGACAGTGTTAGGGGTTTTGATTATCTATGGCGGCGTGTACCGGTTTATAAATAAATGATATGCCCACTGGCATGGAGTCGCCTTTTGGCGGAGTCTCATTCAATCTAAATTTTTCGTTTTGGGACCAATTGCTTACGTGGTCCAGCGGAAAAATAATTTTGGCCCTGTTTGGCATCATCGGCTGGGCTATTTTGCTCTTAATTTTTTTCTACATGGGGCAGGAGCTGTGGCTGTGGTATCGGCAGGGGCTTTACACAAGCAAATGGAAATGGCTCGTGCTGGCCATTGAGATTCCGCAAGAGGTGATTCAAAGCCCCAAGGCCGTGGAACAGCTTTTTTCGCACCTGTCGGGCGCGCTGGTCGGGCCCAATGTCGGCGAAAAATTTTGGCTGGGCAAAAAACAAAAGTGGTTCAGCTTTGAGATTATTTCCATGGCCGGCTATATTCAATTTTTAATTTATACCGAGCAAGAATTTCGCGACGTGGTGGAAGCGGCCATTTACGCCCAATACCCGACGGCCGAAATCACGGAAATAGAGGATTATGTCGGCGTCATTCCGACAAAATTTCCCAATGACGCGGAAGACGTCTTCGGCGTGGAATTCACTTTAGCCGGCCACAATGCCTACCCCATCCGCACCTATCCCGAGTTTGAGCACAGCGTGACCAAAGACGCCATGTTCAACGACCCTATGGCCGCGGTGCTGGAAAATTTCACGCGACTCGGGGCGGGCGAGAATTTTTTCACGCAAATCGTGATTGAGCCAGTGGCCGATACCTGGCAGGCCGCCGGCATCAGTCTGGTAAAGGAAATCATCGCGCAAAAAAAAGCCCCGGCCAAGGCCGGCATTCTGGGCGGCATTTTGGGTTTGCCGGCCAAGCTGTTTGAGATGCTCATGGACGTGTGGAATTGGAACTTTGAACCAAAGGAAAAAGAAGTCAAAAGGGAAGAGGTCGTGGCCGGCAAAGTGAGCGAATTGCCGCCGGGCCTGAAAAATACGGTGCAGGCCGTGGAAGACAAAATCGCCAAGGTCGGCTTTAAGACAAAAATACGCGCCCTGTATGTGGCGCGCAAGGAAGTTTTCAATCCCTCGCGGTGCTTGGACGGCTATGTCGGCTCGCTAAAGCAATTTAGCATGGTCAACCGCAACCAGCTCACGCCCTACGTGGTGACCAAGGCCTACTACGCGTTTAAGAAGCTTATAGTGGTTTGGAAAAAACGCAAATTCGTGAACGCGTTTAAGAAGCGCAAGATTAAAGTGTACGGCACGCCCTATATTTTGAACATAGAAGAGCTGGCCACTTTGTGGCACTTCCCGTTGCCGAGTGTGAAGACCCCGTTGTTGCAGAAATCCGCCACCAAGCGCTCGGAGCCGCCGTTTGGCTTGCCCATTGATTTGGATTTGCCTGTCGGGCCTGCTGTGGAAGAAGAGAGAAAAGAAGAACCGCCAGAGCCAGAGGAGTTACCGTATGGATAATGTCATTCCGATCGATTCGCCAGCCGGCGGAGAGCGGAGGAATCCCTTAACGTATGTTTTAGCAACTCCATCCCGCCTACTAAAACGAAAGTGAAGAAAACGTCGCCCGCCAGGCTGTTTCGGAAGAAGGGGAGAGCCAGGTAGTATGATTCCAAAAGGCCGGTGAAATTGTGCGGATACATAGAGCCGAATGCCCAAACCGCCGCGTTTGTCAAGAGGTAAAAAATGGCTGAACTTAGCGCCGTGGCGCCGGCAATAGTCCCAAACCGCCCAAAGGCGGTTTTTGTATATGCGAGTTTGCCCCGCGCTGTCAAGGATAGCAGATTGGCGAACATAAAGCCGACGTACACGCTGGCCATAATCGGCAATGAATAAAAGCCGATAAAAATATCGCTGATAAGCATGGCCGAGAGAGGCAGCCAAACAGAAAGTTTTTTGGGCAGATACAGTCCGCCAAAAATAGCAATGGCGCCGATGGGAGTAAAGTTCGCCGGATGGGGCAAAAATCTCGCCGCAATGCCAAACGCGATGAGCAATATAGCTGGCAATATTGCAGTCGTCCCCCTCTCCCCTTTCTCATGCCGCGAAGGCGGCGAAGGGGAGAGCTGGCGATGGGTAAATGGAAGGGAAGTTCGCATATCTGAAATTTTTTAGTTATTGCATTATATCCTACGGCGCGGCCGAAGTCAACTGAAAACTGGACAGTAAATGCTTGAAATGTTTCATGCCGGCGGTAAAATTCGGCTCTTCGCCCATGTAGTTAATTTGCGCGAAATATTTTTCATCATTCAAGGCGGTAAAAGCCGCCGCGGTCGGCGCGGCCTCGGGCAATTTCAGGGGCGTAAAAGTTTTCACCAAAAATTTTGTATTGTTTGCTTCAATTGTTTCTTCGCTCAAAATGTTCAGTTCCGGCCCCAGCCCCAAAGACAAGTCAGTCCATTCCCCCAAGCTGATGTTGTCGTAGTTTTCTATTATCATGATGTCTATCACGGCTGATGAGGTCGTCTCTGCGCCCTCCACAGGTTCGCTGGGCGCCGTGTCGTTGAAACTGATAACCGTGGAAGTGGCGCTTGCTCCGGTCGCGTGCCAGGTTTTCGGGTATTCCAAACTAAAACCGTAAGCGGTGTTTTCGTATTTTTGATAGTCGTTGGAACTGTTGGTTTGCTTCTTACTGTTAAGTGTAAAACCGTACCAGAGGCCGGCGGCGACTATGATGACTGCGGCTACGGCGATGATTTTTTTCATATTGGTTTAATGGCGCAAGGCGGATAGCTTGCTTATGTCAAATCTTTCGGATATTATAACCCGAGAAATGAAATTACGCAATTGTTGACAGAAAACGATTTTTTGGGCATTATTTTGTTAGCAAAAACAGGAGAGAGAGAACATGTCAGACAACGGGCAGGCAGACAACGGGAAGCCCCAGGTCGTTGAGGCGAGGCGACAGTGGGTGGGAGAGAACATCTTCGACGTGCAGATGGATGACGAGTACCGCTTCATAGGATGTCATCTGCGGCTGGCGCGGGAACAAGCCAGCTCTCCGCAGGGCATCGGCGCGCGACTTGCGGCGGTAAAGACCCTCGTGCTCGCCGCGTTGCCGCATAACGCGGTGGTTCTGGCTAACGACACGAAGCTGGACGAGGATGCGCGCCAGACGTATCACAGATTCGTGTTCTCGCCCTCGCCGGAGCAGGCCAAACTGTCATTCGCGCTCAGCCATGCCATAGCGTGCTGCCGGTACTATCACGCCTATCTGTTTGTCTTGCTGATGGAGGCGGGGTTGCAGGCCAGGGCGTGCGGCAAGATGCTGCCGGGCCTCGGATTTGGCTACACCTGGGTGGTGGTTGCCGGTGAGGGCGGCGAGGAGGTTGTCGTCGATCTCTTTGCCGAGACGCTCGCCAAGGCTGGCCGGAGCGAGCTCGGCTACCGCGACCCGTCGGGGAAGTATCAGAATCCGGGTTTGGTTTATCAGTTCTCGTCGGCGCGATGAGGAGGCGCGTCGACGCAAGATGGGCCTCCTCGCGTCTTCGCGGAGGCCCTTAATTTTTACTATGTGGATGGATGAACGATCTATTGTCGCGCTCGCGCCCATGGCCGATATGACCGACGGGCCGTTTTGTCGCGTTTGCCGCGAGGTTTCAGGCCCGGATTTCGTGATTTTTCGGGAAATGGTGAGCGCCGAGGCGATTTGCCGCGGCAACGCCAAGACCTTGAAAATGTGCGAGTTTGACGCGATTGAAAGGCCGATTGTTTTGCAATTGTTCGGCGCCGAGCCCAAACAAGTGCGTCAGGCCGCGGAGATTTTAGTTGAAAAATTTAAACCCGACGGGATTGACATTAATATGGGCTGTCCGGTGCCGAAATTAACCGGCAAAGTCAATTCGGGCGCGGCTTTGATGAAAGACCACGAGCGAGCGGTAAAAATCGTGGCAGAATTAAAAAAAGCGGATTTGGGCGCGCCGATTTCCGTGAAGACGCGGCTGGGGTGGGGGAGAGAGGAAGAAATTTTGGAGTTCGCGCCTAAATTGGAAGCGGCCGGCGCTGATTTACTCACGATTCACGGCCGCACCAAGACGCAGGGCTACAGCGGCAAAGCGAACTGGGAAATGATTGGCCGCGTGAAAAAGTTGTTAAAGATTCCGGCGCTGGCCAATGGTGATATAAATTCGTCCGAAGACATCCGCCGGTGTTTGGAAATTACTGGCGCGGACGGCGTGATGATAGGCCGCGGGGCGCTTGGCAACCCGTGGATTTTCCGTTGTCATTGCGAGCGTAGCGAAGCAACCCCATCTGATAAAGCAGGGGATTGCTTCGTCGGCCTGCAGTCTCCTCGCGATGACATTTTAAACGTCATTCTCCGCCATGCGCAACTGCATTTAGAGCGCTACGGCGAAGGAAGTATGGTAACTTTTCGCAAACACCTCGCCTATTATTTCAAAGGCGTTCCCGGAGTGAAGGAATTAAAAATGAAATTAATGAGGGTGAAAACCTTTGACGAGTTGTTATTGTCATTGCGAGGCGGCGCATAGCGCCGAAGCAATCCCAATCATTTGTGTTAGGGATTGCTTCGCTTCGCTCGCAATGACAGCATTACTTTAAAAAATTCCAATACCTCTCTCCAGCCCAGTTTGGATTTGCCTTCTTCGCGGTCAACAAAAATTACCGGTACCTCGGCAATTTTCAGGCCCGCCTGCTGGGCGCGCCAGAGTATTTCTTCCTGAAAAGCGTAGCCGTTGCTTTTGATTTTGTCCAAGTCAATTCTTAAAAGCGCTTCGCGGCGCCAACATCTGAAGCCGGAGGTAACGTCTTTGTTTTTTAATTGAAGTATCAGGCGCGACAGCCGCATGGCTCCGGCGCTCATGAATTTGCGCGCCCAGCCCCATCCGATAATCTTTCCGCCGGCCACCCGGCGCGAGCCGATGGCCAAATCGGCGCCGTCCAGGCACGGCTCCAGTAATCTTGGCACGTCGTCGGGGTCGTGCGACAAATCCGCGTCCATTTCAAAAATAAAATCAGCCCCCATTTCCAGGGCTTTCTTGAATCCGGCGAGGTAAGCCGAACCGAGTCCGCGTTTTTTTTCGCGCGCCAGCAGGGTCACCGGAAATCGTTCGCCCAATTTTTTTACCTTGTCGCCGGTTCCGTCGGGCGAGCCGTCGTCCACTACGATCATTTCCAGCCCGTCAATTCGCAAAGCAAAAATTTTCTCGGTTAGTTTGGAGATGTTCTTCCTTTCGTTGTATGTGGGAATTACAATGACGATCTTCATTGTTCCGAGGCTAGGATTCGAACCTAGATATCGAGATTCAGAGTCTCGAGTCCTGCCATTAGACGACCTCGGAGGTTACGGGTTGGAGATCCTGAAATAAATTCAGGATGACAATGGCGCGATTGGCGTGCCGCTGGTCAACCCATCCAACACACTTTTTTCCACCACCTGCACGTTGGCCCATCTCCAACCGCGTTGTTTGAATACGGCCGGGTGGGTGACGTATTGTTTCACATTTTTTTCTATCCAATAAATTCGGTTGCTGGTCGCGGTTTTGGCCAGCATTTTGCGATAAGTAAATAACGCCCGCGCCGGGCCGTTCGCCTTGTGCGTTTTGTAGCTGTAATCGCGCAAAGAGTCCATTATAATATCATAACTGTAGCGATGGTCAAGTCCGCTGTAATCGCCGTTATCGTTCACGATAAACTCGTTCGTTTCATCGTCATAGCCCACTATGACCAGCATGTGATAATACGAGCCGTTGCGGCGGAAGCGCAAATGGTCGTTGATTTTTGTCAACGCAAGAGCGTTTAAGGCGGCAATTACCGGCCGGCCGGCCTGTACCTCGGCTTTAATTTCTGCCAACGTCGGATTGTTTTTTATTTCCGCGGCAAAAATTTTTGAGTGCTCGTTTATGAGTTTAGCCGTATGCGCCGCGTCGGTGTTGGCGTTCCAGCCAAAAATTTTGTTTTCTATCGTAAAATATTTTTGCATCAGCGCCTTGGCGGCCGCTTTTGGTATGAGCGCGTTTTGTTTGCCTAAATAATATTGGCTGACCATCACGATACTGGCCTCTTCGCAGGCGTCTTTCCAGGGCGCTGTCCAAACATTGTCCGGTGTTTCCGGAGTAAAGGGCACGTTAAGGTTGACTAGAGTTTTTGACGAAACTGCGACCGGAGCAAGGATTAGTAATAAAGATATTATAATTATTTTCATGTGGGGATGGTTAGAGTGAGACAACTTCACCCCCAAATTCACTCGCGAGCTGGGTGATTTCGCCATCATCATTTTGCGCCTGCGTCACCTCGCAAATCAGGCAAATTTTTTCCCCAAAGGCGTCTGTCATCGCGCCCTCTATCAATTTTTTGGTTTTTTGCTCTTCAATTTTTTCTTTGTGCAGGGAAAATGGCACGCGCAAATACAGTTCATTTCCTTCCATTCTGGCCGGTTCGCCCATTTTCAGGATAAAGCCGAGTGAGTGATTTTGTTCGGTGAGGCCGGCAGTTATATCGTGCCACTTGTTTTTAATTTCGTCCAGAGTGGTTTTGATTTTTTGCGTGATAGATGGCGAGAGGGATTCTCCGTCCCCGCTAAGCGGGGCCTCAGAATGACAGTTGGCGGCGATGGATTCCGTATCAAGTCCGGAATGACAGTTTGAGAATTCCACGGCGAAGAGCTCCAGGGGCAGCTGGGGAATAGGCGCGGATTTAATTTGCGCTCGGCGCGCCATCAGCGCGTCCGTTAATTTTATAATCTGCTCGGCCGGCGCCTGTTTGGTCATTTTTTTAATCAGTTTGGCGTCTTCGTCGCTGTAATCCAAAATTTCCTTGGTTGGGTCGTATTGCAAAATCATCAGCAGGCGCAAAATTTCCAGCGCGTCATAGGCGAATTGCTCCAGATTCACGCCGTCGGAAACCAGTTCGTTTATCAGAGCCACGGCGCTTTTAACGTCGCGGTTCAAAATTGCATCCACGAAATTCAAAATCTGTCGCGCATTGGACGTGGGCAAAATCATTTCCGCGTCTTCGGGCCCGATATTTTTTTGATTCAACGTTAAAATTTGACCAAGCAGGGATTCAGCGTCGCGCATACAGCCGTCGCTTTTGTTTATCACCCGCTCCAGCACTTTTTTGTCCACCTTTACGTCCTGGTCTTTGCAGATTTTCAAAAGTTTGCTCATCATCTGGTCAAAGCCGATTTTTTTGAAGGTAAAACGTTGACAGCGCGATACAATGGTAGCCGGCAGTTTTTGCAGTTCGGTGGTGGCCAGCACGAAAATCACGTGCGCCGGCGGCTCTTCCAGGGTTTTGAGCAGGGCGTTGAAAGCCGGAGTGGAAAGCATGTGCACCTCGTCTATGATGAAAATTTTGTATTTGGATTTGGTGGGCTGAAATTGCGCGCTGTCTATGATATTTTCGCGCACATTTTCCACGCCCGTATGCGAGGCCGCGTCTATTTCCATTACGTCTATATTGCGGCTGGCGGAAATTTCCGCGCAAGATGGGCACTCATTGCACGGTTCAGATTCCCCATCTTTGCGGTTTTGGCAGTTCACGGCCTTAGCCAGCAGACGGGCCAGGGTGGTCTTGCCGGTGCCGCGCGGGCCCGAGAATAGATAAGCATGCGCCGTTTTAGCGGCGCATATCTCGTTGGTTATGGTTTGGATGATGTGCTCTTGGCCCGTCACGTCGGCGAACTTCTGCGGGCGGTAGAGGCGGTAGAGGGTGGACATGTTACTGGATTCCGGCTCGGGGGCCGGAATGACACTAGAGCGACGCTTCGCTTAACTCGGCTTTCCCCCCTATCGCGGACAGTTGTGCCCGTTCAATTATCTCGGCTTCCACTATTTCGCGCGGCCGGCCGTATTTCAGGCGCGACAGCTCTTTGATGGCCGCGGCCAGTTCCTTGTTGCCCGGGGTGGGGGGGTAGGTCATCATATTAAACGGTTTCGCGGCCGTGTTGTCAATAAGCAATTTTACATAGGCCGTGTATTGTTCTATATTTACCAAGTCGTACGCGTTAAAGACCGGCGTGAATTCTTTCACCAGCACCTCGGCATCTTCCACGCCCATGCGGAAAGCGGCGATGGTGCCGGCGTTGCCCAGCACCGCGTCGCGCACCGCGGTCTTGCCCTTGTTGTCTTCCAGCTGTTTCAAATATTGGTGCGCCATCACCAGGCACAGGCGGTATTTTCGCGCTTCGGACAAAATCGTGGCGATGGAATCGGTAATAAAATTTTGAAACTCGTCCATATATAAGTAAAAATCATGGCGCTGTTCTTCGGGCATGGAGGCGCGCTCCAGAGCGGCCATTTGCAGTTTGGATACGATAATCAGACCTAAAAGGTTTGAGTTTATTTCTCCCACTAAACCTTTGGATAAATTCACCAGCAGAATTTTTTTACTGTCCATCACTTCGCGGAAATTAAAACCCGAATGCGACTGGCCGATGATATTGCGTATCATGGCATTTTCCACAAAGCGGCCGACTTTGGAAATTAAATACCCGAGCATTTCGGATTTGTGAAAGTCCGAGGTCTTGGCCATTTCTTTTTCCCAAAAAGCCAAGACCATGGGGTCGGTCAATTTTTTCTTCCAGCCCTTCACGAATTCATCGTCGGTGAACATGCGCGGAATTTCGGCGATGGTGCCCGGGTTTTCCAGGTCCGACATCAGGGTCAGCATCACATTGCGCATGTTATGTTCAAACATGGGGCCGATCATGGCCGGGTCCGTGACTAATTTGTAAAAAATAGAAATCATTTCCTGGGTGGCGAAATCCTTTTGCTCTTCGGTGCGCACTTCCAGCATGTTCAAACCGATCGGACGCTCAATATCTGCCGGATTAAAATATATCACGTCGTCGGCGCGTTCTTTGGGTACGTGTTGTAAAACGTATTCCACGAAATCCCCGTGCGGGTCTATGATGCAGATACCTTCCCCGTTTTGCACGTCTTGAACGGCCATATTTTGTATCAGGTTGGATTTGCCTACGCCGGATTTGCCGATGGTGTACAGATGACGGCGGCGGTCGGTTCGCTGGCTGCGCACAATGGTTTCCTCGGTTCGGTAAACAGCCCGGCCCAGTATTACGCCTTCTTTCGGCATGTTGACCGGCGGCGGAGCCTTGCGCGCCCCCAGCCAGTTGATGTGCGGGGTCTCGGTGTGCGGGTTGGGCAAGTGCCAAAAGCTGGCCATTTCATCAGTGGCCGCCACCATATAGCGCTTGTCGTCAAAGTTGCGGAAAATGGAATCGCGTATCAGGGCGCCGGGCCGGCGGGGCACGGCCGCGCCAAACGAGTTGCCATACCTATATATATTGTATTGGCTGTACGCGTTCAAGATATTTTCCAAATTGAGCTGGGCCTTTTCTTTATTGTCGGCCGAGCTGACGACGCGAATCGTAATCTCCAGCCCGCCGTGGGAGAGCTTTTCTTCCATTGACTTCACCATCTCTTCTTCCATTTGAGTCAAGTGATAAGGTTCGGCTACGCTGGTTTGTTTGGAAGGGTCTGGCCGTTTGGGGAAAATCGCTTTTTTCCAACGCATCAGGGAGCGTAAAATTTTTCCGCGCCGGGCCACGTATTCAAATTTCTGTCCCTCTTTAATGTCGCGAATCATGTGCACGCCCTGGCGTCGCCATTTGGGCGAGGCCGGCCGCACGATGTATTGGATAAGCGCGCCCTCGTTGTCCAAAATTTTACTTAGCGGATTCAGCAAAGCAAGCAGGGGGTCGCTGTCAATTTTTTTGTAGGTCTTGAACGGAAAAGCCGAGCGGTATTTGAACCACAAGCTGGCGCCCAAAATATGGCTTTGCGGCTTAAAGATGTTGTAATCGGGCTCTTCCAATATTTCGGCGTGTGGGTATTGGGCGTGGATTTGCTGTTCGGCGAAGTTTTTTAATTTTTCGGGCACGGCCACGTAGAAATTTATTTTGCTGTCAATGACCGCGATTTCAAACGATAGGTGGTCGTTGCGCCCGATTAGCCAGCGGAAAAAACTTTTTTCGCGGCGCAGGCCGGCGATGGCCGAGAAGAGTGTTTCGGCAATGGCGATTTGCTCGCGGATTTGAGTGATGTTGTCTTCGGCGGCCGTGGTGTTTTGCTGGCCCTCGTGTTTTTTTTCTTTGGGCACTTTGATGACAAGGACGGCTTTGTGATAGGCGCGGCTGTTTTGTCCGCCGGCGTGAAATGCCGAACGTAGGATTTTCAAAAAAATCCAAAGCGCGAACGCTCCGCCGAGGTAGGGGAGTACAAGCATGAATGCTTTATTTTGGGAGAGGAAATCAAGAATGGGGCGGAGTTCTTCAAACATAGTTAAGAAACCCTCTTGAGCGCCATTATCTTATCCGTTTTTATCTTCGCTTCCTGTTCCAGAAAAAATTTGTTTATGCCGGGCAGCATTTTTAGCCACTCCAAAATCAGGCGCAAGATTTTTTTCGCTTTCACGCGCGCGCTTCTCATCAGCTCGCGGATTTTGGCCGCGGTCTGCTCGCCTTTGAGTTTGAATTCCTTGCGCGCGATGGGCGACAGGCGTTGGTATGGTTCATTCAAGCCGTCCTCTAAAATTTTTTCAATCTTCATCGTGACCTCGTCTCGGCTTTGAGGCAAATGCAGAGCGGGTTTTTTGAAAGGCGAAAAACGCGGCTTGGAGACAGCCTCGGTTCTTGCCGGCTCTGCTTCAGGCTTCTTTTCGTCCGTTTCCGGCGCTTGCTCAACTTCAACAACGGCCGGGTCCGCCTGGGGCGTTTCGGTTTCGTTTTCAGTGGCTGGTTTCTCTTCAACTGCCGCTAACGGTTTCTCCTCGCTTATGTCTGGCATAGCGACAATATTATACCACATTTTCAAAAATAATGATATACTTTATCTTGTGCAAGAATTGTCCGACCCACAACTCGTGGCCGAATATTTAAGCGGCGACCAAAAGGCGCTGGAGTTTTTGTTTTCCCGCTGGCTGGGGCCGATTTACGCTTTTTTATACAGGCGGCTTGGCAACGCGCCCGATGCCGAAGACGCGGCCCAAGAAACTTTTGTCAAATGTTGGCGCAATTTGAAGAAATTTGACCAAACAAAAAGTTTCAAACCGTGGATTTTCAGAATCGCCCATAATACGGCCGTTGATTTTTTACGCAAAAAAAAGATGCCGGTTTTTTCTCAATTGGACTCGGGCGCTGAAGAAGCGGAGAGGTTTGAAGAGACATTAGCCGATCCGTCGCCATTGCCCGCGGAGCTGTACGAGCGGAAAAATTTAGCGGAGGAATTGGCCCGGGCCGTGGCTTCATTGGCCCCGGCTTACCGCGATGTGCTGTTTCTTCATTACAACGACCATCTTACTTTTCAAGAAATCGCCGAAACTTTGGACGAACCGCTTAACACCGTAAAAAGCCGCCATTTGCGCGCGCTGGTAGCCCTAAAAAAGCTTTTGCGGGCGGATTAGCGCACCAAAACAAGGACCCCGTGCGTATTAGTTAGCAGAGGTCTTTTTTTAAGGCGAATAATATGCGCCAAGATTTTGAAAAATTGTTTACCAATATAAGTTCGCCCCGGCCGGCTGAGGAACTTTTGGATAAAGTAATGAACCGCATTCAAAAAGAGCGGGTATTTTTGGCTTTAAGGCGGAAACTGGTAATTTTTTTCGCCAGTACGTTGTGTTCGGCGGTCGCGCTGGTGGGCGCCCTGCGTCTGGCCGGGCGCGGTTTTGCCGAATCCGGATTTTTTAAGTTTTTTTCCCTGTTATTTTCCGATTTTGGCTCGGTCTACGCCTATTGGCAGGATTTTGCCTGGTCTTTGCTTGAATCATTGCCGGTGATGGGTTTAATAATTTTGCTCGCCGCGGTTTTGGCGCTTTTAATATCGCTAAGGCTGTTCGTGCGCGGCATCATAATTTATGGAGAACAAAAATATCAATATCAAAAGTAGCTTTTTGGCGTCAAAATCGTTTATCATCGCCGTCTTGTCCGTCGGCTGCCTGCTTTTACTGCTTTTTGTTTTTCAAGCTGGCGTGTTTGTCGGCGCCAGAAAAGCCGGCTTTTCTTACCGCTGGAGCGATAATTACCATCGCAATTTCGGCGGTCCGAGAACGGGCTTTATGGGCATGATGAACGTCATAGGAAGCCGAGATTTTATGAATGCCAACGGCGTTTTCGGGCAAATCATTAAAATTGAAGATAAGCAGTTGGTGATTAAAAGTCGCGAAGGCATGGAAAAGATAGTTTTGCTTAAAGACAACACCGCCATCCGTTTTTTTCGCGATTTGGTCAAGCCCGGGGATTTGAAAGTTGACAGTTATATCGTGGTCATCGGCTCGCCCAATGACGTTGGCCAGATAGAAGCGAAATTTATCAGGGTTATGCCTTAGTATGCGAAAAATTTTACAATTCGTGAAAAATCATAAAATAATTTTCGGGCTGATAATAATCGCGCTCGCGTTCGGAGGTTACTATATCATTAAAGCCGCGGCCGGCGGTAAAACGGAAATTAGATATGTTTTGGCGGCCGCGGAAAGAGGAACGTTGATAAATTCCATTACCGGCAGCGGGCAGATAGCGGCGTCCAACCAGGCCGATGCCAAAGCAAAAGCATCGGGCGATGTTCTTTACGTGGCGGTAAAACAGGGGCAAGAAGTGAAGGCCGGCGCGATTTTGGTTTCGCTTAACGCCAAGGACGCCTTGAAAGCCGTGCGTGACGCCCAGTCAAATCTAACTTCGGCCAAATTGTCTTTGAATAAATTGAAAAAGGCGGCTGATCCGCTGTCTGTTTTGCAGGCGGAAAATGACTTGGAACAATCCAGGGAAGCGAAAGTCACGGCCCAAAGCGATTTAGACAAGTCTTACGATGACGGCTACAATGACGTGGCCGCCGCTTTTTTGGATTTGCCCGCCACAATGACGGGATTGGAGGACATGATTTACGGCAAAACTTTTGACGCGACCAAGTCAAACATAAACTGGTATCTGGAGCAGTCGGCGCAATACGATTATGCCAATTATCCCAAATACGTTAGCTATAAAAATGACGCGGTGAATTCTTATGACAAGGCGCGCATTGATTTTAATACTACCTTTGACGCCTACAAATTGTCTTCGCGCGTCTCTTCCACTTCCACTTTGGAAAATATTATTTTTGAAACTTATGAAACAGCCAAGCTGATAGCCGACGCGGTGAAAAATATGAATGATTTTGTGGACGCGGCGCAAAACGCCATGATACAGGCCCAATCACAGATTAGAATCACGATTCCGGCGGCCGTGTCCACCCACCAGACATCGCTTGATTCTTTCACCGCCAAGGTCAACAACCAGCTGGCGAATTTGTTATCGGCGAAGCAGGCCATAGACAGCGCCAAAAATAGTATTGTCAGCGCCGACCGCGCCATCACGGAAAAGACATTGTCGCTGGCCGACTTAAAGGGGGGGGCGGATCCGTTGGATATAAAATCCCAGGAGCTGGCAGTGGCCCAGCGCGTGAATGCCTTGACTGATGCCCGGGAAAAGCTGGCCGATTACGCGGTGCGCGCCCCGTTTGACGGGGTGGTGGCTTCGGTGACCGTAAAAAAAGGCGATTCTCTTTCAGCCGGAGTCGCGGCCGCCACGTTGATTACCAAACAGAAGCTGGCCGAGATTTCTTTAAACGAGGTTGACGCGGCCAAAGTCAAGCCGAGTCAAAAAACCACTTTGACGTTTGACGCCATAGAGGGTTTGAATATGACGGGCAAGGTTGCGGAAATTGATGCGCTTGGAACGGTAACGCAGGGAGTGGTCACCTATAACGTGAAAATCGTTTTTGATACGCAGGACAAACAAGTCAAGCCGGGCATGAGCGTTTCGGCTTCCATAATCACCGACGTGAAACAAGATGTTTTGCTAATTCCCTCGGCCGCCGTAAAAACGCAAGGCGATGCCAGTTACGTGGAAATTTTAGACGGCGTGTCGCAGGCGGGCGGCAATCAGGGCGTTATATCGGCTGCGCCGCCGCGCCGGCAAAACGTGGAGACAGGCATTTCCAACGATACTTCCATTGAAATTATAAGCGGACTGAAGGAAGGTGATTTGGTGGTTTCAAGAACCATCACCCAGACGGCCGCCGCGCCAAGCCAGCAGGCCCCCAGTTTGTTTGGTGGAGGCGGCAATCGGGGCGCGGGAGGGGCGGGCGGCGGCACTTTCCGGATGCAAACCCGTTGATTATGTTAGAGGTTAAGAATGTCGTAAAAACCTACATTAGCGGCGATGGCGGTCAATTTCAGGCTCTAAAAGGCGTTAGTTTCAAGATAGAAGACGGCGAGTTTGTCGCTATTATGGGCCCTTCCGGTTCGGGCAAGTCCACGCTTATGCATATTTTGGGGGCCTTGGACAACCCCACTTCCGGCGCGTATTTTTTTAACGACAAAAACGTGGCTGATTTTTCCGAGGATGAACTGGCTGATTTGCGCAAAAATAAAATCGGTTTTGTCTTCCAGCAATTTAATCTTTTGCCCAGGGCCACGGTGATAAGAAACGTAATGTTGCCGCTCGTCTACGCCGAAGTGGAAGAGAAGGAAAGGGAGGAGCGCGCCACTTTGGCTCTGAAAGCGGCCGGTTTGGAAGAAAGCCGTTTTGAACACCGCCCCAATCAATTGTCGGGCGGGCAGGTACAGCGCGTGGCCATTGCCCGGGCCCTGGTCAACAATCCGGTTTTGATTTTAGCCGATGAGCCCACCGGCAATTTGGATACCAAAACCGGAAAAATCGTTCTGGAAACATTTCAAAAATTGAATCAAGAACAGGGTCGGACTATCGTTTTGATCACCCATGAACGAGAAGTGGCGCAGCACGCCGGCAGGGTTATTTCCATCAGAGACGGCGAATTGGTGAACGACGCTAAAACACGAGTATGAAAACAAGCGACATGATGCAGGAAACATATATGGCCCTTTCCGCCAACAAAGCGCGGTCGTTTTTGACCATTCTGGGCATTGTCATCGGTATCAGCTCGGTGATAGCCATGATCGCCATCGGTGAAGGAGCCAAAGGCACTATTCAAAACAGTATTCAATCAATCGGCTCCAATTTGATTTTGGTAATGCCCGGGGCGCAGAGAGGGCCGGGTTTTCAGGTTAGCGCCGGGCGCGGCTCGGCCCGCACTCTCACCCAGGCCGATGCCGACGCCATCATCAAAGAAATCACCCTGGCCCAGGCGGTCGCTCCCGAGATATCCGGCCGTTATCAGGTAACGGCCAAAGGCAAGAACACCAACACCTCGGTAGTTGGCACCGTGCCCGCTTATCCGGCTGTGCGAAATATACAGATAGACCAGGGAGATTTTATATCCGAACAGCACTTGCGCGGGCTGTCCAAAGTGGCGGTGCTCGGGCCCACGGCGCGCGATGACTTGTTTGGCGAGGGCGTGCAGGCCGTGGGACAGGTAATACGCGTCAGGGGCATAGAGTTTAAGATTATCGGCATCACCAGGACAAAAGGCGGAGGCGGTTTTGGCAGTCAGGATGACATGATTTTTATTCCCATCAGCACGGCGCAAAAATTTTTGGCCGGTGATTCTTACGTTACCACCATCAGCGTGCAAGCCAAAGATTCACAATCAATGGCCGAAATACAGCAAGAGATTACCGGCTTGTTGCTGAACAGACATAATATTTCCGATCCGCAATTGGCAGATTTCAACACCCTAAACCAGGCCGACATCGTAGCCGCCGCTTCCAGCGTTACCCAGACGTTTACGATCCTTTTGGCCGCCGTGGCCGGCATCTCGCTGGTGGTGGGAGGCATCGGCATTATGAATATGATGTTAACCACGGTAACGGAAAGAACCAGGGAAATCGGTTTGCGCAAAGCCATCGGCGCCAAGCGCAATGAGATAAATTTTCAGTTTTTAACCGAGGCCGTGGCGCTTACTTTTTTGGGCGGTCTGATCGGCGTAATTTTGGGTTGGCTGATCTCATTCGGCGTCACCCGGCTGGGTATTTTGCAGACTAAAGTTTCGCTGTTTTCGATCTTGTTGGCTTTCGGCGTTTCCGCCGCCATCGGCATAATCTTTGGCTATTATCCGGCCAGGCGTGCGGCGGCCCTTAACCCGATAGACGCTTTGCGTTACGAATAACAATTTCCCCCCCCTTATTAAGGGGAGGATTAAGGAGGGGTAATTAATTTATATGAAAAAAATGTTGCCGGTATTTATCATCGTTTTAATAGCGGTCGGAGGCGGTTCGTTTTATGGCGGAATGAAATTCAACCAAAGCCAAGTCGCCGCCAACAGGCAAAATAATTTTCAGAGATTTGTCCAAGGCGGGCAAGGCCAGGGAGGCGCGGCAAGAAGAAACGGACAAGGGCAGGGTTTTGACGGCGGCGCCGGTTTCGTGACCGGTGAAGTTATCTCCAAAGACGACAAAAGTCTTACTCTTAAATTACGCGACGGCGGTTCAAAAATAGTATTTTTTTCCACTTCCACGCAAATAACAAAATCAGCCGACGGATCGGCTGATGATTTGAAGGTGGGGGAGAATGTCGTGGCCGGCGGCGCGGCTAATTCGGACGGCAGTATCACCGCCCAGACGATTCAATTGCGTTAGGATTTTTGGCTTCCATGTCCTTTTTCCAAATCATTTTCTGGGTTCTGTACACCACCAGCCACAATCCGGCCGCGGAAAAAGCGAGCACGTAGGGAAGAGCGCGCGCCATGTAAGTTTTTCCGAAAATCACAAGCAGGGTGTTGACGATAATAAACACCAGTCGCATCTCGGTGGGGCCGATTTTGAGGTAGGTAATGCGGAATTCGCCTGTGGCCGCGAACGACAAGTAGGAATTGACCATGAAGCCGCCGAAAACCGCCAAAATAAAGAACAGCGAATTGTCCAAGTAGTCGTTTAGGAAAAACGAATAGCCGATAAGCACCGAGCAGAGAAAAATATAGTCCAGAAAATGGTCCATGTAATAGCCCCACTTGACCAACCCCTTGTTTCTGCGTCTGCCAACCGCCCCGTCCAGCACATCCGTGAGCCATTGCAATAAAATCATGGCGCTTGCTCCCCACAGCCAGTTGAGGTCGTCTTGCGCCAAATAGCCGAATAAAATTATACCCAAACTCCAAACAATGGTGGAGTAGGTGAGGTGATGGCTTTTGATCCGAGCCGGCACTTTTGGCGCGGCCCAGTTTATGAACTTTTTTTCCGGAGCGCTAAACAGTGAGTTTTGCCCCACTTTTTTGTCGCCGGTGAATTGGGATGGGTCGGGCATAATTTATTTCGAACTCCCGTTGAATATGTTGATTGGCTTCATCCTCAAAATATTTTGAATAAATTCCTCTTTATATTTTCTGTATTTTTCACCATCGCCAAGGGCTTTTTTTACCGCCTCTTTTTTGATTTTGGGATACCCACGACAATATCAAGAATACCTTTACCCCCAAGATCGGGAACAGCCGTTGAACCTACGTGTTCAATTTTTGTTGTTGGGCCAAGAGCTTTTATTATTTTTTTCTTTTCTGAAGCGTAAAAAGCCCGATATTCAGGGATGTATTTTCTGAAAACATACTCACGCATATCTAATTGAATACTAATTTGTAAGTTATGCCTTTTTTCCATTGCGGATTTTCCCATTTTTTAAAACCCAGTTTTTCACACAGTTTTTGCATGGGAATATTGTCAAAAGCCGTTTCAGTCACCACGCCCACGGCCCCTTTATCCCTCGCGTGTTCTACGCACATACTCATCAGTTGCTTTCCGAAACCTTGTTTTTGGAAATTCAGATCAACAAGAATTTCTCTAACTATCCTCTAACGCGAAACGTTTTTTAAGCGAATCAATCGTAGTTTTGTCGTATACGTATTTGTGAGATGATTTATCGCGCAAAAAGTCAATCTCATTTTCTTCCGTCATTGCAGAGAAGGCGATGTCGTCCATAGAGTTATTGTTGATAAGAAGATGTAAACTATCCCCCATTCTAGTTTATATGTTGTCAAGAGATAGAAACTAAGTATTGTGGAGTGAGAGCGTGGCGGCGCTTGAGTTCAGAATTTTGCCGTTCCTCGTTATTTAATCGAATTAAAAATTGTCTGCTCCAATTTTTCAGGTTCATCCGTGCCTATTCTGTACGTTTTACCATTTTTCAGTTTTATTTCAATCGCGTCAAAACCGGAAACATTGTAAATCCACATCTTGGGCCAAAACCACACCTTGATTCCCCAGCCATAATACCAATGATTCTTTACGGTTTTAGCGGACACAATATCATCAAGTAAAAACCTTTTTTTATAAATACCGTAGCCAAATTTAATTCGTAAATATTTTTCATCAATAATTACTTGGAGCGACACCAAGGAAGCAAGAATAAGTACGATTAATGTCATCATGGCGGTGGCGGCAAAATTTGTGCCGGAGTAGTACGAGGGGGGTTCTGCCCGAGCCGAAATATAAGCACAGGCGAAAAGCGCCAGCACGGCCAGCGTAACAACCAGCATCAGGTAACTAATTTGAGTGTGTTCTTTATCAAATTTTTTTGCTGGTTGTTCTGCTACGGAATTGTTGATGTAAATAATACTAGTTTTATCTTCGTCGTGATAACCGAGTGCGGAAAGTAAGGTGGTGCTATGAGTGGCTATTCTCCGTTTAGCTCCTCTTGCATGATACCAACATTGTGAGTTATGTCACCAGCTCTTTCTGGTGATGTATAATGAAAGACAGTTTTGTTGCTATCGCGTAGAGTACGTAGCAGTTTACTTTTTCCAGAACCATTTTTACCAAAAAGTATTGTAATTTCGTTAAGATCTTTTAATTGCCAATTTGTGTTACCTAAATACTCAGGTCTTGTAATATCTAATTCAGTCAAATATTTAGACATATTTTATTTCCTCACCTTCTGCCCATCCGGCGTGTCTTCAACCGTAAAACCGGCGGCCTCTATTTCACGGCGCAAACGGTCGGATTCGGCCCAGTTCTTGGCCGTGCGGGCGGTTTCGCGCTCCTTGATCAGCTTCTGAACTTCGGCCGGGATTTTGATTTTTTCTTTTTTCACTTTGTTCAGACCAAGACCGAGAACCTTGTCAAAATCCAAAAGTTGTTTTTTGGAAATTGTTTTGGCGCGCAGGGCATCCCAGACCAGAGCCAGAGCGGCCGGAGTGTCCAGGTCGTTGTTGATGGCTTCTTGGAATCGTTGAGCGAGCGGAGATCCTGAAACAAGTTCAGGATGACTATTGGACACAGGGATTAAGTCATACAAATGCTCCAAGCCCTTTTGCGCGGCGGAGAGCGCCTCCCAGGAAAAGTTCAGTTGTTTGCGGTAATGCGTCTGCAACAGGAAATAACGATAGGCCAGGGGAGAGATGCCTTTTTCTTTCAATTTCGCCAAAGTCAAAAAGTTGTTTTCCGATTTGGCCATTTTTTCCGTACCGGTTATCAAAAACTCTCCGTGCAACCAATAATTCGCCAGGGGTTTGCCGCCGGCCGCTTCGCTTTGCGCTATTTCGTTGGTGTGATGCACCGGAATATGGTCAACTCCGCCGCAGTGGATATCAAACGGCTGGCCCAAATATTTTACTGACATGGCCGAGCACTCTATATGCCAGCCAGGAAAACCGATGCCCCAGGGCGAAGGCCATTCCATTTGGCGTTTTGGGGATCCTGAAACAAGTTCAGGATGACCGCCCTGCGAGGCGCTCAACTTCCACAGCGCGAAATCAGTCGCGTGTTTTTTTTCTCCCATCTCCACCCGCGCTCCGGCCATCAATTCCTGTTTGCCCAAAAGCGCCAGCTTGCCGTAATCCGACAACTTTGAAGTGTCAAAATACACGCCATCGCTCGTGCGGTAAGTAAATCCTTTCGCCTCTAATTTTTTTATCAAAGCGATTTGGTTTTTGATGTGCTCGGTGGCGCGCGGATATTTGTCGGCCGGCAAAATGTTCAAATTTTTCAAGTCGTTCTTAAAAGCATTTTCGTAAAATTTCGCGATTTCCCAGGCGGTCTTGCCCTCGCGTCGCGCCCCTTTTTCCATCTTGTCTTCGCCCGCGTCGCCGTCATCGGTCAAATGCCCAACGTCGGTGATATTCATCACGTGCTTCACCTTGTATTTGTCGTAGAGCAAAACTCGCTTGAGCACATCTTCAAAAACATAAGCGCGCAAATTGCCGATGTGCGCGTAGTTGTAGACAGTGGGGCCGCAGGTGTAGAGGCCTGCGCGGCCTTTTTTGAGCGGGACGAATTCTTCTGTTTTTCTGATCAGGGTATTGAAAAGTTGTAGCATAGTGCTTTTATTTTACTCTATTCGCGCCCACTTATCAACAGGCCTTCTTACGAACAGCGGAAAAATGTGCTATACTATTACCGTATGTTTTTCTTCAAGCCGAAATCGTTTTTAGGCATAGACATCGGAGCGGGCGGCATTAAGTTAGCGGAATTGCGCCAGGAGAAAAAAAGGCCGGTGCTTTTTACCTATGGCCTGACTTCGCAGTCGCAAGACGTGCACCAGATAAGCACGGCCAAAGAAGACGCGGTGAGTGAATTGCTGAAAAAGAAAATCGGAGCCGAGGCGGGTGTGGCTTCCGCCGAAGCCACGGCGGCCAAGGCCGAAAATTTCAGCGAAGAAAAAATAAAAGAATACGCGGCCAAAATCGCGGCCGTGTGCCGGGCCAGCCGCGTGGTTTCCAAAAGCGCGGTGGTCAGCCTGCCGGTTTCATCGGTCTTTCACGCGGTGGTCACTTTGCCTTTGGTGAAAAAAGAAGAGCTGGACCGCATTTTACGCGCCGAGATAAAAAAATTCGTGCCCATTCCGCTGGAAGAAGTGGCTATTGAGCACGAAATAATCTCCGCGGACGAAGAGCAGAAAATTCAGCGCGTGCTCATCAACGCGGTGCCGCACCAGCTTATCAGCTTTTACACCAGAGTTTTTCAAAAGGCGGGCATCGCGCTATCGGCGCTGGAACCCGAGTCGGCCGCGCTCACCCGTTCGCTGGTTTGGCGGGACCAGGCCGTTTGCATGCTGATAGACATCGGGGCCGAGCGCACCAATTTTTTTATCGTTGACTCGGCTTATCCGGTAACGCACCAGACCATAGACGCGGGCGGAGTGAAAATAGACAAAATTTTGCGCAACGCGCTGGGGATAGACGAGGGCGGTACCGAGCAGATTAAGCGCGACTTGTTTGATTTTGTTTCCCAGCCGCGCAGCGGCGTGAATTTATCAGCCAAACTTTTGGAAATGTTCGGCGCGGTCATTGAACCGATAATAAAAGAAGTAGAAGTGAGCTTTGAATTATATTTGCGCCAGACCGGCAATGAAAACAAGCGTCCGGAAAAAATTATTCTGACGGGCGGCATGGCTGGTTTGCCCTATCTGGCTAAAATCATCGCGGACAAGTTCAAGACAAAATGCTATGTGGGGGACCCGTGGGCGCGAGTGGTGCACCAAGACAGCTTGCGGCCGATTTTGCAAGACATCGGGCCGCGCATGTCCGTGGCTATTGGCCTCGCGTTGAGAAATATGGTATAATGAACGCGTTAGTCGCAAATTTCAAATCGTATAATTAAAAATATGCTAAAAAATCCAAAGGAGACAGTGGTTCTGCTCGTGGAGGATGACGTATTTTTAGCGGGCATTTACCAGAAAAAATTTGAAATGGAGGGTTTTAAGATTTTTGTTTCAAACAACGGGGAAAAAGGCCTGGCCGACGCGAAGAAAAAAAAGCCCGACATTATTTTGCTGGATATTTTGCTTCCAAAAATGGACGGCTTCGCGGTTTTGGAGGCTCTAAAAAAAGACCCGGAAGTCAAAAATATTCCGGTAATTTTACTCACGAATTTAGGCCAAAAAGACGACGTGGAACGCGGTATAGAGCAGGGCGCGGCTGACTACTTGATTAAAATCCATTTTAAGCCGTCCGAGGTGGTGGATAAAGTGAGAAGCGTTTTGAAACTTAAAAAATAATGGTATGAAACAGAGCAAGGGTTTTTCACTGATTGAGTTATTGGTCGTTGTCGCCATTATCGGCCTGCTTGCGACTTTGGCGGTGGTGGCCCTAAACGGCGCGCGCATAAAAGCGCGCGATGGCAAACGTCTGTCTGACCTTAAACAGATTCAAACCGCGCTGGAGCTTTACCAGGACGAGAACAATAGCTATCCGGCCGGCGCGAGCGCTGCTCTCGGAGGAACCAATTACGCCTGTTTGAACGCTTCCGGCTTTGCGGCTGTTGGATGCGCCAACGCGCTGATGGGCCGGGTGCCCACAGACCCCAAAAATTCCGGGGTTTATGTTTATACTTACAACGCGGCCTCGAGCACTTATTCCGTCACCGCCAATTTGGAAGGGACCATGGAAGGATTAAGCGGCGGGATAACTTTGGTTCCCGGGGGCATACAAGATTAATACGATATGTCAAGAAACTTTACGCATAGAGAGGGGGTGAATTTATGAATAAGAAAGGTTTTACTTTGATTGAGTTATTGGTCGTGGTAGCCATCATCGGTTTGTTGTCCACTTTGGCAGTGGTCGCTTTGGGAAACGCCAGAACAAAAGCGCGCGATTCCAAGCGCTTGTCCGACCTTAAACAGATTCAAACCGCGCTGGAGTTGTACTACACCGATAACAGCGGTTATCCGGCCGCGGCCACTGGCCAGAACCTGGGCGTTACCGGAGGCAGCTATGTCTGTTTATCTTCCGCCGGATTCGCCGCCACTGGCTGTGCCGACCCATACATGGCGGTTGTGCCAAAAGATCCGAAAGCCGGGCAGAACTATGTTTACACCAGCACGGCCTCAAGCAGTTACAGCGTGGTTGCCACTCTGGAAGGCAATATGAACGGCATGAGCGGCACAGTAACATTATCGCAGTCAGGCATTGCTGATTAGTATTATTGGGTACCCCATAATATTAGTCAAAAGCCTCCCGAGCTTGTCGGGGGGCTTTTTTGTCAGCCGGCAGTTGCATAAGTCAGCCGTTTTATGTTAAAATAACAGTTATGTCAGATGTCTTAAACAGCAATTATTTGCTCGTCTATTCTTTTGTCGCGCTAATGGGAATGGCCATGGGCAGTTTTTTGAACTCGTGGGTCTGGCGCGCCCATGAAAATATCCGTATCGTGTCGGGCAGAAGCATCTGTCACTCCTGCCGCCGCCGGCTGGCGTGGTATGAAAATATTCCGGTTTTCAGTTATATCATTTTGCGCGGCCGCTGCCGCGTTTGCAACGGCAAAATTCCAGCGCATTTTTTCTGGGTGGAACTAATTACCGCGCTCCTTTTTATTTTCAACGCCTGGTATCATCTCGCCTATGTCAAAGACATAATTTCAGTCTGTTTTTTCGCCCATACTCTTTTAGTGGTTTTTTTAATAGTGATTTTTTTGTGCGACGGTTTATATGGCCTTATACCCTTGGATGTGTCACTGGCCGCTATTGTTTTCGGTTTGGCCTTGAATCTGCTCGGCCGCTCGGCGTCTTTGTCCTCTATGTTATGGGGGGCGCTGGCGGCCGGTGGTTTTTTTATGCTTCAGTTTTTGCTCTCGCGCGGGCGCTGGATCGGCGGGGGAGACATAATTTTAGGCGCGCTCATGGGCGTGTGGCTGGGCTGGCCGCAGGTTTTAGCCGCTCTGCTTTTTGCCTATGTGGCCGGCTCTGTCGTAGGGATTATTTTGATGAAGCTGAAAAAGAAAAAATTTAAAGACAGCGTGGCTTTCGGCACCTATCTCACGGCCGCGACTTTGCTGGTGTCATATTGGGGCGATGAGCTCTTAAAATGGTATATGGGATTGGTGAGGTAGGGCAAATATGACGAAAAATGAAATAAAAAAAAGAGTGGAAAAATTGCGGGCGCAGATAGATGACTTGCGCTATCGCTATCACGTGCTCAATGAGCCTGGGATAACAGACGCGATGTACGAGGGTCTGATGGACGAATTGAAAAAAATAGAAAGCGAGCGGCCGGAGCTGGTCGCGTCGGACAGCCCCACCCAAAGAGTGGCCGGCCGGCCTTTGGAAAAATTTTTCAAGGTCACGCATCAAATTCCGCAATGGTCTTTTGACGACGCTTTTAATGACGAGGACGTAGCTAATTGGCAGGAGCGTAATTTGAAGATTTTAGAGAAACAGCTGGGCGGCCGTCCGGCTGATTTAAATTATGTCTGCGAATTAAAAATAGACGGTTTGCACATGGTTTTGACTTATGAAAAAGGCCGGCTGAAAACCGCGGCCACGCGCGGCGACGGCAAGATAGGGGAAGACGTCACGCAAAATATAAAGACCATCTGGTCAGTGCCAATTGTCATTCCCGCTTTTCCGTCTGTCGTTCCGGCCCCTGAGCCGGAATCCATTGCGGGAAACGCATTCATCGCCGAGGGCGAAGTCTGGCTGGATAAAAGCATGCTTGCCAAAATAAACCAGGAGCGGGCCAAAGTGGGCGAGGCGCTGTTTGCCAATCCGCGCAATGCGGCCGCCGGCACCATCCGCCAGTTGGACGCACGCATAGTGGCGGCGCGCAAGTTGTCGCTCACAGCTTACGATATCTCCAGCCATGGCGCTCCGCCCACCCAGGCGCAGGAGCTGGAATTATTAAAAAAAATGGGTTTTAAGACCGACAGCCACTGGCGCGTGTGCGCGGATTTGGGCGAGATAAAAAAATTTCATCGCGAGTGGGCAGAAAAAAAACACTCCCAGCCCTTTTGGATAGACGGCATCGTGATAAAAATAAACCAAAAAAAATATCAGGATGCGCTGGGGTTTACCGGTAAGTCGCCGCGCTGGGCCATTGCCTACAAATTTCCAGCCGAGCAGGGCACCACCAAAGTAAAAGAAGTATATTGGCAGGTGGGGCGCACCGGCGCGTTGACGCCGGTGGCTTGGCTGGAACCGGTAAAGTTGGCCGGCACCACGGTTACCCATTCCACATTGCATAATTTTGACGAGATAGAACGGCTGGGCGCGCGTATCGGCGACACCGTGGCCGTGGCCAAAGCCGGCGATATTATTCCCAAGGTGCTTGTGGTTTTGGAAAAAATGCGCGATGGAAGCGAAAAAAAAATTCAAATGCCGAAAAAATGTCCCAAATGCGGCGGGCCGGTGGGGCACAAGGGGGCCGAAAGCGAAAGCATAGCGATTTATTGCCTGAATAAAAATTGTTTTGCCAAAGAACTGGAGAGGGTGATTCATTTCGCGGGCAAGCGCGCTTTTGATATAGACCATTTGGGCGAAAAAATAGTGGAACAGCTGATAAATGAAGGACTGCTCAAAGACGCGGCTGATTTGTTCACCTTGACAGCCGGGGATTTACAGCCCCTGGAGCGCTTCGCGGACAAGTCGGCCCAAAACTTGGTTACAGCCATTCAAAATGCCAAAAAAATTCCGCTTCATCGCTTTATCAACGCCCTGGGCATAGAGCACGTGGGCGAGGAAACGGCGATGGTTTTGGCCAAGTATTTTGGTTCACTAAGAAAATTTATGGCCGCGCCGGTTGGTGACCTGGAAAAAATTGAAGGCATCGGGCCGAAAGTGGCGGCGGCCGTGGCGGATTTTTTGGCAGAGCAAAAAAATCGCGAGCTGATTGAAAAATTGCAAAAAAACGGGGTGGTAATTTTGGATTATAAATCTGCGGCCGCGGGCGGCAAACTGGCCGGAAAAGTTTTTGTCTTAACTGGAATATTGCAGTCGCTTTCCCGCGACCAGGCCAAGGAAAAAATTCTCGCCTTGGGCGGCCAGACCGCCGAATCCGTGAGCAAAAAAACCTCTTTTGTGGTGGCGGGCGAAAACCCGGGAAGCAAACTGGTCAAAGCAAAACAATTAGGAATAAAGGTGATTGAAGAAAAAGATTTTTTGCTGATGATTTCGTAATCAAAGTGTGGTATAATACCGCACGCTTTGAACTTCAATTATGTATATCCGCTGGTTTAAGGAACTCGGCATCAAAGACATTCCCAGCGTGGGCGGCAAGACCGCGTCGCTGGGCGAGATGTATAATAATTTGACTGCCAATGGAGTGGCCGTGCCAAACGGGTTCGCTCTTACTGCCGACGCCTACCGGCTTTTTTTGCGTGAGGACAAATTGGATAAAAAAATAAAAGAAATTCTAAACAAGACCGACGGCAAAAACGTGAAATCGCTGGCCGCGGCCGGCGCCAAGATTCGCCAGATGGTTTTAAGCGCCGAGTTTCCAGGAATAATAGCAGATGAATTGAAAGCGGCGTATAAAGAATTGGGCAAGAGTTCAGTGGCCGTGCGTTCGTCGGCCACGGCCGAGGATTTGCCCGACGCCAGTTTTGCCGGCCAGCAGGAAACCTATTTGAATGTCGTCGGCGCCGATGAACTTATTTTAGCCTGCCAGAAATGTATTGCTTCTCTTTTTACGGACCGCGCCATTTCCTATCGCGTGGACAAGGGCTTTGACCACGCGGCTGTGGCGCTTTCGGTTTGCGTGCAGGAAATGGTGCGTTCGGATTTGGGCGCCAGCGGCGTGATGTTCACTCTGGACACCGAGTCGGGTTTTAAGGGCGTGGTGCTTATAAACGCGGCTTATGGCTTGGGCGAATATGTGGTCAAGGGCCGGGTGATACCGGACCAGTTTTTTGTTTTCAAAGATGGGGTTCGGCGCGGATTGAAATCAATCATCAGCAAGCGGCTGGGGAGCAAAGAAGTAAAACTTGTTTACGGAAAAACAGGCACCAGGCAGGAAACAGTAAAAATGCCGGACCAGCACCGGTTCTGCGTTTCCCCGGACGAAGTCTTGCAACTGGCCAAGTGGGGCATGCAAATAGAAGAGCATTACCAGCGGCCCATGGATATAGAGTGGGCCAAAGACGGACGGAGCGGAAAACTCTATATCGTGCAGGCGCGCAGCGAAACAGTGCGTTCGCGCGACAATATAAATGTAATAGAGCAGTACCATTTGAAACAAAAAGGCAAAGTTTTGGTGGAGGGAATCAGCATCGGGCAAAAAATCGGTCAGGGCAAAGCGCGGGTAATAAACTCGCCCAGGCAGATGAAGAGCTTTCGGCCAGGCGAAGTTTTGATTACGCGCATTACGGACCCGGATTGGGAGCCGATAATGCGCATTGCCTCGGCCATTGTCACGGAGCAGGGGGGAAAGACCTCGCACGCGGCTATTGTCAGCCGCGAGCTGGGCACGCCGTGCCTGGTGGGCGCGGCCAGGGCGCGTCAGATTGTGAAGCCCGGGCAGGAAGTGACTGTTTCCTGCGCCGAGGGCGAGGCCGGTTATGTGTACAAAGGGCGCCTGCCTTTTGAAATAGAAAAACAGGAAATAAAAGCCATTGCCAAAACCCGCACCAAAATAATGATGAACGTGGGCGACCCGGGCAGCGCTTTTGCTTTGTCGCATATCCCCAGTGACGGCGTGGGCCTGGCGCGCGAGGAATTTATTTTCACCAATTTTATAAAAATCCATCCGCTCGCTTTGGTAAATTACAAAAAATTGGCGGACCGGGAATTGAAAGCCAAAATTGACGAGCTGACCATCGGCTACAAAGACAAGGCCCGGTACTGCGTGGACAAGCTGGCCGAGGGCATCGCTTTTATCGCGGCCGCGTATTATCCGCGCGATGTTATTGTGCGCTTGTCTGATTTCAAAACCAATGAATACGCCACGCTTATCGGCGGGCATTTGTACGAGCCCAAAGAAGAAAACCCCATGCTGGGCTGGCGCGGGGCTTCGCGCTATTATGACCCGGCCTACAAGCCCGGTTTTAGGCTGGAATGCGCGGCATTGAAAATGGCGCGTGAAGAGTGGGGGCTGAAAAATATAATCGTGATGGTGCCGTTTTGCCGCACCGTGGCCGAGGGAAAAAAGGTGCTGGCTGTGATGAAAGAATTCGGATTGGAGCGAGGAAGCTCCTCCCCCCTTTATAAGGGGAGAGTTAGTGAGGGGTCTGGCTTGAAAGTTTACGTGATGTGCGAGATTCCTTCCAACGTGATTTTGGCCAAAGAGTACAGCCAGATTTTTGACGGCTTTAGCATCGGCTCCAACGATTTAACCCAGTTGACCCTAGGTGTTGATCGCGACAGCGCTTTGGTGAGCCATGTGTATGATGAAAGAAACGAGGCCGTAAAAACTTTGATACGACAGGTGATTTCCACGGCGCACAAGTATGGACGCAAGGTGGGCATCTGCGGTCAGGCGCCCTCTGACTATCCCGAGTTCGCCGATTTTTTGGTGCAAGAGGGGATAGACAGCATTTCGCTTAATCCGGACACGGTGCTAAAGGCGCGCGAGCGGGTGGCCGGGCTGGAGAAAAAAGTTTCGGCCAAAAAAGGCGCCATTATAAAAATAGCGGCGGCTACGAAATTGTTGTTGATTTTTGGCGTGGTGGGTTTGCTTTCCACGCTGGGCGGCTACGCCTGCCAGCCCAATAATCAGATTGTGAACGAAAACGTGAAAAAAGCCATCGTGGAAGAAACCGGAAAATTGAAAACGCAGCTGGAACAGCTGGCGGCCGAGATTCGCAAGCGGGAAAGCGAACAGCCCAAGAGTTTGTACAGCGAGGATTCTTTCGCGCGGTTTACTTTGCAATATCCGGCGGCCTGGACAGTGGAGCACGGGGACAAGGTGGTGCGTTTTCAGTCGGCCGATAAGTTAAGCCGGTTTATAATAGCCTCAGCTGTCATCCCGAGGTCGCCTGAGGCGACCGGGGGTTCTCTGTCCGGTTCGTCTACCACAACTGTATGGCAAAATATTCCGGCCAAAATTTATACTCGCGCCGACGGCACAAAATTAATGGAGCTTTATCCCCAAGGTTTCAAAAAATCCAAAAACATCATAGAAATTTCTGGCGACAAAAAAACCTTTGACGAGATGCTCGGCTGGTTTACTTTGTTCTCGGTTAAATAGTTTTATGCGGGTCGGACGGGACTCGAACCCGCAACTTTCCCGACTCAGTCGGGATGCTCTAACCAGCTTGCTTTGATGGAATAATAAGCGGGTCGGACGGGACTCGAACCCGCAACTTCTGCCGTGACAGGGCAGTGCTCTAACCAGTTGAACTACCGACCCGCTCATTATTCCAATACAGTTCCGTGTTGATTGAAATACCAATAAACGTATTTTGGATTTTTTGCTTTTTTTAGTTTATACTCTAATTTACTAATTATCTTCGCGCTGGCTTTAATAAATCCAACTAATTTCCATGGAATACCAGTTCTGGTAAAAATTTCTTCACCGTTATTATGCTCTATAAAACGTCGCTCCAAATCATTGGTTTTTCCTAAGTAGTATTTATTCAGTTTTTTACTGTAAATATAATATAAAATTACCTCCATACCCGCAACTTTCCCGACTCAGTCGGGATGCTCTAACCAGTTGAACTACCGACCCAAGTTAAATTGTTGGCTTCATTGTATAAAATTTTTATCCAAATGTCAATCTGCAAACAAAAAACCCGGAAGATGTTTGACAAAAGGAAAGAAGCGAAGGAGGGGACGCTTCTCCTTATGCCAAACATTCTCCGGGCTTGATTGTAAGATACCAGATATGTATCACAAATAAGTTTTTTTGTCAATAGCCGCCTGGTGGAATAGTTGTGGATAAAATTAGGGGGATATTGACAAAATCAGGCTTTTGTGATATAATTTAACAAATTTTGGAAACGTTAAAAAAGGCCGGTTTTCGGCCAAAGTTCCCAAAATAGGTCGACTAAAACAATCTCAAAACACATTTTGGGAACAAAAACAGCAAAGTTATGGCTTTTGACAACAGCACTAGGCAGATGTACGATGTGGACCTTTCCTGCGGCAAATGCGGGACCCATATTTCACAGCTGCCCTTCCAGCCGTCCGGCGACAGACCCGTGTATTGCAATGAATGCAATCGCGCGTACCGCCAGACCCGCCCGAGCGGCGGCGGACGCTCGTTTGGCGCTCCGCGCCAGATGTACCAGGTGGACTTGACCTGCGCCCAGTGCGGAGGCAAGATCACCGAGTTGCCCTTCCAGCCCACCGGCGACAAGCCGGTTTACTGCAGAGAATGTCTGCGGGCCAGGCGCGATAGGTAATTACTGCAAACAAGAAACTGCCGGCCGCAAGGCTGGCAGTTTTTGTTTTGTGTGGTATTATATTGTTATGAAAAAAAAGCAAAAAATTTTAGTCGCCATGTCCGGCGGCGTGGATTCGTCCGTTGCCGCCGCTCTTTTGGTTAAGCAAGGATATAACGTAAGCGGCGCGTTCATGGTGAACTATGATGAGAAAATATCCCCTCATGCCAGAGGGGGGGGCGAAGGGGGGGTGGGATCGCGCTGTTGGACCGGCGATTATCGCGACGCCTTGCGCGTGGCCGCCAAACTGGGCATTAAACTTTTGAAGCTGGATTTTACGCGCAAATACAAGCGCGATGTTTTGGATTACATGTATAGCGAGTACAAGGCCGGCCGCACGCCCAATCCGGATGTTTTGTGCAATAAATTCATCAAGTTTGGCGCCTGGCTGGATAAAGCCCGTGCGTTAGGGTTTGATAAATTAGCGACTGGACACTACGCGTTTCTTCCTCCCTTAATAAAGGGGGAACGAAAGGGGGGTGGGGTTCTGCACCTCTTGCAGTCAAAAGATCTCAATAAAGACCAAACATATTTTTTGAATCAATTATCTCAAGCACAACTGCGCCACGTTTTGTTTCCCATCGGTGAGTATGCCAAACCACAGGTGCGCGCCCTGGCAAAAAAATTCGGCTTGCCCACGGCGGAAAAAGAAGAAAGCATGGGCATTTGTTTCATCGGCGAAGTGCCGATGAAAGAATTTTTGATGAAAAAGATAAAATTCAAACCCGGGAACATAGTGCTCTCTCTCCCCTTTACAAGGGGAGAGCCACCGCCACGGCGGGGCCCCGCCTCGCGGCGGTGGCGAGAGAGGGGTAAAGTCGTGGGCCAGCACGATGGCCTGGCGTTTTACACCATCGGCCAACGTATCAGTTTGTCATTCCCCCGACTAAGTACGGGGGAATCCAGCGCGTTGCCTCTCTTTGTTGTCGGTAAGAATATAAAAAAGAACGAACTGATTGTCGGCGACGAGAAAAGCGATATGCTGTACAGTATGGAAGCAAGGGTCAAAGACGTAAATTGGATAAGTGGAAACACACCCAATTTCCCGCTAAAATGCCAGGTGCGCCTGCGTCACCGTCAACCTTTGCAGAGATGCACTGTTTCCCTCCCTTTAGTTACTTTCACTCACCCCCAACGCGCCGTCACCCCGGGTCAGTTCGCGGTATTTTATCTTAAAGGTGAATGTTTGGGCGGGGGAGTGATTGCTTGAATTGTATCATTATGATACAATTAAACTATAAAAATGAGACAATAATTTTATTAAGGCCGAGACAAACCCGATTCTATTCGGGTTTGCGAGGCCGATAAAATTATATGCTCTGCCTATAATATATGCTTACAAAACGTCAAAAAGCGATTTTGGAATTTGTACAGGCTAATGAACAGGTAACAGCGGCCGAACTTATTAAAGGATTAGCGGGTAAATTTGACAGATTGTCAAAACCGACAATCCTGCGTGAATTGGAAATTTTACTCTCGATCGGACAGATAGAAAAGAGAGGCAAGGCTCGCAGTGTCACATATTCGTCAAAAATTAAAACTCCGCTTCTGCGTTATGTTAATGCCGCGGATTATTTTGCGGTTCCGGTGGATGAAAGAAAAATAAAATACAGATTTGACTGGGAAATTTTTGACCATTTATCCGGCTTGTTTAACAAGGAAGAATTAAAAGATTTAGAAAAGCGCAACAAGGCGTATCAACAAAAAACAGACAAAATGGCGGTCGATGTCGCTCAAAAAGAATTAGAGCGACTTTTGATTGAATTGAGCTGGAAATCATCTGAACTTGAAGGTAATACTTATTCGTTATTGGATACGGAAGTATTGTTAAAGGAAATGAAAGAGGCGAAAGGGCACACTAAAGCGGAGGCGACGATGATATTGAATCATAAATACGCGCTTGATTTTGTTTTGAAAAATAAAAATAAATTCAAGAAACCGACCGCCGCGCTGATACGCGCCCTGCATTCTTTGTTGATAAAAGATTTGGGCGTGACGGATGATTACAGGAAGATTGTAGTGGGTATTGTCGGCACAAATTATAAGCCGATAGACAACCAATTCCAAATAAAAGAAGCGATGGAAAAAATGATTTCCGCGGTAAATACAGAGGAGCAACCGATAATCAAGGCCATAATCGCGGCGGCGATGATTTCATATATTCAGCCGTTCGTGGATGGAAATAAAAGAACAGGCAGAATTTTGGGCAATGCGATTCTCTTGGCGCATGACTGGTGTCCTTTGTCGTTTAGAAGCGTTGATAGCGCCGAATACAAGAAGGCGTTGCTTTTATTTTACGAACAAAATAGTTTGCGCTACTTTAAGGAATTATTTGTCCAGCAATTTGAATTCGCGGTGAAAAACTACTTCGGATAAATATGAAATGGCGAATAAATTTTGATATCCGCGACGTGAATTTTAACATGCTGGGCTATTACCCCCAAGGGATTTTTGCGCATATTCCAAAAAAGAATGGCAAACAATTATTTACTGTTTGGTATCAAGATTATAGAAACGACAGGGATACGGCGTATGTGCCGGTTGAAGTAATAGAAACGACGGTGAAATGGATTGCGGAAAAAATTATTACCGAGCCGCAGTGGGCAGAGGAATTGCATGCGCGAACCGAAAAATTAAATTGGGATTATTTTAATTACGCTCAAAGTTTGGTGGGAAAAGATTTTGGCGCGCTAAACAATGCCGAGCTTTTTGATTACTACAAAACGCTTTTATGGCTTACCGAGCAAGGTCATCTTCCATCAATCGCCACCACTTGGTTTGTGGACAGCGACGGCATGATTTTTTCGGAGTATTTAAAGCAAAAATTAGGAGAACATTTAAAAAGTTTAGGCATAGATGATCCGGTAAAAACAATAGAATATTTTGTTCTGCTTACCACTCCGGCTAAACAGAATTTTGTCCAGTTGGAGCAATTGGATTTTTTGGAGTTGCTTAAGGCCGTTGTCATTCCCGCGAAAGCGGGAATCCAGTACAAAGAATTAATAACAAAGCATTGGCAAAAATGGCGCTGGACGCCATACGGCTATATCGGGCCGGCTTATGATTTGAAATATTATGAAGAGCAGGTTAAGGAAGCCCTGCCTCGCGTAACTGACCCGGACCAAATGCTCAAAGAAGAAAAAGAACGCTACGAGAAACTCATCGCGGAACAAAATAAAGTAATTTCCGAAATCAACTTGCCCCCGCAGCTCGCGCGATTGTTCGCCATCGCCCGCGAGATTATTTGGCTTAAGGATCTCAGAAAATATTGTATTTGGCATGGGCACTATGTTTTGGACATGCTCACCAAAGAAATTGCCAAGCGATTGAATATATCGCATAAACAAGCGAATCATTTTTTGACGGACGAAATGGAAAACGCTCTATTGCGTGACAAATTGGACATTGATTTAATAAATGAGAGAATTAAGCATTGCGTGATTGAAGCGACTGAAAGCGGAACAAAGTATTATTACGGCAAAGAGGCCGACGCGATTATAGCCGGCTTGGATATTGAAGAAATAAAATTAAATGTTGAAGACGGATTTAAGGGCGCCACCGCGTATCCGGGTTTTGTTTCAGGCAAAGTAAAAGTTGTTCTATCGTTAACAGACGCGGATAAGGTGGAAAAAGGAGATATTATGTTGGCGCTCACGACTTATCCGGCGATGTTGCCGGCTATGAAACGCGCCTCGGCTATCGTGACGGAGGACGGCGGCATCACTTGCCATGCGGCCATTGTGGCGCGCGAATTTAAAATTCCCTGCGTGGTGGGCGTGAAAAAAATCACTTCCGTACTCAAAGACGGCGATATGGTGAAGGTTGACGCGACAAGTGGGGTTGTGAGAAAAATATGAATGAAGAATTGTTAAGAAAAGAATGGATAATGATTGAGAAGTTGTATCAGTATCCTCCCATTACATTGGAGCCGCCTTTTCGCGCCATGACAAGCGAATTGAGCAAGCTGGGGCTTGCCGATGTGGCACACAGCCTTCCTTTGTATGAAAACGGCGCGACAAAGTTATTCTATATTCGCAATGAATGGATAGTGGCCGGTAAAAAAACTTTAGAAGCAATTGTGGAAAATCCCCGGCTCATTGATGATATGCATGTAAAATCAGATAAAATTTTACCGCAGCTTAGAAATTATGCCTGGAAAATTATTGAGAGTGATTTATCAAAGTTATCCAACGAAGAACTCGCGCGAATTTACGAACAACTGTTGCCGTTACAGACGGAATTACACTTATATCGTGTTCCGAGTTGGCTTTTGGAAATTCCGTTTGAACAATTAGGAATATATTTATTGAACTATTTAAAAAAGTTTAATCCTGATATAGATGCCGTTCTTGTTTTGGCTGATTTACTCACGCTGACAAAGCCGGCTTTGGGTACACAGGAACATTTGGAACTTTATGAGCTGGCGAAGGAAGTTGTGGAAGGCAAAATTCAATTATCCGTTGGGGAGGAAAAAATTGCGGCGCATGCGCGGAAGTATTGTTTTTTGCCCTTTGCCTGTGAAGGGCCGACTTGGACAGAGAAGGATGTGGTAAAGCATATTCAGGAGATTATAGAAGCTGGGACCGATATTGAGCAAGAAATTTTGCGTCAGAAAAATCAGTTTTTTGAAGCTGAAAAAAAACAAAACGCCTGGTTTGATAATTTAAAAATTGATGAAAAACACAAGCATTTATTTCGCGTTACCAAAGACCTTGTTTATCAAAAGGCATGGAGCAAAGAGCACCAATTTTTAGGATTTTATGCGCTTGATAAAATACTGCGGGAAGTAGCAAAAAGATTGCTTATTTCAATTCGTCAAGCGCGATATTTTTTGCCACAAGAAGTTCCTTCTGCGATTAGAAGCGGGCAGTGCGACGCGGATGAATTAAATGAACGTTGGAAATATAGTTTACTATATGTGGACGCCAATGGATCCAAGTTTATTGTTGGCGAAGAAGCGAGATACGTAATGTCAAAAATGAATATGGCTCGTGAGGAAGAAGTGGATTTATCAGTTCAAGAACTGCGGGGGCAAACCGCGGTTCCGGGCGCGGCCAAAGGGAAAGTAACGATTGTAAATACCATAGAGGATATGAAAAAAATGGTAAGTGGAAATGTGTTGGTTTCGGAAATGACCATACCGGAAATCGTGGCGGCCATGAAAAAGGCGTCGGCGATAGTTACTGATATGGGCGGCATTGTCTGCCATGCGGCTATCGTCTCGCGCGAACTCGGTATTCCCTGCGTGATTGGCACGAAAATCGCCACTAAGGTTTTCAGAGACGGCGACATGGTGGAAGTGGATGCGACAAAGGGGATTGTGAAGAAAATTTGAATTAACAGTTATGCTCGTCTTTATAGATGAAGCCGGCGATACCGGCCGTAAAACAGAATCCGGTTCCAGCAGATATTTTATAATTTCTTTGGTTATTTTTGATGACAATGAAGACGCCCTATCTTGCGACCAACGGATTAATTTATTGCGAAAAGAGCTTGATTTGCCGTCCGATTTTGAATTTCATTTTTCTTTTAATTCGGATAAGATAAAAGAAAGATTTTTATCGGCCATCCAGCCGTATCGCTTTATATACTTCGCAGTCGTGATAGACAAAGACCCAAATAAATTGTGGGGGCCAGGTTTTATCACCAAAGAATCGTTTTACAAATACGCCTGCCAGATGGTTTTTAACAACGCGCTTCCGCATTTGAATAACGCCACAGTAATACTTGATAAGTCAGGTTCGCCGGATTTTCGCAGCCGTCTTGCCAAATATTTGCGCGTTCGGTTAAATACGAACGGGAAGAAAGTTATAAAAAAATTAAAACAACAGCGTTCAAAATCAAATAATTTGCTGCAGGTAGCTGATTACATCACCGGCGTTGTCAGCAGAAAAGTTCAAAATAAAAAGGATTGGACGAATTATTATAAATACGTGGCAGACAAAGAGATTTGGGTGCAAAGATGGCCGAAATAGGAGTAAAACAAAAATACCGCTCCTTACCCTTGCGGGACGCCCCGATAAACGGGACTATTTGAAGCGGTATCAATTCCATAATCAGTATAACATGTGCACGTTATTTGTCAAATTTCGGGGTTCTATATTAAAGGGGGTTATGGGGAAGCTTTAATTTATGTCCAAAGTCAAATACGTCAAACAATTAACACGTGAAAATACTTTGCTTGATCGCGGATTTCGCACCATTGCTTATGCGCAGAGCATTGGTAAATTTGGGCGGGCGAAAATAGCCAGAAGTCCGATTGTCGGCCGCGGCAGAGTTACCTCGTTATACTTTGACCCCGCGGACAAAAAAAGACAGCAGAAAATTATTCTGCGAGAATTTAAAGGGAAAAATATTTCTCGTTTGGGTGACATTATAGTTAAGTTGCTAATCCAAGGTTATAACTGGGGCAGAAAGTACGAGAATAAAAATTTGACCCGCAAAGATTTGAGGAGTTACATCAGTTTGTTCATGAAATATCACGCTTATGGGCGTGGCGCTATTGTCTATAGCTACTGGGGTGAGCAGTCTGTTGCACAGCGGCTGAAAAAATTACTGGCGGCGAAAGTATCGGCGCGCGAGCTGGACGATGTCTTATCAACTTTATCAGTGCCGAAAGCGGTTGTCGGGCTATTAAACCAATTGCATTGTTCTAGTCCGCGATTGATTAGAAAAAGAGAGGATCTTGCACGACGGCTAAAATTAACCGCCAAAGAAAAAGAGCTTGCGGAAATTTTATCATGGTTCACTTACTTTTACGAAATGGGGGAAAGAGTGTCGTCTTATCTTTACGATCAGCTATTAGATCATTTGCGAAAGGTCATCAACAACGAAAAAGAATTGGCTGAATTGGATTGGTACGATCCGGTCAGCTTGCGCGATTATTTGGGTGGCAAGAAAATGCCCGAAAGCGAAATGAAACGCCGCCAACAATTTTATATATTGCTGATCAGCCGGAGAAAATTAAAAATTTTAAGCGGCGAAAAGGCGCAGAATTATTTTAAGCTTTATTTTGAAGAAGACAAAACAGCGGTGGTGGATAAAATTATTGGCTTCGTGGCATCCAAGGGAAAGGTGCGCGGCAAGGTCAAAATTGTTATCACGCGGGAAGATCAGGTCAAGATGCAGAAGGGTGATATTTTAGTTTCATCCATGACCACGCCGTCGTTGATAACGGCGGTCAAAAAGGCGGCCGCTATCGTGACCGACGAGGGAGGGTTAACCGCGCATGCTGCCATCGTCAGCCGTGAGTTAGGTATACCTTGTATTATCGGCACGAAAATCGCGACTAAGGTTTTAAAAGACGGCGATATGGTGGAGGTGGACGCGGAGAAAGGGATTGTGAGAAAAATTTAAAAGAATTGAATAAATTTTTATCAGTTAATTATGCCAGTTAAATTTTCAACGGATATCGACCACTGGGTATTTAAGTCTCAACGCCAACGCGTCAGTCCGTTTCCTAATTATTTTTCAATGGAGGCTGTCTGCAATGAGATGAAAAGTGCCGTCGGCTTTGCCCTCGGAGAGGTACTTTATTTTTGCACGCATAACGTACACTACATGTTTATTGGTAGGAAGGGTTACGAAGAGGTTGCTCGCGACATGTCCGATAAAATTCATTATGATTCAAAATTGGTCGGCAAGTTCATTAAAGAACAGCATATCTACGGTGCGCGTTTAGTGGCTTTTGCCAAGAAAGCAGGCAATTCTAATTTAGAAAGAATAAGCAATCAGACATTGTACGAATTTTTCGCTGATTATGAAAAAAAATACAAAGAGGTGTACGCTCGGTACGGATGGATTTGGATTACGGAAGACCATTATATCGCCGACCTGCTACGTATGGTGGAAGGCAAAGTGGCGGACAAAAGGAAGGCCGCGGTAGTTTTGGACATTTTAACGCGCGAACCCAGCGCCATGGTGGCGACTGTTGAATTGAAGGCGTTGTTTGAATTGGCGTTAAGGATTTTAGCCGATAAACATTGGGTTTCTCTGGTCACAACCAAAGATATAGACGCCATTAAAAAAGATTCTAAACTTAGTAATCTTATAAGGAAGCATGAAAGAAATTATTTTTGGGTAACGCGTGATTACGAAGACTCCGTTTTGGATTTTAGATCGATAGTTCAACGTTTGACCGGCTATCTCATACTCAATGTGAGGAAGGAATATGAGAAATTGGTCGGTAACTTGGCTAAAAATGAAAGCGAAAGAAAGAGATATTTGGCCAGATTGAACTTCAGCAAGCAAGAACAAGATTCTTTCAATTCCATGCGCCATGTGGCTTACTTGAAAGAATTGCGCAAGCGCTACGTTTCCGAATCTTTGTATTATTTTGATAGCGTTTTGAAAGAGATTGGCCGCAGATTCTATTTGAGTCTGAATCAGGTCAGGCACTTAAAAATAGAAGAGATAAGAACGGCTTTGATCAAAGGAAAAGAATTATCTTTTGATATTAACGAAAGGATAGAACTGATGTTGTGGTATTGTCGGCGCGGACAGCCAATGAAGATAGTTGAGAGAAGTCAGGCCGAAAGATTGTTTAATCTTTTCTGTAAAGTAGATAAGAACGCTAAAGAGTTTACCGGTATGCCGGTTTCGCCCGGAGTCGCCAAGGGGCCAGCGCGTGTAATTTTGCATCCCGATGAATGCGATAAAGTGCAGAAGGGAGATATTATCGTCAGTATTCAAGTGGTACCCAGTTTCTCCACAGCTATTATGAAAGCGGCAGGTTTGGTTTGCGATGGCGGGCATGGTATTACGACGCACCCGGCCACGCTTGCGCGGGAAGCCAAAATTCCGGGAGTAATACAAACCAGGTTTGTGCGCGAGGTGGTGAAAGATGGGGATTGGTTGGAGGTGGATGGGTATAAAGGGGTGGTGAGGAGAATTTGAAATAGCGCGCTGGTATTAAAATTGAGAAACAAAAAATCCTTCGTAAACGCGAAGGATTTTTTGTAACGCTCAATGTTTTTCGTTGAAAAGCATTGAGAGTTGGGCGGTCGCGCGATGCGTACCGCCGTGTCAGTGAGTTGTGTTTGGAGTTGCCCGCGGAACGCGGGCGAGATGGGGGGTTAGAGGAGCGGGAGGGGCTCGGCCGAGACGAACTCGGCCCGCGCCGGGTGCGTCTCGGCGAGGTCGTCCCACTCTTCCGAGACCTCGAAGGTCAGCTTGATGACCTCGCCGCGGTCGATGAGCTCCGGGACGATGTCCAGGAGCGCGGTGTCGCGGACGCCCCGCAGGTAGCGCAGGACGATCTCCATGCGGGCCACGCCGTGGCTCACGGCCAGGATGGTCTTGCCCGGGTTGGCGGCGGCCATCTCCAGCAGGGCCTCGGCGCCTTCCTTCGCGCGGGCGAAGAGGAGGTCGTGCAGGGCGGGGGTGTTGATGAGCTCCTTGGCCAAGTTGGAGTCGGAGTCATCCCCGTGCTTGGCCACCGCGTTCGCCTTGAGCTCCTTCACCGCCTCCTTCGGCGTCCTTGGATCGGATTTGAAGTCGCCGAGGCGCGCCTCGCGCTCGATGTCCGTGGTCTGGCCGTAGCCGGTCATCATCTCGGTGGCGGTGGCATCGGCGCGGGGCAGGGGCGAGCCCTTGACCCGGTCGATCTTGTAGTCCTTCTCACGCAGGCGCAGACCGCGCATGCGCGCTCTCTCGACCGCGTCCGGCAGGAGGACCTGGTCTTTGTGGTCCTCGTGCCTCGTGAACAGCACCGTGGTCTTCATCTTCCTCTCCTTGGTGTGCCCCATCGGTGGGGCGTGGAAGTTGACTGCGCATTACGAACAAAAGATATTCGCATTACGCATTCAACTTCTGGCCAAAGAAACCTCAAATTTTCAAAAAACAACACACTCACGTTATAGCCGGAAAATAGCGCAATAAAGCGCAATTTTCCAATAAACCACAACAAAACAATATAGCACATTTTTTGACTTTTGTCAAGAGTAAGAGTAAAATAATGGCAGAACAAAGCCATTATTTATAATTTATGCAATTCAAAGGAATTTCTGCTTGTCCCGGCAAGGCGAGCGGGCTGGTTTGTATTATTAATCATACTGACCAATTTGCTCATTGCACGGAAGAGAATATTGTGTTATTGAATCAAGTCAAACCAAACGCGGCGCTGGCTAAAAAAGTGAAGGCGATTTTGGCAGTGCATGGCGGGGTAACTTCTCACGCGGCTATTGTGGCGCGCGAAAATAACAAACCGGCGATTGTCGGTCTTTCGGAAGAAATTTTGTGGAAGATTAAAAATGGCGATATGGTGGAGGTGGACGCGGAGAAGGGAATTGTGAGAAAAATTGATTAAAGACAAAAATTTGCAAAATACTGCAAAAATGCTATACTTTTATCATGAAAGTCATAAATTCAACAACAAAGACAGCGATAAAAAAGGCGGCTAAACAAGCTGGTCTTGATTTCGTCGTATTATTTGGTTCGGCCGCGCGCGGAAAAACGCATAAATACAGCGACATTGATATTGCCGTCAAAACAAAAGGGCCAATTTCTTATTATGAAGAAGCCGGGTTGCGGGAAAATTTTTGCCATATATTTGGCCGCGGCGACGTGGAAGTGGTGAACGCGCGCGGAGCGTCGCCGTTACTTATGCTGCAAATAGGGCGAGACGGAGTTCCTCTATACGAGGATAAAGTCGGCGAGTTTGCCAAATTTCGCATGTACGCGTTTAAGAGATATGTTGAGGCGAAACCGCTTTATGAATTAAGGCATAAACAACTTCAAAAATTTTTGGCTTAAATTGTGTGTATGACCAACAAAACGCTTATTTACAACAAACTCACCGACATCGGCGGGTATCAGAAAGAGTTGGACGCGCTTTTAGAAGACGATGTTTTTGATTTAATTCAGGATGAGACGAAATTGCACGCGATTGAGCGCTTGTTTCAGCTCATTGTGGACTGTATGGTAGATATCAACACGCATATTATCGCCGAGAAAAATTTGCAGGCGCCCGAAGATTATCAAAGCACATTTATCACGCTTGGCCAGAATAAAATTTTGCCCATGGCGTTTGCTCTAAAACTGGCTCCGATAGTCGGTTTGCGCAACAGGATAGTGCACAAGTACGAAGACATTGACATGAAACGATTTTTGACCGAGCTAAAAGCGGAAAGTGGAGATATAAAAAAGTTTATGAAGATCATCGGTGAATATATTAAATAGTTCGTGGCAGTCGCCCAAAGCGACTGCTTTTGAAATATGCCTCACATAAAATTTTTTAAGGATATTTCCAAGAAAGATGTGGCCAGCGCGGGCGGGAAGGGCGCTTCGCTTGGCGAGATGACTAAAGCGAAACTGCGTGTGCCGCCGGGTTTTGTGGTATTGGCGAGCGCGTTTGACAGATTTATTGAGGAAACGAAATTGAAAGAAGAGATTGAGGCGCGATTGGCTGACGTGGATCCCGAAGACACCAACAGCGTGGACAAGGCGAGTAATGTTTTGCGCGATGTGATACACGACACGCCCATGCCGAAAGATTTGGAGAATGAGATATTGGGGGCGTTTGATGAGTTGGGCGGGAGGGATTCCTCCCCCGCTAAGCGGGGTCTGAATGACAGACGGCGAACGGGGATCCTGAAACAAGTTCAGGATGACAACCTGGTGGCGGTGAGAAGCAGCGCTACGGCCGAGGACAGCGACGTGGCCAGTTGGGCCGGGGAGCTGGAAACCTATTTGAACACCACGCGCGTTAACGTTGTTGAAAAAGTTAAGCAATGCTGGTCTTCGCTTTTCACCCCCCGCGCGATTTTTTATCGTCACGAAAAAAAACTGATTGACCATTATGTTTCGGTCGCGGTAGTGGTGCAGAAAATGGTGCAGTCGGAAATTTCGGGCATCGCCTTTACTGTGCACCCGGTTACTGAAGACCCCGACCAGATGATTATTGAGGCCGGGTTTGGATTGGGCGAAGCGATTGTGAGCGGCCAGATTACACCCGACAGTTATATTGTTTCCAAAAGCGAAATGAGTATTGTAGATATAAATGTTGGAGTACAGACGAAGAAGTTGGTGAAAGCGAAATTACCCCTCACTAACTCTCCCCTTATAAAGGGGAGAGACTCCAACAAATGGATTGAGTTGAGTGAGAAAGAGGGGGGTAAGCAGAAGCTGACCGGCAAAGAAATTATTGAAGTGGCCAAGGTGTGCAAGAAAATTGAGCAACACTATGGTTTCCCTTGTGATATTGAATGGGCCATGGAAAGCGGTACAGTATACATTACTCAAAGTAGGCCGATAACGACGTTGAAGAAAAAATAGACAAAAAAGCAAAAAAGGGTTAGAATAATAATGGATTTAGCTTTCCTAATGGGTTGGTGTCTAATTGGTAATAATTTCAACTATGACCTTAAAAACGTTAAACAAAAAAATTTTTCCGATTCTTAAAAAAAACGGGGTGACAAAGGCCGCGATTTTTGGGTCTTTCGCCCGAGGCGAACAGACCAAAAAAAGCGACTTGGATCTCCTTGTAAAATTACAAAAAAATAAATCATTATTAGATTTGGTTGGTTTAAAATTAGAGCTGGAAGACAAACTCGGTTTGCGAGTAGACGTGCTTTCATACGGCGGCATCAACCCGTTATTGCGAAAGACGATTTTGAGCGGGCAAAAGGTAATTTATGGCAAAAAGACAGCCTGAATTTTTTCTTGAATATATTTTAACCAGTATTGAAGAAATAGAAAAAAATGCGGCGAAATTAACGCCAAAATTTTTTTTTGATTCAACCACAATTCAAGACGCGATCATTCGCCGCTTGGAAATAATCGGTGAAGCATGCAAAAGCTTGCCAGCTGGTTTTAAAAAGAAGCATCCTCAGGTAGAATGGAAAAAAATTGCCGGTACGCGGGACGTCCTCATTCACGAATATTTTGGAGTTGATATTAATCTGGTTTGGAAAATCGTTGAGAACGATATACCAAAATTAAAGAAAGAGATTGTTAAAATTTTAAATTTGTTGGGCAAAAATCGCTTGGTAAAGTAGGCGATTTTTTTATCGCTATGCTCATATCAAAACAACTGCGGCAGAAATATTTGGATTTTTTTGTCAGTAAAGGACACAAGGTGATTTTGTCGGCCTCGCTCGTTCCGGAAAACGATCCGACGGTTTTGTTTACCACCGCCGGCATGCACCCGCTGGTGCCGTATTTACTGGGCGAAAAACATCCCGAGGGCAAGCGTTTGGCCAGCGCGCAAAAATGCGCGCGCTTGCAGGATATTGACGAAGTGGGGGACAACCGCCACGATACTTTTTTTGAAATGCTCGGCAACTGGTCGCTGGGTGACTATTTTAAAAAGGAAGCGATACAGTGGAGTTGGGAATTTTTAACGGACCAAAAATGGCTGGGGCTGGACCCGAAGAAATTGGCCGTGTCCGTGTTTAAGGGAGGCAAAACAGCCGAGCGCGACGAAGAATCGGCCGAAATTTGGAAAGAAGCGGGCGTGCCAGAGCACAAAATTTGTTTTTTACCGAAAGAAAATAATTGGTGGGGGCCGGCCGGAGCCACCGGGCCGTGCGGTCCGGACACGGAGATGTTTTATTGGATGGGGGAGTCTGAGCTTCCACCCAAAAAGAGCAACCCGGAAAACGACGAAGACAATTGGCTGGAAATTTGGAACGACGTTTTCATGGAGTACAATAAACTGGTTGATGGTAGTTACGCGCCCCTCAAACAAAAGAACGTGGACACTGGCATGGGTCTGGAGCGCACGCTGGTCGCCTTAAACGGCTTTGCCGATGTTTTTCAGGTGGACACTTTTTGGCCTTTGATACAAAAAATTGAAGAGATTTCCGGGCGCGAATACGTGGAAAACGCGGAAGTCACCAAATCAATGCGCGTTATCGCCGACCATTTGCGTACCGCCACCATGATCATGGGCGATGACAAGGGGATAGCGCCAAGCAACGTGGACCAGGGGTATGTGGTGAGACGTTTGATTCGCCGCGCCGTGCGCCACGGACGACTGCTGGGAATAAAAGAAAATTTTTCCTCGGCCATGGCCGAGGAAACAATCAAAATTTTTAGCGATGTTTATCCGGAAGTGGAACGCAACCGCGAGTTTGTGATAAACGAAATGGCAAAAGAGGAGAGTAAATTTAGGAATACGATTGAACGAGGAATGGCGAAATTTGAGGAGTTACTGGATTCCCCCGTACTTAGTCGGGGGAATGACAATGTGACTGACGGCGGAAAAATAATTTCCGCGAAAGATGCTTTTGACCTGTATCAAAGTTATGGCTTCCCGATTGAACTGACGATAGAATTGGCGGAGGAAAAAGGATTAAGTGTTGATATCAAAGGATTTAACGAGGAAATGAAAAAGCATCAGGAGCTTTCTCGGGCCGGCGCCGAGCAAAAATTCAAGGGCGGGCTGGCTGATACCGGCGAGATGTCCATAAAATACCACACGGCCACGCATTTGCTCCACGCCGCCCTGCGCAAGGTGTTGGGCGAGCATGTGACACAGCGCGGCAGCAATATTACGGCCGAGCGTTTGCGCTTTGATTTTAGCCATCCCGAGAAGCTGACTGAAAATCAGAAAGCACAAATTGAAGAACTTGTCAACTATGCCATAAAGCGCGATTATACGGTGGTTTTTGAAGAAATGAGCGTGGAACAGGCCAAAAAATTGGGGGCCATTGGATTGTTTGAAGCACGTTACGGGCAAAAAGTCAAGGTCTATTCCGTGGGCGACTCGCAAGCCAAAGTTGAAGCCCACGAGAACTCGCAATGTTTTAGCCGCGAAATATGCGGCGGACCGCACGTGGAGCACACGGGTGTGCTGGGAAAATTCCGCATTATCAAAGAAGAGGCAGTGAGCGCCGGCGTGCGGAGGATAAAGGCGATATTAGAATGATAAAAGATATTATAAAAAAACTGTGGGCCAGCCGAGCGCAGTTTGCCAAATATTTTTTGGTGGGGCTTAGCGCCTTGTTTTTGGACGTCGGCTCGCTTTATTTGCTCAAAGAATATGCCCGTCTGCGTCCGGTTGCGGCCGTGGCCATAAACCAGGTGTTTATGGTGGCTTATGTTTTTTTGCTGAATAAATACTGGTCTTTTGGAGCCCGCGGATGCGCCGCCACGCAGGCGGCCCGTTTTTTGGTGGTAATGTTTTTGAATTACATCATCGCCATTGGCTGGATGTGGTTTTTTAACGAAAAATTCGGCCTGGATTATCGCCTGGCGCGCGTGGCAAATATTGCCGTGGCCGTGGCCTGGAATTTTTTATTGTATAAATACTGGGTGTACGCAAATGGATTTCCACTCGCGGGCGGGAATGACAGCGGAAATCATGGGGATAATTTGCCAGCCGCCCCTTGACGGATTTTGTCTTTTGGGGTAAGATAATCTCGTTAAAACTAACTTAGGAAATGGCGAACGAAAAAAACGTAATTGAGGTAAAAGGGACGGTAGAGGAGCTTTTGCCTGCGGCCACTTTTAAGGTCAGACTGGAAAGCGGCCAGGTGATTATAGCTCATCTGTCGGGCAAGATGCGGCTCAATAAAATTCGTCTGGGAATAGGAGATAAGATAAAGCTGGAAATGACCCCATACGATTTGACCAAAGGAAGGATAACTTACAGATTTTAAACATTCCAATCATTGCGGTGTAGCTTGACCGACGTGCGCTTTCCGGCCAAATGTCCGGCGCACGGGCCGTCGGGCGTGGATATCGCGGCAGTGGTTGGAGTTTTTCTTACACTGGTTTTCCGTATGAAAGTGCGAACGTCGGTAAAGAAAATTTGCGCTAAGTGCAAAATAGTGCGCCGAAAAGGCAGAATCCGCGTTATTTGTTTTAATCCCAAACATAAACAAAGACAGGGATAGCGTTGAAATGGCCAATTACCAATTACCAATTACCAATAACGAATGACGATTTTATGCGTATCGCCGGTATAAATATACCTAAAGAAAAACGAATCGTGGCGTCTTTGCCCTATATTTACGGCGTGGGCGCCGTGGCCGCGAAAAAAATCTTGGCCAAGGCCAAAATCAGCGAAGACATCCGCGTCAAGGATTTGACCAACGAACAGGAAGATAAGATTCGTTTGATTGTGGAAAAAGAATACAAGACCGAAGGCGATTTGCGCCGCGAAGTGATGTCCAATATCAAGCGCATGAAAGACATTAAGGCCTATCGCGGCATCAGGCACATGAAGCATTTGCCGGTTCGCGGACAGCGCACCAAAACCAACAGCCGCACCGTGCGCGGCAACGTGCGCAAAACCATGGGCAGCGGCCGCAAGCCGGCCGGGTTAAAGACTTGATATATTGAGATATGACCGATGAACAAGCGACAAAAATAATTGAAGCGGCCGATAGCGCGCCTGCGGCTGTTCCGGCGGCGGAAATAAAACCGGGCGCAAAAAAAGTCGTGAAATCCAAGAAGAAAAAAGCAGTCAGACAGGTGGCGCACGGCAACGCGTATATTCAGGCTTCCTATAACAATACCATTGTTTCCATTGCCGATCCGAACGGGGATATTTTGAGCTGGTCATCGGCCGGAAAAGTGGGCTTTAAGGGTCCCAAGAAAGCCACCCCCTATGCGGCCGGCATGGTGGTGAAAGACGTGGCCGGGAAGGTGGCTGATTTTGGTGTGAAAGATTTGCATGTTTTTGTCAAGGGCATCGGCGGCGGGCGCGAGGGCGCTATTCGCGCTTTGCATATCAACGGGTTCAACGTGGTTTCCGTGAACGACGTGACACCGATGCCGCATAACGGCTGCCGTCCGCCCGGTCGAAGGAGAGTTTAAACTTATTCATGATTGGATTCCCCCGACTTAGTCGGGGGAATGACACGATTTATGGTTTTAATGTTAGATTCAAAATGCGCCCAGTGCCGCGGAGCCGGCGTTAAACTGATGCTGAAAGGCGAAAAATGTTTTGGGCCGAAATGCACCATGGTAAAGCGCAATTATCCGCCGGGCGCGCACGGGCCGAGCAAAAAGCACTCCAAGCGCTCGGTTTACGGCAAACAATTGTTTGAGAAGCAAAAAGCCAAGCGATTGTACGGCCTGCGCGAAAGGCAGTTTGCCAATTATGTGGCCGAAGCCGCAAAGAAAACCGGCAACACCGGCAAGTTTTTGATTTCCTATCTGGAGTCGCGCCTGGATAATGTGGCGTTTAGAATGGGTTTGGGCAAATCCCGGGCCGCGGCCAGGCAAATCGTGAGCCACAGCCATCTGTCCGTAAACGGCCGTCCGGTCAATATTCCGTCTTACCGCGTGAAGGTCGGCGACATGGTCGCGCTTAAAGAATCCAAAAAGAAAAGCCTGCTTTACGATAAAATGGAAGAAAAACTGGCCAAGCTGGAGGCGCCCGGATGGCTGGGGCTGGAACCGTCCCAGTTGCGCGCGAAAATTTTGAATGCGCCGACGATTGCCGAGCCGGGTTTTGACGCCAAAACTATCATTGAGTTTTATTCGCGATAAACTCTGCTTATCCCCCCCTTATTTAAGGGGAGGATTGAGGAGGGGTAAAATTTTGAACAGTATGGAAAATTTACTTTTACCGTCAAAGGTGGAATTTATGGAAGGCGAAACCAAAACCAAGGGCGCGTTTTTGATTTCACCTTGTTATTTCGGCTATGGCACCACTTTGGGTAACGCCCTGCGCCGCGTTTTGCTGTCTTCGCTGCCGGGCGCCGCGGTGGAGGCCTTCAAAATCAAGGGCGTGGCGCACGAGTTTAGCGCCGTGGAAGGCGCAAAAGAAGACGTAGTGCAGATTATTTTGAACTTAAAACAGCTGGCGCTGAAAGTATTTAGTGAAGAGCCGGTCGTGCTGACCTTTTCCAAAAAAGGCCCCGGGCCGCTACTCGCCGGCGACATCGAGCCCAACGCCAATGTTGAAATAATGAACAAGGACCTGGTTATTGCCAATCTCACCAGCCCGCGTGTTTTTGAAATGGAAATTATCGCGGGCCGCGGGCGCGGCTTCAAGCCGGTGGAGGAAAAAGACAAAAAACATTACGACCTGGGCACCATCGTGATTGATTCCATTTACAGCCCGGTTAAAGACGTGGGCTACAGCGTGGAATACACGCGCGTGGGCGACATCACCAATTTTGAAAGATTGATTTTGAATATAGAAACAAACGGCGCGTTGACGCCCCACGAGGCCATCAGGCAGGCCGCGCAAATCGTGATGGACCATTTTTCCATAATTTTGGCTGCGGCCGGCGACGCCAAGATAGAAGAAGAAGCCGTTCCCGAAGTGAAAACAGAAAAAGACGCCCTTGCGAAAGAAGAGAAAAAAGAAACCCCCAAGAAAGAAAAAAAGGCGAAGGTGAAAAAGGAAAAAATTGAGAAGAAGAAAGTCAAGAAATGATATGCGTCATCAAAAAAAGAAGGTTACCTTAGACAGAAAGACCGCCGCCAGACGTTCACTGCTCGCCAATTTGGCCGTTAGCGTTATTTTGTATGAAAAGGTGAAAACTACCAAAGCCAAAGCCAAGGCAGTGCGGCCGCTGGTGGAAAAATTGATTACCGAGTCCAAAAAGCAAAATTTGGCCGCGCGCCGCGAAATTGAGGGCGCGCTTTACGGTTCAAGGGCGGCGCGCAAATTGATGAGCGAGCTGGCTAGTCGCTACAAAGAGCGCGTCGGCGGATACACGCGCGTTACGGCTTTGGGCGAGCGCAAAGGGGACGCGGCCCAGGCAGCCATTATTGAGCTTGTATGAGCAATAAAATTAAGGGCAAAAAATTTCAGGTTGACGCGGCCGGCAAGGCCGTGGGCCGGGTGGCCACCGAAATAAGTGTCTTTTTGATGGGCAAAAATGAACCGGATTATGCTCCGCATGTGGATAAAAATAACCGCGTGAGGGTGCTCCACGCCGGGCAGGTTTATTTTTCCGGCAAAAAAATTCAGCAGAAGGTTTACCGGCATCACAGCATGCACCCGGGCGGCTTGAAAGAAAAGCCGGCCAAAGAGGTTATGGCCGCCGAGCCGGAAAAAGCGATTATTTTGGCCGTGTCAAAAATGCTGCCGAAAAACAAAATGAGGGAATTAAGACTGCAAAGGATTAGTTTTAAGTGAAAGTTGAACAAAGTTTTATGCCAAAAGTTTCCGCGAAAAAAAGCGCGCGGCCGGTTTCAGTGAAAGCTCCTGCCGCAAGCGAAACCGCCGTCGCGGTGGGGCGCCGCAAATCAGCCGCGGCGCGCGTGCGGTTGAGTTTGGGAAAAGGAGATGTTGCAATCAATGGCAAGCCGTTGGAGATTTATTTTCCCGAATATGAACAGCGCGAATTAGTTGTCGCGCCGCTTGGCGCCGTTGCCAAAGAAAAGAATTTTGACGTTTCGGTAAAAGTTAAGGGCGGCGGCAAAAGAGGGCAGGCGGTTGCGGTTCAGCTCGGAATCGCGCGGGCCCTGCTCAAATGGGATGAACAGCTGCGCAAAACCCTAAAAACCAATGGGTATCTGACGCGCGACCCGCGCGTGAAAGAACGGAAGAAATTCGGCCTCAAAAAAGCCAGACGCGCTCCGCAGTGGGCGAAACGATAATCCGACACAACCCCGACTTAGTCGGGGTTGTTTTTTTGTCCAAATTCCTGTAAAATTGTAACAAGTGGCCATCAATTAGTGTGATTAGTGAATATAGATTAGTGGTTCTATGTCTTATACGGTCGCGCAAAATACCACGTTTTTGACGGCGGCTTCGGTGCTTCAAAAAATAATTTCTTTTTTTTATTTTATTTTGGTTGCCCGCCTTTTAGGGGCGGCCAATACCGGACAATATTTTTTCGCGCTCACTTTTACCACTATTTTTACCGTGGTGGCGGATTTCGGGCTTTCACCGGTGCTTACCCGCGAGGTCGCGCGCGACACGAGCAACGCGCAAAATTACGTTAATACGATATTGTGGACCAAGGCGCTTTTCGGCGTCGCCGCTTATTTGTTGGCGATTTTTTTTATCAATATTTTGGGGTATGCGGCCGAGACCAGGCTTTTGGTTTACATTTCTGGCGTGACGATGTTTTTTGACAGTTTACAGTCGGTGTTCAACAGTTTTTTCCGCGCGCGCCAGAATTTGATTTTTGAATCAATCGCCATCGTGGCCGCGCAGTTCATCACGCTGATTGTGGGCACGGCCGCCCTGCTTCTGCATTGGCCGCTGATGTGGCTGATAATCGCCTACGCCATTCCCAGTTTGCTGAATTTTACCTATCTGGCTGTTGCCGGCAGAAAATTTTACGGCTTGCGGTACTTGTTCGCTTTTGACAAAGCCGTTTTCAAAACTTTTATTATCGCGGCCCTGCCGTTCGCCCTGGCCGGCATTATCGGGCGGCTGTATTCATACAGCGATTCTTTGCTGATGTCCAAGATGCTTTCGGCCAAAGAGTTGGGCTGGTGGAGCGTGCCATACAAAATTACCTTTGCTTTTCAATTTATTCCCATTGCCCTGTCGGCCAGCGTGTATCCGGTTTTTTCCAATTTGCACACGGGCGAGCGCGCCTTAATCGGGCCGCTGTTTGAAAAATCGTGGCGCTATTTATTCTATGCTGTTTTCCCATTGTCCATTGGTTTGTTTGTGCTGGGCGAGCCGATCATTAAATTAATTTATGGAGCCGAGTACGCGCCGTCTGTTTGGCCATTAAAGATTTTAATGTTCAGTTTGATATTCGGCTATTTGTCTTTAATTACCGGAGCGCTCATCAATGCCACCAATCATCAGCGAACCCAGACCGGCCTTTTGGCCGCGGCCCTGGGGCTGAATTTGATTTTGAATCTTATAATGCTGCCGAGAATCGGAATTACGGGCGCCGCCGTTGCCGCGCTGGCCAGCAATATTTTGCTGTGCGTTGGGGGCTATTATTTTTCCCGTAAGTACGCGGAGCTAAATATAAAAAACATATCGCGGCAGGCCTTTGCCGCTTTATGGCCGGCCCTGGTCATGGGTATGGCGGTTTATTTTTTGGCGCAAAGAGTCCATTTTTTGCTCGCCATTCCCATTGGAGCGATTGTTTACGGCGCGCTACTATTTGCGAGCGGCGGTTTGACCAAACAAATACTCTTCGGCTTTTTAGCTAAATTAAAAAAACAGCCGGTATGAAAATTTTGATTATCACCCTGGAATACCCACCGCAGATCGGCGGCATTGCTTCTTATGTTTATAATTATTGCGCGCATTCGCCGGCCAATGATATTATCGTCTACGCGCCAAAGACGGCCGGAGGCGAGAATTTTGACAAAAAAAATTCGTGGCCGGTTTATCGCCGAAAACCGTATTGGTTTTTGTGGCCGCATTGGCTGCGCCTGATTTGGCAGATAAAAAAAATTATCAGAACTGAAAAAATTTCAGCGATTCACGTGCACCACGCCTTGCCCCTGGGCTATGTCGCGAGATATTTTTGGTCGCGAAAAAAGATTCCCTACACGATTTTTTTTCATGGCGCGGATTTGGAACTGGGCGCGCGCTTTAAGCGGCGGCAATTGGAAAGTGTGTGCCGGGCGGCGTCTGCCGTTATTGTAAACAGCGAATTCACGCGCAATAAATTCGCGGGCGCGTTTGAGGCAATCCCTTTGGAAAAAATCAAGATTATTTATCCCTGTCCGGCTGACATTTTTTTTGCCAAAGAGCCGCCCGAGAAACTAACCGCGCTCAAATCACAGCTGGCGCTGTCGGGCAAAAAAGTAATCCTCACCGTGTCCCGCATTGGCGAGGGCAAGGGTTACCCGCATCTGGCGCGCCTGCTGCCGCAAATTTTGGAAAAAATACCCAACGCAGTTTGGCTTATTGTCGGCGACGGGCCCAAGCGGGCCGCGCTGATGGAACAGATTCAGAAAAATTCCCTGCAAAACACGGTGCGCTATGTGGGGCAAATTTCGTACGAAGAGCTGCCCAAATATTATCAAACAGCTGATTTGTTTGTTTTGCTTACGCATCCCGACGACTCCAGGGGAGAAGAAGGCTGGGGCACGGTGTTTTTGGAGGCCGCGGCTTCGGGCTTGCCGGTGGTGGCCGGCCGCAGCGGGGCAGTGGAGGAAGTCGTGAAACACCTGGAAACCGGGTTGGTGGTGGATGTGTATCAGGATATGAGCGTGGTGGCCGCGGTGGTTGACTTGTTGCGCGAAGCCGAGTACGGTAAAAAAATGGGCGCCGCCGGCCGCGCCCGCGCCGAGGCCGAATTTAAGTGGGAGAAACAGCTATGCAAGGTATAAGCATTATTATTCCGGCTTACAATCACGCGCATACTTTGGGGCGGTGTTTTGATTGTATTGCGAATCAGACACTAAAGCCGGCGGAGGTGATTGTGGTGGACGATGGCAGCACGGACAATTTTGCCAAGGTGATGGAGGAAATAATTTTGACGCCGGTTTATGAGGCGCTGAATATCAAAGTAGTTCGGCAGGAAAATCGCGGCGCCGCGGCCGCGCGAAACAGGGGATTGGCCGAAAGCAGGGGAGAATACGTAATTTTTTGGGACGCGGACACGGTGGCCAAACCAAAAATGCTGGAAAAAATGCTAGCGGCGCTGGGCGCAAATCCGTCTGCTTCATACGCCTACTGTCAGTTCAAATTTGGCTGGACAAAAATGAACTCTCATAATTTTGACGCCGAAAAATTGAAAAGAAATAATTATATTGACACCACTTCGTTGATACGCAGAGCCGATTATTTAGAATGCTTTTCCGCCAAAGGCGGACCAGCCTTTGGCTGGGACGAATCTCTTAGGCGCTTTCAGGACTGGGATTTGTGGCTGACCATGCTGGAGCAAAATAAAACCGGCGTGTTCGTGCCGGAAGTTTTATACAAAAAAATTACACGCGGCAGACAAGGCTACAGTCATTGGTTTCCGAAATTTTTTTATAAATTACTCTGGAAAACAAGGGCAGTGCAAGAATTTGAAGCCGCCAGAGAGATAATCCTGAAAAAACACGGTCTGTCTTAGTTTTGCGGTTTAGCCGCAATTTTGCGGTTTAGCCGCGAACATGCGGCCGTGTCCGGGGATGATGAAGTCCGCGGATTTTTTAATTAGTTCTCTGGAGAGAAAAAGGGCGGCATTATCGCTGGCGTACGGGTCAATTTCCGGAAAATTTTCTTTGAAATAAACATCGCCGCAGATGGCGACAATTCCTTTTTCGGTTTTAACCAGCATGGTGATATTGTCATCGCTGTGGCCGGGTGTTTTGATGATTTTAATGTCGTCGGTCAGGTCTTCGGGCGCGCTTTCCAGTTTGTCGTTGTCCCACAGCCCCCAATAATCCAGCAATTTCGCTTTGGAAAAAATGGAAATATTTTTGAAGTGATCGTAATGCGAGTGCGTGAGAAAAACGATGTTGATGTCGTCGGGAGATAGACCCTCTTTGGCCAGCGCCTCAACGATAGTTTCGGCCGTGGGCGTGGTGCCCGGGTCAATGATGATATTTAAGCGCTCGTCGCGCACCAGAGTGATAGTGGGACAGGTTTTTCCGCCGGAATCAGCGGACAGATAACCCTCAATCAGAATTTTGATTTGAGCCATAATGAGTGAAGTAAAAAGTAAGAAAGATAACGCCGAAAGCGTGGAAAATAGCAGGTGAGGTGAGATTGATGACAAGAAGGGAGGCGAGTGGCGCGACCGTTACTCCACCCTCTGTCCCTCCCCTGATAGGGGAGGGAATTATTTTTGTGAGCAATAATATCCAGATAAACAAACCGAGTAAGCCCACTTCCGCCCAGATTTCCAGATAGCCCCAATCAAAGTGCGGAGTGGTAATGGTTTGTTTGAGCGCCGGGCTGTAAACAGTGACCGTGTCGCCCAGTCCATTACCCAAGAGGGGATGGGCTTTTATTTTTTCCCAAATTTTGGGCAAAAGCAATACGCGCGAAAGTGAACTTTCTTCTATTTGCGGCGCCATTACGCTTTGCAGGCGCAGGCCAAAATATTCCCAGCCCAAATTTTGGCCGCGGCTGGAAATAAGATGAAGCGAGGTGAAAAAGATAAAAAATAAAACCAGCGAAGCCGATGAAATTGCCAGCCAGCGCCTCCAGTTTGTTTTTGAAAATAAGAACAGCAGACCGACAACGAACGCCAGAATGTAAATGCGGGTAATATTAATAGAGAGGACGAATGTCATTGCGAGCGTGGCAGCCTTTAGCCCCACACTTGATGAGGGGGTCGCAATGACAGACGAAAGAAACGCCAGCAGCAGCGGCACGAGCAATAAATGTTCGTCTAAAATTATGCGAAAGGAATTAAAGCCGATGTCGGTAATTTTACCCAGAGCCACATCGCGGAACCAATGGTAATACTCATCCTGCAAAGCGAACAGGCCGCTGGAAAAGCCGGCATAGGTAAGAAGCATAAAAAGCGCGTTGCCAACAATAGCCGCGAAGAGCATTTGCTTACAGACGGACTTGAAATTGTCAGATTTAATTAAATCGCGAAGCGGAAAATAATAAAGCAGGAAAAAATAGGGAAGCGTGTCGGAAAAAATTTGGCGAGTAGCGTGGCCCAGATATAGGCCGCGGCCGGCCGCGATGATGGCGACTACAATCAGTAAAAATATTGCCCAAACCCCACCCCCTGCCACCACACCAAAATCTTTGGTGTGGTGGCCTGCCCCTCCCCTTTTAAGTTGAGCGAAGTAAATTAGCAGTGAAGCAAAAAGAAGCGACGTCCGTAGGGATAATGGCCCGACAGCCAGGTAATTTCCACCGCCGCCGAGAATTAGCTCACCGGCCACAATCAGCCAGCCGCGCTGGTCTTTTTTGAGCAGAAAATAAATCGCCGTGAAAAGAACCAGCGCGGCGGCCAAAGTATTAACCGGATTGGCCGAGTAAAGCGGGGTTTCAGGGCTGAAGAAATAGGAAAAGACGCGCAGGAGCGCGTAGAGCCCTAAAAAAACAAGAAAAAGTTTTTTGGACTGCATATTAGCGTAAAATAGCGCCGTTTATTTTGCCATAGCCGTTTATAAACGCGGCCGCGACCATGGGCTTTTTTCCTTCAAGTTGGAGTTCTAAAATTTCAATAGCGCCTTGGGCGCAGGCGATGATGAGTTTGTGCCCCCTTACATACCCCCTCCCCACATCCCCCTTATAAAGGGGAAGGGGGCTGATATTAATAAATTTGAGACGTTTGTTTTCCCAGCTTGCCCAAACCCCGGGCCACGGCGCGAGGCCGCGCCACTGATTGTAAATTTCTTTGGCGGATTTATTAAAATCAATTTTACCATCCTCGCGCGAGAGTTGTTTGCAAAAAGTCGCTTGGTCGTGGTTTTGTGGCCCGGGAGTAATTTTTCCGTTTACAAAATCAAGGGCCGTATTTACCAAAAGAGGGGCGGATAGATACGACAATTTCGCGCTCAAAGAAACAAAATTATCATCATCGCCAATGTTCATTTTTTTTTGCGCCAAAATCGGGCCATGGTCAAGCTCCTCATCCATCAAAATTATGGAAACGCCGGTTTCGGTTTCGCCATTTACGAGCGCGGATTGGATGGGTGAGGCCCCGCGGTATCTTGGCAATAGCGAAGGGTGGACATTGATTGAACCGTATTTTGATTTGTCTAAAATTTCTTTGGTGATTATGTTTCCGTATTGGCAGAGGATGTTCAGGTCATAGAAATCAGGAAAAGGGATTACTCCTCGCAATGACAAACCGGCCGGTTGGGCGACCGGAATATTGTTTTTTTCGGCTAAAAGTTTCACGGCCGGAATTTCCAGGTCTTGTTTTCTTCCCGCCGGTCTGTCCGGCTGGGTGACTGCCAGTGTAATGTCAAAAGAGCCGTTTTTGATAAGCTCTGCCAAAATTTTCGCCGCAAAATTATGTGTTCCAAAAAATATTGTGCTAATAGTCATAAATTCGTCGCGCTATTTACCGGCGCTTTTGTCAATTTTATGCAAACCCTTGGCTTTCTCTGTGAATAAAATTCCGTTCAAATGATCCACCTCGTGCTGGATGATTCGCGCGAGCAGGTCCTCGGCGACAAATTCCAAATTATTGCCGAGCAAATTTTTCGCGAACACGCGGATTTTTTTATAGCGCTTCACTTTGCCGAAAATTTCAGGCACGGACAAACAGCCTTCATCGTCAGTTTCTTTCCTTAGGCCGATTTTTTCCCAGCGCGGATTAATTAAAACGATTTCGCGTTTTTCCTGTTTTTCTAAATCAACCGCCACTACGCAAATTTGTTCCAGGCGTCCCGCTTGGGTGGCGGCCAATCCCACTCCGTCTTTGGCGCGCATGGTTTCAATAAGGTCGGTGGCGAGTTTTTTCATCTCGGCAGAGATTATGCGCGCATCCGCAATCGGCTTTGCCTGTTTGTGCAAAAGGGGATTTGGTTCGGTTAAGATGGGTAGAATCATAGGGCTAATAAGGTATTTGGATTTGGGTCTACTTTCCAGCCGCGCGTTGCCGCCAAAGACGAAATTTTGGCCGTGTCGCGCTTGTAGTTGGCAAACCCGATTTTTAGCAAAATTATTTGCGAGTAATCTTTGCCGCGGCGAAACGGCGCCGCCAGCGGGCCGGTTATATTAACCCGCGGCATGCCTCTTGTCAAGGCGCGCAGTTCGGCCAAAAAAGCCTCGGCCTGGCTTTTGGCCAGCGCTTCGCCCGGCTCGCTGTTGTATATTTTAAGCAAAAAATTAAAAGGCGGAAAGCCCAAGAGCTGTCTGATTTTTATCTGCTGTTCATAAAAATTGGCCGGCTTGGCCAGCCCGGAAAAAACAGGATATTCCGGATGGCCTGTTTGAATGATTAATTCCGGATTGATTGTGGATTCCGGCACAAGGCCGGAATGACAGCCCAAACGAAACTGCGCGTCTCGCAGTAGATACCAAACATTTTCATCTATCTTAAATTCGGGAATAAAAAGAGACGAGTCAGCGTCCAAAAAAGCGGCCAGTTTGAGCGCTGACCAGTCAATTTTATTCCAGGCCAGTTGCGTGCCGATGATAATTTTATTTCCCGGCGCTTTTAACTCGCTAAGCTCGCCGTCGTCCGAATCAATGCGGATAACTCGCTTGTCAGGGGCGAGCTTGCGCAGGGTGTTTTCGGCGAGCTGGGTGCCAATGCCGTATAAGGCCATATTTACGCCACGGCAAACCGCGCAAGACGGGGGCATGCGGCTCAGGGTTTTACAAAAATGGCAACGCAATGATTTATCGGTTTCGTGATACACCAGCGAGCGGCCGCAAGACGGACATTTTATGACATTGCCGCAATCGCGGCAACCCACGGCCGCGGCGGCGCCTTTGCGGTTGAGAAAAATAAAGGCGTCTCCGTTTAGAGCCGTGATTTTGTCGCGCAAGTATTGGCTGATAAACGTGTAATTGCCGGCCCTACGTTCCCCGCACATATCCACGATGGTAGCAGAGTCAGCGAACGTTTTGGGCGCGTCTTTTGTTTTGTAAACGTTCTTTTGCGCGAAAAAATACGTTTCCACCGAGGGCGTGTGGCACATAATTTGGAGAGCCGCGCCGTGCTTGGCGGCCAGAAACAGGGCCGCGTCTTTGGCGTGAAAGCGCGGGGCCATGTCCCAGCTTTTATGGCTTTCATTGGCTTCGTCGTCAATGATTACGCGCGTCAAGTTTCGCCAGGGCAAAAACAGTGCCCGGCGCGTGCCGATGACGATGTTTTTGCGTCCAAAAAAAATATCCATCCAGACGGCGAAAAATTGTTTTTCGCTTAGTCGGCCTGAAATGGCCGCGCACTTGGCGCGCCGCTCTTCGGACAAAAGATTCCATATTTCGGTAATTTGCTCCAATTCGGGCGCTATAATTAAAGTTTGTCCTCGTTTAGCCGGCGCGTCAATAAATAGTTTTTGTTTTTCTCCTTTGTCGGCGTAATAAAACACCCCTGGCTTTTTAGGTTTTTTACTGACCGCCGCGCCGGACCTGAAGTTTTTTTTGTCCAGTTCTTTTTTTAATTTTTTTTCCGAGAGCGGCGGCAGATTGGTTTTTAACAGAAAAGACAAGGGCGTGCCGTAAAAAGCCGATATCTCTTCTAAAAAATTTAATTGCGCCTGCGACAGAAGAGGCGTATCATAAAAAATTTCCAAAATGGGCCTGACTTTTTTTGGCGGCGCATCGCCGCCGATTGATTTAATAATGCCAAATTCTTCGCGCGAGCGAAACGGAATTTTCACCAGCTGGCCGATTTTGACGCGCGCTTCCAGTTCAGCGGGAGCCGCGTAATCCAAAAACGGAAGAGAAAAAGGCATTCTCCGTGCGGGGATAATTTGCAGAAGCATAGTGTGGGATTCCTGCTCGCGCCTGCCTGCCGGTAGGCAGGGGCTAGAATGACAGCGAACGAATTACATCGCGAAATTGGCGACCAAATAGCCCACGCCAAACGGCGCTTCGTACGAGTAAGCTTTATAGTTGAAATTTACGCCGCGTAAAGCGCCCATCAAAATGAGAAAGGAGCGGAAGCCGCATTCGGCCGCGTCGGCCACTAATTTTTTGTCCAGCTGTAGCATGCCGGCCGTGTTGCCGGCCGCGAGCAGTTCTTGAATTTTGGCGTCAAACCCGGCCCCGGCTTCGCTGTATCCGGCCGGGGCGTCGGTGGTAAGGGCGTGCGACAAATCGCCCGAAGCGACCACGGCCACCCGTTTGTTGAGCTCGCTTATCTGCTCTTGCAGCATCTTGCCAAAATCAAGATGATGTTTTGGGTCCAGTTCGCAAAAACCGACCGGGATAATCGGAATTTTGGGAAGATGCGCGGCCAGATAATACAGCGGCACGGCCGCGCCGTGGTCAATTTTTGGCTCGCTAATAACCGCGGTGGCGAAAGCCTGTTCTTTGCTCGCTTCGCGCAGCAGAGACGTCAGTTCCTGCTCGCCGTTGAATTTCAGCTTGGTGGTGATATCGCCGAATTCGGACAAGTCGGTTTCGTATTCGGGCGCCAGATTCAGCGTGAAGGCGTCGTTCATACAGCTGCCGTGCGGAGAAATTACAATCAGGATGTCGGGCTTGGACAAATACAAATCCTCTTCCAATTTTTCCATGGCCCTTTTTGTTTTTTCCACTTTTTTGGCGACCTTTTTTCCGATGGTGGGCAAAAGCAGCGGGGGGTGAGGCGTGATACAGGCAAATACAAGCATAAAATTTTCTTAAAGCGAACAGCATTTCCAGTTCGCTAATTAATTGCTGGCTAAATTCGCGTTGTCGGAAGAAATCCAGCTGGCGATTTTGTCCGGCTCTTTGAACCGATAATTATAATTTTTGTCGCCGAGAGTGATGATGGTGTATTTCTTTTTGGTTTTTTTGGATTCTATTACCATAAAAAGCACGGCGCCGGCCTCGTCCGTATAACCGGTTTTGCTGGCGATAATTTTATAATTTTTATTGTTTTGGAAAAATAATTTATTGCGATTTTGCACTGTGTATTTGAGCGAACCGTACGATTTGCCCGAGACATTGCGCAGGATAAATTTTTTAGTGCCCAGGGACTTGGCGATGGTTTCGTTTTTCAAAACTTTCGTGTAAACGCGAAGCAGGTCGCGGGCCGTGGAAAAGTTTTTTTCATCCAAGCCGGTGAGGTCGGCGATTTTCGTGTTATCCGCCCCCCAGTCGCTAAGACGGCGATTGAGCGCGGCCAAAAACGCGTCTTCGTCCAGGCCCGTGGCGCCCACGACGGCTTTGGCAATATTGTTGTAAGAGCCGATGAGCGCGGCGCTCAGCAGGTCGGCATTTTTGAATTTGGCTCCGTCACGCACTTTTAGGGCATAGCCTTCGGAGCGGTATTTCTTGGCGCTGTAGGCCGTGATTTTCGCGGGCGCTAAATTTTCGTATATGGCTTCGTAAGCGACCATGGCTTTGGTGAGCGAGGCAATGGGGCGCCTGGCGTCTATATTTTTGCCGGATAAGATGCGGCCGCTGGGATACTCGGCCACCAGATATGAGGGGAGCTTGGCGCCGTAATTGTCAATGACAGCCTGTTGGTTGTCGCCCAGAAATTTATCTTTGGCCGAAAGCAGACTGCCGTTGATGAATATCGGCTCGCCGTCAAAGATATTCAAAGCAGTCAGCAATTCCACCGATATGACGTTGGCGTATTTATAGCCCATGGCCAGGAAAGTGTCTTCATCGGCCAGGCGGCGCTTTTTGCCGTTTTCTATCACGTAAATCGTTTCGCTGTCTTTTATTCTGATAAGGGTGCCGTCTTTGAACTGCAAAGGCTGGTTGGCGACCGGATAATTTTTTATGTCCGTTAGCTTCTTTTTTTCCAGTTTCAAATTTTTGTAATTCGCCTCCACCATTTTTTTATCTATAATCGGATAGAGCGTGCCGTCTTTGAGCATGTAAAGGGCGTTTTTTAGATCTGTGATTTGATAGACCACGCCCTGCACCGGAGTGGACGTGGCGTAAATGGTGGTACCGAGAGTCAGGCCGGTCAGGTCCGCTTCGGAAACGTCTATGATTTCTTGCGGATTGTAGCCGTGATAGCGGATGACTTCTTCGCCGGCAAACGGGCGGATGGTGTCGTAGTCAAGCAGGTAATAGGCGCTCGCCGGAGAGCGCAAGAGCGAAAAATTTGGGAAAGAAATTTCCGGACCAGTGGCGTAGTTGGAGAGTTCGCTTTCGGGCACGGTGATTATCATTTCCGGGTCGGCGCGCGACAGCAGGGTGGATTTATTTTTGAATTTGCGTTTAGTGTTGTTTTGAATCAGATAGGTGTCGCCCGTGGTTTCGCCGACCAGCAGGGTGCCGTTGGGGTAGTTTTGCGCAAACCAGGTCTGCCAGATTTTCCAAAAATTTTTATTGCCGTGCAAGTGCGGGGTATAGGTGTACAAAAAAGCCGTGGCCCAGCTTTGCGGGATGACCGATTGGTTGTCTATGCTGACGGCCTGGTCTTTTTTTTTGACAATGCCGCGGTCGCGATTGTCGTAATACCAGCGGATGATGCCGGCCGCGTCGTCTACCTGCTTGCCAAAGCCCTTGTGTTTGGCCACGGCCGGGTCGCCGCGGTCGCAGGAATCGCAGACCGCGTAGCCCGTGGCCCAATCAAGCTGTTTTTGGCTGGGCGCGTCGTCGGTAATCAGCGACTGCTCTTTTTGTAAAGTAACGAGCAGATATTTTGGATTGATGGTGTAGGCGCGCGCCGCGTCGTAGATAATATCGGCCGCTGGTTTGACGGCGCCGGACACATCTTCGGTGGAAAAGGCGCGCAGATAACTGCCCTTGCCGTCCAGAAATTTTTGCACGTCGTCGCGGGTCCAGTTCGCCAGGGTCTGCATTTCTTCGTCGGAGATAATAAAATGCGGATTAAATTCCGTTTGGGCGAGGGCAGGGGAAAAGGACACTGTCATTCCAGCGAAAACTGGGATCCAGGTCGTAATCAAAAAAAGGCAAGCGATTTTTTTGAGCATACTAAATCAATTATATCATAATTGAATACACCAAACAAGGTCAAAATTTTGAAATTGCAGTAGAAATGGTATTCGGCGACAGACCCTTATGAGGTGATTTTTAGTATTTTATATTTCACCTCTTTGTTCGCCAGTTTGATTTTTATCACATCCCTGACCTTGCGTCCTAAAAGCGCGGCGCCGAGTGGGGAATTACGCGAAATAATATTTTTTTGCGGGTCGGTTTCAACCGAGCCGAGGATCTGATATGTTTTTTGTCCGTTTTTACCTTCTATGGTCACAAGATGGCCGACTTGCACGGTGTTGGTTTTTTGCGGCTTGATGATAACTGCCTGGTTTAGCTGAGTTTCCAATAAAAGAATGTTGTTATTGATGCCCCGTAGCCGTGCTTTGGCCAGCTGGTACTCCGCGTTTTCCGAAAAATCGCCCAATTCGGCGAGTCGTTTTACCTCCTCCGCCGCCCGCGGCCGGCTGATTTCTTTTAATCGCTTTAATTTTTCGCTTAATTCAAAAGCCTTCTTTTCGGTCAAAAGTGGGTCGAATTTGTTTTGCCTAATTTTTTCTGATTTTCTGTTAGTGGAGCGCATACCACTTTTATCATACCACAAAGGGCCAGGTATTGCTATTTGTCTGAAAAAGGGGTATGCTTGGCTTGGTTGAGTTAAATAATCTAATATTTCGCGTATGGGCAATTTTAACCGAGGCAATAGATTTAATCGAGGCCAGGGAAGACAGGCCATGTTTCAGGCGGTTTGCAGCAAATGCGGCAACAATTGCGAAGTGCCTTTCAAGCCAACCGGCGACCGGCCTGTTTTTTGCAGTAATTGTTTCAAAAGCCAAAGAGACGCGGGTTTTGACAAACCCAGGGGTGGTTTTGGCAGGAAAGGTTTTGGCGACAATGCCGGCGGTAACAGGCCACAGCGCCAATCTTTTGGCGGCAACGGGCCGTCATTTCAGGCCTTTGGCGGCGGTAACAGGGAGGGCGGCCAGAATCAGAATCAATTTAAGGCGCAATTTGAAGCGCTAAACGTCAAGCTGGACAAAATTTTAATCACGTTATCAGCCACTGCTTTTAAGGTTTCGGCTCCGGAACAATCCGATAAAAAGGAAGTCAAAGAGACGAAAAAGAGCAAAAACGTTTTAACTAAGACAAAAGCGGTTCTCAAAAAGGCGGCGGCGAAGAAGAGGGAGTAGACATGGAAGTTAGAAACATCGCCATTATCGCCCACGTGGACCACGGCAAGACCAAGCTGACCGACGCTTTGATGCGCCAGACCGGCATGGTAACCGACGATTCCGTGACCATGGATTTCAACGCGCTGGAAAAAGAGCGCGGCATTACGATTTATTCAAAAAATACCTCGGTTTTTTATAAAGGCACAAAAATAAATATCGTGGACACCCCCGGGCACGCTGATTTCGGTTCCGAGGTGGAGCGGGTCTTGCGCTCCATTGATTCGGTTTTGCTTCTGGTGGACGCGCAGGAAGGGCCCATGCCACAGACAAAGTTCGTTTTGAAAAAATCGCTTGAGCTGGGCTTGAAGCCGATGGTGGTGATAAATAAAATTGATAAAGCCGCGGCTCGGCCCGAATGGACGCAGGAAAAAATTCTGGAACTATTCATGGATTTGGGCGCGAACGCCGAGCAACTGGAGTTCACAACTATTTACGCCATTGCCAAAGAGGGGATAGCCAAGATAAAACTGACTGACGAGAGCAAAGACCTGACGCCTCTTTTGGACGCAATTTTGGAAAATGTGCCACCGGTTGTGGCCGACATTGACGCGCCCTGCGCTTTTCAACCGTTTAACCTGGCTTATGACAATTACTTGGGCCGCATGGGCATCGGCCGAATATATCAAGGCACCTTGAAATTGGGCGATAATGTTTTCGTGAAAAAACCAGCCGGCGAAATTGTCTCGGGCGCCATTACCAAAATTTACACCTTTGAAGGGCTGACGAAAAAAGAAGTTTCGGAAGCGACAGCCGGGGATATTGTGATGCTCGCCGGTCTGCCCGACATTTATATCGGCGATACGGTTTGCGCGAACAAAGAACAGCAATCCTTGCCGGCGATAAAGATAGACGAGCCGACCATCTCGCTTAATTTTTTGGTGAATAATTCATCTTTTGCCGGACGCGAGGGCAAGTATGTGACCAGCCGGCAGATAAGGGAGCGCTTGCAAAAGGAATTGGAGGTAAACGTGGGGCTTAGGATTGATTTTTCCGCGGTTGATTATTGCAAAGTCTATGGCCGCGGCGAATTGCATATCGCCATTCTTTTGGAAAATATGCGGCGCGATGGTTTTGAAGTGCAGGTTTCCCAGCCGCAAGTAATTATCAAAGAAGTGGACGGCGTGAAGCGCGAGCCGTTTGAAGAAGTGACCATTGACGTGCCGCCGGAATTTTGCGGAACAGTGATTGAAAAAATGGCCAAAAGAAAAGGACAGATGCTGGAGATGCGCCCCGAGCAAAATCATACCAGAATGGTTTACGAAATACCCACCCGCGGCCTGCTCGGCTACCGCGGCGAATTTATCGTGGATACGCGCGGCGAAGGAATACTGTGCGGTGAAGTCATCGGCTTCAAGCCGTATGTCGGCGATATTGAAAAGAAAGAAACCGGTTCAATGATTTCCGGAGAGACAGGTAAAACGTTGGCCTATTCCCTTTCCAATTTGCAGGAGCGCGGGGCGCTGTTCGTGGGTCCGAACGTGGAGGTTTACGAGGGGCAAGTGATTGGCGCCACGGCCAAAGGCCTGGATATGGTGGTAAATCCGATCAAAGGCAAAAATTTGACCAACATGCGATCTTCTAACGCGGATATTGCTATTCAACTTACGCCGCCTCTGGAATTGAATCTGGAGCGCGGCTTGGAGATGATGGCCGAAGACGAATATTTGGAAGTTACTCCCAAGAGCATTCGTTTGCGAAAACAAATACTCACGGAAACCGGCAGGGTGCGGGCGGTCCGTAAAAAACCGGCAGTCGTATAAGTCCCTCCCTGATGTCGCGGTTTTTTTGCACCACCCCCTCGCCCCCTCCTCCGAAAGGAGGGGGGGTAATTTAGGCGATGACAATGGCGCCTTTGTCGGCGGAGATTTTGACGGTTTGGCCGTCTTTTATTTTTCCTTCAATAATGCGAAGAGATAAAAGATTCATCAGTTCGGTTTGAATCACGCGCTTTAAGGGGCGGGCGCCATAGTCGGGGTTAAAGCCCTTTTGCGCTAAATGTTTTTTGGCCGCCTCATCTATTTTTAGAGTGATACGTTGTTCGCTTAGCCGTTCCTGCAATTCATTCAATTGCATCTCAATTATTTTCGCGATTTGTTTTTGCCCGAGGGAATGGAAAATCACGATATCATCCACGCGGTTTAAAAATTCCGGTTTGAATTGGCCGCGTAGGGCTTCCAGCACTTTTTCTTCAATTTTCTTTTCGTCCTGTTTGTCTTTTTTACCAGGCTTCGCTTCTTCGGCAAAGCCGAATTCCCCGCGTTTCTTGAAGTCTAAAATCATTTCACTGCCCACATTGCTGGTCATGATGATGATGGTGTTTTTGAAGTTCACGGCGCGGCCTTTGGAGTCGGTTACTTTTCCGTCATCCAAAATTTGCAACAAAATATTAAATACGTCCGGGTGGGCTTTTTCTATTTCGTCAAACAAGACCACGGCGTAGGGGCGGCGGCGGACGACCTCGGTCAGCTGTCCGCCTTCTTCGTAGCCCACGTAGCCCGGGGGCGAGCCGATAATTTTGCTCACACTGTGTTTTTCCATATATTCGCTCATATCCACGCGCACCAGGGCTTCATCGGTGTCAAACATAAATTCGGCCAGGGCCTTGGCCAATTCGGTTTTGCCCACGCCGGTGGGGCCGAGAAAAATAAACGAACCGATGGGGCGCTTGGGTTCGCTGATGCCGGCGCGCGAGCGGCGAATGGCGTTGGAAATAGTTTCCACCGCTTCTTCCTGTCCCACCACCCGTTTGGCCAGTTCACTTTCCATTTTGACCAATTTTTCCGCTTCGGTCATGAGCATTTTGGAAACCGGAATGCCAGTCCAGCGCGAGACAGCGCCGGCGATGTCTTGTTCCGTAACTTCTTCTTTCAAGATGCCGCGCTCTTTTTGCATTTTCACTAGCTTGCGCTCGCTGTTTTTGATGGCGGTTTCCAGTTCGGGAATGCGGCCATAGCGAATTTCGGCGACTTTTTGCAAATCACCCCTGCGCTCTTCTATTTCGGCTTGTGATTTTAAGCGCTCAATTTCTTTTTTGCTTTCGTGAATCACGCCGATGATTTCTTTTTCGTTTTTCCAGCGGCCTTCCAAAGCCGAGCTTTCTTCTTTCAGGTTGGCCAGTTCTTTTTCCAAATCATTGAGCCGTTTTTTGGAAATTTCGTCGGTTTCTTTTTTCAGGGCGCGCTTTTCAATTTCCAGTTTCAGCATTTTGCGCTTCATGGCATCCAGCTCGTCGGGCATGGAGTCTATCTGCATGCGCAGGGCCGAGGTGGCTTCGTCTATCAGGTCTATGGCCTTGTCGGGCAAAAAGCGGTCGGTGATGTAGCGCTGGGACAGGTCTACGGCCGAAATAATGGCGGCGTCGGTGATGCGCACGCCGTGATGTACTTCGTATTTTTCTTTGATGCCGCGAAGTATCGCGACGGCGTCGTCGCGCGACGGTTCCAATACCAGCACCGGCTGGAAGCGGCGCTCCAGGGCTGCGTCTTTTTCTATGTATTTTTGGTATTCTTTGAGGGTGGTGGCGCCGATGGCGTGCAGGGTGCCGCGCGACAAAGCGGGCTTTAACATATTGCTGGCGTCCACCGAGCCTTCGGAAGAGCCGGCGCCGACGATGGTGTGTAATTCATCAATAAATAGAATGATTTTGCCGGCCGAGCTGTCTATTTCTTTAAGTACGGCCTTGAGGCGCTCTTCAAATTCGCCGCGGAATTTGGTGCCGGCCAAAAGCGAGCCAATATCAAGGGACACGATTTCTTTATTGTGCAAAGATTCGGGCACGTCGCCGTTCACAATGCGTTGGGCCAACCCTTCAACAATGGCGGTTTTGCCTGTGCCCGGCTCGCCGATGAGCACCGGGTTGTTTTTGGTGCGGCGGGAAAGTATCTGCATGACGCGGCGGATTTCAATGTCGCGTCCGATGACCGGGTCAAGTTTTTCTTTGGCCGCCAGGGCCGTGAGATTTTTGCCGTATTTTTCTAAAACATTGTATTTATTTTCTGGCTCAGGGCTGTCTATTTTTTGCGAGCCGCGGATGCCCGCCAGCACCTGGATAATTTTGTCATAGTTCACTCCATGGCGCGCCAAGAGGTCGCTGACCGGATTTTTGGTGGTGGTAAAGGCGAGCAAGAGATGCTCTAATGAAATATACTCGTCTCCCATTTTTTTGGCCTCGCCGCCGGCTGTTTGAAATAAATAAAGCGTCCCTTGGCCAAGCAAAATTTGCCCCAGGCCGCCGCTTAGAATATTTAAGGTTTGTTTGGGCAGGCGGTCTATCAGCGACTGGGTTTCGGCTTTCAGGGCGATGAGGTTGGTGTTGATTTTAGCAAAAACCGAGTTGATGATGCTTTCCGAGCCCTCTAAAAGCGAAAAAAAGACATGCGGCGGCTCTACTTGCTGGCCGCTGTTTTCAAAGGCGATGCGGGCCGCGTTTTGGATGGCTTCCTGGGCTTTATTGGTGAAGTTTTGGGGAATCATATTATCACTCTCCTTAATAGAGTGATAATAGCACGGGTTGTCCTGGGCTGTCAAGATATGGTATCATTACCATAATTATGCCGCGAATTTTCATTGCCTTGCCGGTGCCGGAAGAGGCCAAAAATGAGTTGGAATTGGCGCAGAATGAGATAAAACGGCTGAATGAGCGCGTACCGATAAAATGGACAGAACGGCAGAATATGCATATCACGCTGGCTTTTTTGGGCGATATCACAGACGGGCAGGCGGAACAAGTAAAAAAAGTCCTGGACGAGGCGGCCAAACGCCCCGGATTTTCAATTTGGCTTGATTCACTGGACGGTTTTCCCGACTTGAACCGGCCAAAAGTGCTGGTTTGCGCCGCGGCCGAGGAAAAACGCGACTGCGCGAAGTTGCATAAAGATCTGGAAGAAAAATTATTTGCCTTGGGGCTGGAATTTGAAGACCATATTTGGCGGCCGCACATTACATTGGGCAGAGTGAAGCGAGAATGGAATAATCCGAACGGGCTTGCCGCCATGCCAATAGAAAAAATTAACTGGCTCGCGGATAAAATAGAGCTGATAGAAAGCGAACTCGCGCCGGCCGGTCCGGTTTACAATATTTTACAAACTTTTAAGCTGACCCCATGATGATTTTGGGAGTGAAAGTTGATGAGATGGATTTGGAAGGAGCGCGCGAGAGGGCGCGTGAGTTTTTGCGTGACTTGATAGGCAAGCAGCACAAGATATTTACGCCCAATCCCGAGATGGCGGTGAAGGCGCAAAAAGATGAAAATTTTAAAAATATTTTGAACGCTGGCGATTTGAACTTGTGCGATGGGTTTGGATTGGCGTTGGCTTGCCGTTTAGCAGGGACAAAAGCGCCGCGCATCACCGGCGCGAATTTTATGCTGGAGTTGTGTCAAGTGGCGGCCGAAGAGGGGAGGAGCGTGTATTTGCTCGGCTCCGGTGAGGACGAAGTTGTCAGAAAAGCGGCGGAAAATTTGAAACAACAGTTTCCGAATTTGAAAATAGCAGGGTGCGATAAGGGACCGGCTATTAGCGAGAATTTCCAATCAGTTGACAATTCAACGATTCAACTAATTAATCAATCACGGCCGGATATTCTCTTTGTCGCTTTTGGGATGGGCAAACAGGAAAAATGGATACACGAAAATTTGTCAAAAATGCCGTCGGTAAAAATAGCCATGGGCGTGGGCGGGGCCTTTGATTATCTTTCTGGAAAAGTAAAGCGCGCGCCTTTACTGATGCGTAAAGTTGGGTTAGAATGGATGTACCGGTTGTTGACGCAGCCGCGACGGTTTGAACGTATCTTTAACGCGACTATAAGATTTACATATTTATTGATAAGTTCGCGCGGCTGAATGCGTTCTCGCTTTCCTCGGCCGCGAGGCCTCGGCCATCCCGACTGAGTCGGGATAAGGCGCTGCGAACACATTCAGCCGCGCTTTACAGCAAATTTTATGGTAAGAACTCGTTTTGCTCCCAGTCCCACAGGGTTTTTGCATGTCGGAGGACTCCGGACAGCTTTGTATAATTATTTGTTCGCCAAACAAAACGGCGGAAAGTTTGTGTTGCGCATTGAAGATACAGACAGAGAAAGATATGTGGAGGGCGGGGTGGAGAATATTATAAAATCATTGGCTTGGTCCGGGATAAAATTTGACGAAGGGCCGTTTGAGCAATCCAAGCGTCTGGATATTTATCACCGGCACGTCGAGCAGTTGATAAAAGAGGACCACGCGTATTATTGTTTTTGCTCGGCCGAGCGGCTGGAAAACTTACGTCAAAAACAGAAGGACAAAAAAATACCTACTGGCTACGACGGTCTCTGTCGGGACATAGACCCGAAGGAAGCCGGCCAGCGCGTGCAAGCAGGGGAGAGGCATGTGATAAGAATGAAGATGCCCGTTAGCGGTGAGACGGTTTTTAATGATTTAATACGCGGGGAAGTGAGATTTAAGAATGAATTGGTGGACGACCAGGTGCTGATAAAATCCGACGGCTATCCCACTTATCATTTGGCCGTGGTGGTCGATGACCACGAAATGAAAATAACGCACATTATTCGCGGCGAGGAATGGATTTCCAGCGTGCCCAAGCATATTCAGTTATATAATTTTTTTGGCTGGGATATTCCGCAGATGGCGCACCTGCCGCTTTTGCTCAATCCTGATAAATCAAAGTTGAGCAAGCGCCAGGGTGATGTGTCGGTGGAGGACTATCGCCAGAAAGGGTACTTGCCCGAAGCCCTGGTGAATTTTGTGGCATTTTTGGGGTGGAATCCGGGCACGGATAAAGAATTTTTTTCTTTAAAAGAGTTGGTCAAAGAATTTGACATCACTAAGGCGGGCAGAGCCGGCGCGGTGTTTAATGTAGATAAACTTGATTGGTATAATAAGGAGTATATTAAAAAATTGTCCGATAAAGAACTGGCCAAAATCGCCGAGCCGTGGTTTAACGCGAATAAAGAATATAGCATAGAGAACAAGGAATTGATTGAGCGAGCTGTCGGTTTGGAAAGAGAACGAATTACGACATTGTCCGAGTTGCCCGGGGCCTTGAAGTTTGTGTTTGTTTTGCCCGATTACCCATCTGATTTGCTGGTTTGGAAAAAGAGTAACAGGCAAGAAGTTGCTAAAATTTTGCCAGAGTTAGCCAAATTATTGAACACATTTAGTGTTCAAGCCTGGAATATGGGTAAGTTGGAGCAGGGGATAGGGGAGTGGCTCGCGGAAAAAGGATATTCTGTTGGAGCGGCGTTGTGGCCCATGCGCGTGGCGCTTTCCGGCCAGCAAAATTCTCCCGGGCCGTTTGAAATCGCCGAGGTTTTGGGGAAAGCGGAATCCCTGGCCCGGCTTGACAAAGCGATTGCAAAAATTATCTAAGAATTGTAAAATATTCCCATGAGATTAAGGCTTGTCGTAATTTTGGGAGCGATTATTATTGCTTTGCCGCTTTGGCAAAATTTTTCTGTTTTGGCGCAAGAGGGGCAGGCGAGCGAAGAGATAAAAGAGCTGAACAGCAAAATTCAGGAGCGAAAAGACAAGATTAAGGAATTGGAAAAGACAATAGAAAGCTACAAGCGCAGTATCAGGCAAAAGCAGACCGAGGCCGTGTCATTGCGCAATCAGTTGAGCATCCTTGACAATCATGTGGACCAGCTCAAAACGGAAATTGAGCTTACCGAAGAAAAAATCAAGCAGGCCAAGCTGGAAATTGAGGCCTTGGAGCTGTCTATAACGGCGAAACAGCAGGCTATTGAGAAAGAAAAAAGAATAATAGCGAAAATGATGAGGGAAATCAACGCCGATAAGCAAAAAGGCTACTTGGAAATTTTGCTCACGAACAAAAGTTTTTCCGAATTTTATAATCAAGTTCAATATCTGGAAAATGTTTATACTGATTTGGGACGCTCGGCCAAAACCATCAGACTGGCCAAAGAAGATTTACAGTCAAAAAAAGAGCAGGTGGAGAACAGAAAAAAAATGTACGATAATTTGAAGGAAGAATTGGAAGGCAGGAAGGGAGACTTGCTGGAAGATACTTTTGTCAAACAGAGTTTGCTTATTCAGACAAAAAGTTCGGAAATGCAATACCAGACCCTGCTTACCAGCCTGCGGCGGCAGTATCAGCAGATAGAAGACGAGGTCAAGGGTTTTGAGAACGAGGTGCGAAAGAAATTGGCGGCCAGCAACAAATTATCGGCGGGCAGTACTGATTTTGACTGGCCGGTCCCGGGCCGGTTTATCACGGCCCTGTTTCACGATCCGGAATACCCCTATCGCAAGGTCTTTGAACACAGCGGCATTGATATTCGCGCCAAGCAGGGGACGCCCATTCAGGCCTCGGCCTCGGGTTATGTGGCGCGGGCCAAGCGGTGTTCCAGCGCCAGCTGTTACAGCTACACACTTATCGTGCATCCCGGAAATTTGTCCACTTTATACGGGCACATGAGCAGTATCAGCGTGGCCGAAGACCAGTTTGTGGCCAAAGGCGATATTATCGGTTACAGCGGCGGCACCCCGGGTACAGCCGGCGCCGGGCCGTTTGTTACGGGTCCGCATTTGCATTTTGAAATTAGACAGAGCGGCATTCCCGTTGACCCGCAGCCGTATTTGCCTTAAAGTTTTAGTTATGCCAAAAAAATTATCCGTTAGCGTACTGATGGGAGGCCCATCGGCCGAGAGAAAAATATCGCTTATTACCGGCAAGGCGATTTGCAGGGGTTTGGACAAAAAAAAATATGAAATTCTGCCGTTTGAAATAGACCAAAAGCGCAAAATTTTGTTTGATAAAAAATTCTATCATCAATTGAATTCCGTCGGCGCGCTAAAGTTAAGCGACGAAACGAAATTGATGAAAAGCGGAGAGGAAGCAAACAAAAAAATTGATGTTGTTTTTATTGCCCTTCACGGCACATTCGGTGAAGACGGCAGCTTACAAGGGTTGCTGGAAAGTTTGGATATTCCTTACACAGGCTCGCGCGTATTGGCCAGCGCCCTGGCCATGAACAAAGTTTTTAGCGGACAGATTTATGAACACAACGGTCTGCCGCACCCAAAGTTTGAACATTTTAAGAAAGACGAGTGGAAAAATAATCAGCCAAAGTTTCTCGCGGTTGTGAAAAAAAATATCAGCTACCCGTGCGTGCTCAAACCGGTTGACCAGGGTTCGGCCGTGGGTGTGAGTATCGTAAAAAATGAAAATGAATTGATAAAAGCCGTGAACAAAACGATTAAAAAATTTCCGTGGTTAATGGCGCAGAAATTTATCAGAGGAAAGGAAGCCACCTGCGGAATAATAGAGAAGAGGGGAGAGCTGATTGCGTTTCCGCCCACTCATATTTTGCCTAATTTGGGCGAGTTTTATGATTATAAGTCAAAATACGCGGCTGGCGGTTCCACGCATATTTGTCCGGCGGATTTTTCGGCAAAGGTGAATAAAGAAATTCAGGAATTGGCAAAGAAGGCGCACAAAATTTTGGATTGCAGGGGAATGTCGCGCACCGATATGTTTGTGGCCGACGACGGAAAAATTTATGTGATAGAGACCAACACCATTCCCGGTATGACGCCGGCGAGCTTGTTTCCCGAGGCGGCCGCAAAAATGGGAATCTCTTTTCCCGAGATGCTGGATTTAATAATTGAGGCGAGTATTTAGTTTTTGTCCTTAAAGAGAGGGTGAAAATCGTGGTGAGTTTTCTCCGCGAATTTGTCTGAAGCGTGAACATAGCGAGTGGTCGTATCCAGCGACTCGTGGCCAAGCAATATCTGGATGGCGGCCGGGTTTGCCCCGTTTTCAGCCAGATAGGTGGCAAACCCGTGTCGCAAGGTGTGCGCGCTGATGGGAATATTGATATCAAGCAACTCTCTGTATCGCTTAATCTTAAATTGAAGATAATTAGGCGATATTTTTTTATTTTTTTCTTTGTTATTTCTGCCGCGGTAGGGGACAAATAGCATTTCAGAAGTACTGTTTCGTTTCGCCAGGTAATTTTTTAGGTGCGCGAGCGCTCTGGGTGTCAGGTAGACAAAACGTTGTTTTTTGCCTTTTCCCAGTATATAGATGCGTCCGGTTTGGTCAATTTGAACGACTTTTAACGACAAAAGTTCCGAAATACGCATGCCTGTAGCGAACAGTGTCTCTAATATCGCCCGATTTCGTAGAGCTATTCGTTCGTCTTCTTCGTATTTCATCGGCGCCTCAATCACTTTTATGATTTCTTCAAATTCCGGCACCTGCGCGTGTTTTTTTATGTTCTTGATTAATTTTACCGCGGCAGGGGAGACGGGAGGGTTGTGGTCCATATCTTCTAAAAATTTCAGATACGACCTCAACGAAGATAGTATGCGATTTATAGAATAACTGCTTAATTTTTTGCTTGTTTTGACGGTTTTAGCCGTTTTACGGTCAGAAGACATCAAATAGGCCTTAAATCTCAGCAGGTCAGTTTTATCTACTTTGTTAAATGTTTTTTTTAGGTCTTCACTCAAAAAAATCTCAAAAGTATTGAGGTCGCGTTCGTAATTATACGCGGTTTCTTCCGAAAAATTATTTGCTTTCAAGTTCAAAATAAAATCATCCAGGTAGGGAAGTGCATTTATAGACATACGTAATAGAATACTAACTTAACCGACTCTTACACTTCCGGAGCAGTTTTACTGCGACGGAATTGAGTGTAAGAGATATTATACTCAATTATATAACTCTTTATAAATATGGTCAAACGCACTTGTCCACACCCCCTCCTCTATTCCCCTCACTTCCAAAACACCCTTTCCCCGTAGCGCAGGTCAACGTATTCTTTTGGTTTTTTCGCGCGCATGATTATGCGCAGTTTTTCCATTTGTGGTTCCAAGTCAGCGTTAAGAGCAAATATAATTTGTTTTGGTCTAGCCGCGTGCGCTGTGATGTGCGTCGGGCTGTTCATCTCAAAATACCTGGTCTCCACCGCTTCCGCGGTTAGCCTTTGGGAAAGTTCAAGAACTGAACTGATTATTTTGCTTGATAGAAAATTTTTTCCGTCAGCTGAAATTTGTCCTTCCATTTCATACAGTAGCAGCGGAAATTTTGGATATAAAATTTTGAATTTGGAGTAATCCGGCGCGCGCGCGGAAATAGTCGTACTCGCGCTCGTGGTCGCGACCGGCGTAGAATTTGAAACAGCGGCCGCGCCGAGGCTTTTGAGCAACCCGCCGTCTGCGTCAAGCAGGAGATAATCTTTGCCGTTGTCTAAAATGACGGTGGAAATTTTTTCTTTTAGTGATATGGAAATGCTTCTCGGAAATAATTTTTTAACCGAAAGAAAATTGAGCGGGTATTTATCCGCAATCAACCTTTCTATTTTTGCGGCGCTGGCGGAAAAATAATTATCATTGGCGAGCAGACCCAGCCAGCTTTTTTTACTCAAGTATTCATTCCTGACGAGTAAATGAATTTCCTCGCTGTCAATTATTTCCAAACCCTCTATGGAAACGGTTTGAATCTGAAAATAAGGTGGGCGCAACAAGAGCCAGAGCCATCCGGCGGTCGCCAGCGCGACTACCGCGATGATAAATATTTTTTTTACGCCATGATTAACCGTCCGCCTCCGTCTACTAATGTACGGTTTGTATTGTTTGAAATTGGTTTGTGAGCGATAAAATTTTTTCATCTGAAAATTCTCGGTAATTGCGGGTTGAGCCTGGAAACAATCTCGTAATTTATCGTTTGGGCCCAGTCCGCCAAATTTTCGGCCGATATTTCATTCGCGCCTTCCCGGCCGATAAGCGTGGCCGCGTCACCTTCCCTTACGTTTTGAATAGAAGTGACGTCTATCATAAACAGGTTCATGCAGATGCGGCCCAGCACAGGGCATTTTTCGCCTTTTACAAGCGCAAACGCTTTATTGGACAGCCCGCGGTCGTAGCCGTCAAAGTATCCGACCGGTATGACGGCTAATTTTGTGGGGCGGCCGGCGGTGGCTGTGCCTCCGTAGCCGATTTTGGAGCCGGCCGGTATGTTTTTAATTTGAATGACGCGCGCCCGCCAGGCCAGGGCCGGCCGCAGTTTGACTTTAAGTTTCATGTCGCTGTTGGCCGAATACAAACCATACATGCCCAGACCAAGCCTGACGCCGTTTAGGTTGGCTTTTTCGTATAAAACAGACGAGGCCGAACAAGCCATGTGTTTAAGCGGCGGATCAATCCCCGCTTTTTTGAGCGCGAGCGTTGTTTCGTTGAATTTGGCAATTTGTTTTTCTGTGTACTCCCCGTCTTCCTCGCTGGAGGCGAAGTGGCTCCACAATCCTTCCAATTTCAGATTTTTAAATTTACGAATTTGCTCACAGAAAGAAACCGCGTTTTGCGGCAAGATTCCCAGGCGCGCGGCGCCGGTGTCAATTTTAAGGTGGACTTTGATTTTTTTACGCGCCCTCTCCCCTGCTTTGTTCAGGATTTTAGCTTGTTTCAGTGAAAAAAGCGGGAAAATAACGTCTTTTTTGGCTAAGGTTAGCAGACTTTTTTCATCAAAATCATAGAAACTCAGTATCATTATCGGTTTTTTTATTTTATTTTTTACCAGTTCCATGGCTTCATCCGAATTGACCACGCAAAGCCGGTCCGTTTCTTTACTTTTGTCGCAAATCCTCGCCACTTCCAAAAGTCCATGCCCATAAGCGTTTGATTTTACGACAGGCATGAGTAAAATTTTGGGGCCAATTACGCGGCGAAATTCTTTCAGGTTATGCTCTATGGCTTTGGAGTTTATTTCCATCCACGAAAACATAATAATATTTACCCCCCTACCTTACCCCCCCTTAATTAAGGTGGAGGATAGGAGGGGTATTAAATTTTTTTAAATCCCGTATATTTCTGTAGCGCTTTCGGCACCAGAATACTGCCGTCTGCTTGCTGAAAATTTTCCATTATGGCAATGGGCGTGCGGGAAATGGCAAAAGCCGTCGCGTCATTCATATGAGCAAAATGGATTGTGCCGTCATCTAATTTCACTTTTGTGTTTAATCTTCGCGATTGATAGTCGGCCATGTAATCAGCCGTATGTGTTTCGCGATACCTATTTTGTCCGGGCAACCATGCCTCTATATCAAACTCTCTATAATCCGGCGCTCCCATGTCGCCTGTGCATTTTTGCACCACCTGATAAGGAATGCCAAGTGATTGCATCAGATATTCTTGAATGGCGACAATGAAATCCTGTTCGGCCACGCCTTGCTCCGGCGCAGTAAATGATTCCATTTCCACTTTATCAAATTGGTGCACGCGCAAAATGCCCTTCATGTCCTTGCCGTAAGAGCCGGCCTCGCGGCGAAAAGCAGTGGAAAAGCCGACGTATCTTATGGGCAGGTCTTCCTCTTTTAAAATAGTATCCATGTGCATCGGGCCCAAGGTATGTTCGGCGCTACCCACCAGATAAAGGTCGTCGCCGGAGATATGATAACGTTCTTCGCGTGGTTCCAGGCGAGCCATTTTATGCATTACGTCTGGTTTGATTAACATAGGTGGTACTACCGGCAAAAATGGCTTGGACGACACTTTGAGCTTATTGTATTTTATTATTTTTTTAAGAATTTTTTCATCGGTCAATACGTCCAGTGCATACTGGACTAAAGCAAATTCCAGCTTCACCAACGCGCCTTTTAAGTACGCGAATCTTGAGCCAGATACTTTTGTGGCCGTAATTGTGTCAATTATCCCCAATTTTTCACCCAATTCCCAATGTTCTTTTGGTTGAAAATTAAACTTGGGCAGATTGGCGAATTTTCTAACTACTTTATTCTCGGTTTCATCTTTGCCTATGGGCGTGCCCGGATAAACCATGTTTGGAACTTTGTAGGCAATTTCTTCAAGTTTAGCCATAATGGCTGCCAACTCCGCTTCCACCTCCTTTATTTCCTCCCCTGCTTCACGCATTTTGGCGATTTCCTCGTCCGAGGGTTTACTTTTTGATTTCTGTTTGCGTTGGGCCCGCATCTGCTCCACTTGTTGCAGGGTTTGCCGCCTCTGCTCGTCTAATCTTAACAATGCGTCAATGTCAGCCGCCACTCCCCTATTGGCGCAATTTTCTTTCACGGCTTCTGCGTTTTCCCGGATGTATTTTATGTCCAACATATGTGTTCATTATAAATCAATGTATTTTAATAGTACTTTTTTATTGGCGGGAGCTTGAAAACTTTTTTTGTTCAAGGGAATAATTTTCTTTTTTAACGCCTCGCGATAACTAAACCAGCCGCTTTGGTAATGTTCGTTGTCAGCCAGTTTCAGGGAACCGGATTTCACGCGGCAAATAAAGATGACTAGATGAACTTGATAGCCGCCGTCTTTCGGTTTTCTGACCGTTGTCATAACTTCCGGCAATTGTTCCAATATTTTCACGGAAAACCCCGATTCTTCACGCGTCTCTCTTTTCAAGCAATCGGCTATGCTTTCTCCATACTCCACGGCGCCGCCGGGGAATTCCCATTTGCCGTTAAACTCTTCACGATAATCGCGCCTCTTGAGCACCAGCATTCTGTGGTCTTTGACTATAAGCGCGACCGGCACGGAAAACTGCCGCGTGTCAAATTGTTTAGTGAGAAAATATTTTATTTGATTAACCGTTTTGCCCCGATGGCTGACTTTGTTTTTTTCCAAAAGCGGGAGTTCGGCGAATGTTTTTTTGAGCGGGGGATAATAAAAAATGGAATCATACTGCAAACCGCCCCGAGAAGCGCCGGTCAATTTTCGCGTTATCACTCCCCTCGCCTGACCCTTGAACACACTAAACGAATTGTTTCCCGGATTGTAGACGCAGGCCGATGTTTCAAAGTACGCTCCGCGTTTGCCTTTGGACGCGTCCTTTAACCCATCAATTATTTTGCGGTTGCGCTCCTGTGGCGTGGTGGCCCAGCGGCGCGCGTGCACACCCGGCCGGCCGTTTAAATAATCCACAAAAAATCCCGTGTCTTCAGCTATCGTTAGTAATCCGCTTTTTTTGGCAAAAAATCGCGCTTTACTGACCGCGTTTTCCCAAGTAGTATTGGCTGTTTCGGTTGGTTCAAGCTTGTTCAATCTTAAATCACGCAGAGAAACAAACTTAAAAGGCAGGTCGGCGAATTCTGCCGTCATTTCCTCAAATTTTCCTTGATTACTTGTCGCAATAAGAATTTTTTTCATTTCGCATCTTTGAACTTTTGTAAATGTTCGGCTTAAATGCTTTTAACCGCACTATTTTTACATTTTTAAACCTCTTCAAACCCTCAACAAACTCTTTTTGGTCGTATCCCAGCGCGATTACATTTGGTTTTTCTTCAGTTATCACTTTATATGGATCGCGCACATACCCCAAGCGCGCCTTGTCGGCCAAACCGAGTTTTTTCAAATTACGGACGCGGGTTTTTTCGTTGTTTAACGGCGCGCGACCCTTAATTTTGCGCACATTGGTGTCTCGCGCCGCCACGGCCACCAAATAATCCCCATATTTCTTCGCCTGCTTTAGCACATACTCATGTCCCCGGTGTAAAATATCAAAAGTTCCAAACACCATCACTTTTTTCATAATTTCTGCTCTGGTTTGAGGGTTGGGAACAGAATTACCTCCTTCAAATTGCCAGCATTGACTAAAAGCTTCACCAGCCGGTCAATACCCATGCCCAACCCGGCGGTCGGCGGCATGCCGTGCCTTAGCGCTTCCACAAAATCCGCGTCATAGGGCATACTCTCTTCGTCGCCCTCTTTCTGCAAACGCTCCTGCTCCTTAAACCGCGCTTCCTGATCCAGCGGGTCGTTCAGCTCGGAAAAAGCGTTACAGAGCTCGTTTCCGCCCACGCACAACAGCTGCATGCGTTCCACGTAGCGCGGGTCGTCTTCTTTGGCCTTGGCCAGAGGCGACAGCTCCACCGGATGGTCAATCACAAAAATCGGATCGGTGATCTTCGGCCTGGCGAAAGTTTTATAAATCTCGTCTATCAATTTTCCCCGGCCGGTGTTTTTATCAATCCCCTCCACCTTCAGCGCGACCGCTTTTTTGTAAAGCGATTTCTGGTCCGGAAAATCCTCTATATCTATCTTGGCGTGTTTTTTTATCAAGTCCCTCATGGTGACGCGCGGGTACGGCGGTGTAAAATCCACTTCTTGCCCCTCGGCGGTAAACCGCAAAGGCAGGCCGATTTTTTTAATCAGCGTCGGCAATAAATCCTCCATCAAATCCATCAATTTGTTGTAATCCGCGTAAGCCCAATAAAATTCTATCTGGGTAAATTCCGGATTGTGGTTGTGGTCAATGCCCTCATTGCGAAAACAGCGCGCGATTTCGTAAACCTTTTCAAATCCGCCCACGATGAGGCGTTTCAAATACAATTCAGGCGCGATGCGCAGATACAAATCCATGTTCAGGGCGTTGTGATGCGTGACAAACGGTTTGGCCAAGGCGCCGCCGTAGAGCGACTGCAGTTCCGGCGTCTCCACTTCAAAAAACCCTTTGTCGTCAAAATACCGGCGTATCTCGCGCACCAAAAGCGACCGCGTCTTGGCGATTTTCATCGCCTCCTCATTGGCCAACAAATCCAGGTATCTTTTGCGGTAACGGATCTCCACGTCTGACAAGCCGTGAAATTTTTCTGGCAAAGGCAGAAGCGCCTTGCTGATAAGCTGAAAATCTTTTACCAAAACCGTTATCTCGCCCTTATGCGTGACAAACATTTCTCCGGAGATAGCCACAAAATCGCCTAGGTCAAAATTCTTGGTGAAAAATTTGTATTTTTCTTTGCCCAATTCTTTTTCCGAAAAAGCGACTTGAACAGAACCGCTCTCGTCTTTAATGTGCGAGAAACAAAGTTTGCCCATTTCCCTTTTGGAAACAAGGCGGCCGGCAATGGATGTTTTGGCCCCTTCTTTCTCTGCTTTGGCTTCTTTAGTTGTCTGCTCGCGCTCTACTCTGGCCGGGTACGGGTTAATCCCCTGTTGGCGCAAACTTTCCAGCCGTTCCAATCTTATTTTTTCCTCGCTTATATTTTGTAGCATATATCAAAAATACGCTTAAAAGCAGAGATATTATACCTCAATTTGCTAAAATGGTCAAAAATAAAATAACTATACAAATTTAGCGCCTATGCGAAGTGAGTCAGACGAAATTCGTATAGTTATTTTTTTGAACATTAGCAAACCGCGTTCTGTAATTCTTCCGCCTTGTCCGTCTTCTCCCAGGGAAATTCCGGCCTGCCAAAGTGACCATAGACGGCCGTGGCACGGTATATCGGCCGCATTAAATCCAAGTGTTCAATAATTTTTCCCGGCCGGAAATCAAATATTTTTTTCACCGCTTCTTCTAATTTTTCATCGCTCACCTTGCCGGTGCCAAAAGTATCCACATGCAAACTGGTCGGCTCGGCGCGGCCGATGACATACGCCACCTGCAGTTCGCATTTCTTTGCCAATCCGGCTGCCACAATATTTTTGGCGACATATCTCGCCATGTACGCGGCGGAACGGTCAACTTTGGAGGGGTCTTTGCCTGAAAAACAGCCGCCGCCGTGCCTGCCAATGCCTCCGTAAGTGTCAACGATAATTTTTCTGCCGGTCAGTCCGGTATCGCCCTGCGGACCGCCGACTACGAACCGGCCGGTCATGTTGATGTGATATTCCGTGCGCTCGTCAACGTATTTTTCGCACACCGGCATTATCACGTGCTTTTTTATATCCTCGCGTAATTGTTCCAAGGCCACTGTTTCATGATGCTGCGCCGCCACCACCACATTGTGCACGCGCACCGGTCCGTTATCGCTGTATTCCACGGCCACCTGGGTTTTGCCGTCCGGCCGCAAGTACGGCAGAGTGCCGTCTTTGCGCACCTCGGCCAACCGGCGCGCCAGCTTATGCGCCAACGTAATCGGCAGGGGCATCAGCTCGGGCGTCTCATCGCAGGCATAGCCAAACATCAAGCCCTGATCCCCGGCCCCCTGCTCTTCCACGGTCGTCTTGTTGACGCCTTGCGCGATATCGGGTGACTGTTCATGAATGGAAACTAAAACCCCGGCGTGTTCGTAATCAATGCCGTAAGCCGCGTCGTTGTAGCCGATGTCGCACAACACCTCGCGCACGGTTTTTTGCACGTCAATGTAGCCGCGCGTGCTTACTTCTCCTCCCACTATGGCCAAACCGGTCGTAACAAAACTTTCTACGGCCACGTGCGATTTCGCGTCCTGGGTAAGAAGCGAATCCAAAATCGCGTCTGAAATTTGGTCGCAAATTTTATCCGGATGACCCTCGGTTACGGATTCTGACGAAATTAAAAAATTAGACATAGGTTAATTAATTTCAATAATTTTATAAATCTGCTCTCCGGCCGGAGTTCTGACAGCTACCTTGTCCCCGGCCTTGGCGCCCAAAAACGCCGCGCCCAACGGAGACTCGTTGGAAATTTTGCCTGCGAGCGGGTCAGCCTCCTGGGGGCCCACGATGGTGTACTGTCTCTCGTTGCCATTCACCTTTGTCTTCACGGTACTGCCCACGTTCACCACTTCGCTTTTTTTACTGCCCGGCTCCATTACTTGGGCGCGGTCAAGTACGTATCTCACCTCCATCAGCCGGCCTTGGGCCCAGGCCATATCTTCTTTGGCCTGGTGATATTCGGCGTTTTCCGATAGGTCGCCCTGCTGTTTGGCCTCGTCTATCCGGTTCGCGATTTCCGGAATTTTTATGTTTTTCAGCTCGTCGTATTCTTTTTTCAGCGCGTCCAATCCTTGCGGAGTGAGATAGTGAACTTTTTCATCTGTCATATATGCTGGATTCCCCCGACTTAATCGGGAGAATGACAATGTTATTTTGTTGTTTAATGAAGTAGATTATAGCACGAATTAAAGTAAAGTCAACCGCACGGAAAGGGCATCCCTTATCTGATGTATTTTTTTCCCCACCAGGCCAAAAAATCGCGCGCCACTGGCTGGGAAACCGAACTGCCCTGGCCGCCCTCCTCCACTAGCACGGTGACGACGATTTTGGGAGAGTCGTAGGGGGCGAAAGAGGTAAACCAGGCGTGATTGCCCCTTGATTTGCTCCACTGGGCCGTGCCGGTTTTGCCGCCCGCGGCAAACGGTAATGTCTGCATTATTTTACAACTGCCGTATGTCACACATTCGCGCATGCCGGCCCTGACGACGGCCATATTGGATGCTGAAACCGGTCCGCGCCGCTTCTCGTACTCAATTTCCACGGATTTTTTTTTGAGCGTATTTTCAATTTTGGCGGCTAAATGAGGAGTGACGATAAACCCCCCATTAGCCACCGCCGCTGTCCAGGCGGCTGCTTGAATCGGCGTCACCAACAAGTCGCCCTGGCCGATGGACAGATTATATGTGTCACCCACAAACCATTTTTCGCCTTTGGTCGTTAGTTTCCATTCTTTGCTTGGCACAAAACCGTCGGCCTCGCCCGGCAAATCAACGGCTGTTTTTTTGGCTAGTCCAAAATCGCGCAGGTACTTGGTTAAAAGGTCGGCGCCCAGACCGGAAAAGTCTCCGTAGCCGCCGCCGATGTAATAAAAAAAGGTATTCACGGACCAGGCAATTGCTTTGGCAACATTGGTGATGCCGTGTCCGCCGGCGTTCCAATCCTTAAAAAACCATCGACCAACCTGCAATCCGCCTTTGCTTAGCACGGTCGTTTTTGAATTTATGATTCCTTCCTGCAAAGCGGCCGCGGCCACCAGCATTTTTACGATGGACCCGGAGGGATATTGACCGCTGATAGCCCTGTCAAAAAGCGGATTGTTTTCGTCGTTCGCGTATTTCATGTACTCATCCTGGCCTATTCCTCCGGAAAATAAATTATTGTCAAAGGCCGGCAGGCTGACGAGGGCTATAATAGAGCCGTCGCGCGGATCCATGGCTACGGCGGCCCCTTTTTTCTTGCCCTGCTTGTCCAGAGCGGCCTGCAAAAGTTGTTCCAGCTTGGCTTGCGCTTCAATGTCTATGGTTAAATAAATATTGTCGCCGGGCCGGGGCGCTTCCTCGGCCAGCACGTTCCGCTCGCGTCCCAGGGCGTCCACCTCAATTTTTTTCCGTCCGTATTGGCCGCGCAATTCCGGTTCATAAATTTTTTCCAAACCGGTTTTGCCGATGTCGTCAAAAAGCAGATAGCCGGCGTTTTTGTTCAGCTTGTATTCTTCCTCATTCAGTTTGCTTTCATAGCCCAGGATATGAGACAGGCTTAAAGTGGTGGTTGTGGTTTGCAATAGATATTTTCTCTTGCTGCCTTTTTCTATAATCACTCCGGGCAGGTGCGCGCTCTGTATAATCAGGCGGATGGCAGTTTCATAATTTAAGTTTTCTTTTATCATGAGCGACGCGTAGCTGTATGAGCCGTATTTTTTCAGGAGGTCGTTTATCAAGGTTTCATCGGCGCCGCTTATCTCCACCACTTCCTTGATGATTTTTTTTCTATCTTCGGATGTTTTGGGTAAATCTTGCGGCACCAGCGCCAAGGAAAAATTGGGCGTGTTGCGCACGAGTTCGCGGCCAAAGCGGTCGTAGATTATTCCCCTTTCCGAGGGAATGGGCCGCAGGCGCACGCGGTTGCCTTCGGCCTGGGCGCGAAATTCGCCGCCTTTTATTACCTGTAAGATAAATATTTTTGTCAGCGCCAGCGCCAGCAAGCCGAAAGCGACGAGGGCCAAAATCGCGACGCGCCCGTTTTTGACGCTCGTACCCAGATAAGCGCGGTTGGCATTGTCAACCGAAAAGGATTCTTCCACCCACGCCCGCTTGTATTTTCCGCGCAGGGCGAATTTATTCATAGATTTGTTTGCGGGCGCTGACATACATCGGATTGAGCGTCTTGATGACGCGCGCCGCTCCAAAATAAATTATGGTCAGAAGCGGCGCCGTGAGACCGGCTTCCCAGGCAAAATCTATCAGCGCGTCAAGGCCGATGGCTGTTTTTTGGCGCGCAAACAAATTGAACAGAAACAAGAAGAAAAAGAAGACGCACCGAAACAACAGCAAACCGCCGGCCGCCGACAAGAAAACGATATAGCCATTACGATTCGTGAGGATATTCGTTAAAAACCAATTGATGACAACGAAGGCGATGAGGGTAGCCGCCGCGCTGGCCCCGTACGGCAAATTTATGAATTGTTCAGACATAAAAACCGTCAAAAACGCGAGCCAATAAATTTTGACGCCCCGGTCCAAGAGAATCAGCCAAAGCAGAAATAAAAAAATAATGTTGACTCTGTTTATCGGAAAGGGAAAAAAATTTATAAAAAAAATGTGAATCACGAAGATTGTCAGGGCGAGCGTTAAAAATTTTAAGGCGCGAAGAAAAGGCATGCGCTTGGGTTTTAATATTTAAGCACGCCCACTATGGAGAGCTTTTCCAAATCGGCCGCCGTGATTAAAACAGCCTGCTGAAAAGGCTGGTAGGCCTCGTTTTCCGAGACGGCTACTTGGCCGATGAGGAGGCCGCGCGGAATAGCTTTGTCCAGTCCCGAGGTAATAACGAAATCTCCCACCAGCAATTCTTCGCCGCGGGGAATAAAATTCATCCGTACGCTAAGACCAAAGCCGCCTTCCACCACGCCGATGCTTTTATCCTTGTTCAGCGCTGTCGCGGCTATCTTGCTTTGGTTATCATTTATCAGTCTGACGAAAGAAATGTCAGGCTTGGCTCTGGCGACGACTCCGACGAAGAGCCCATCGCCGGCAACAACCGCCTGCCCGACTACCACGCCTTCTTTTTCGCCGGCGTCTATAATGACCATTTTTTCAATGTTGTCGGTATTTTTTCCAATGACGTTTGTCGCGAGCATGCCTTGGCCTTTTTTTGATTTAAAAGCGGCCAATTTTTTTAATTCGGCGTTTTCCATTTCCAAATTTTTCAAACGGGCTTCGGCTGATTCGCGTTTGGCCCTGTCGGCCAGGCATTGGTTGAGCTCGACCGATAGTTTTTCGCGGCTGGAGAAAAAATTATATTTGGAAACGAGGTTATTGCTCCAGCCATAAGCGGCCGCCGCAAATGGAATAAGCGCGCCGCGCGCGGCCCTTTCCATCGCCCCGGTTAAACCCAAATAGTGGGCCGTTAGATAAATAACAAAAAAACCGGCCAAAAGAATGACTTTTTTGCGTGATTGCTTAGGCATATTTGGCACTCGTCGGATTTACCGCGACCGATTTTAACAGGTCGTCTTCGTCTAATAGAGCGCCGGCTCCGCGCACCATTGACGTGAGCGGGTCATCGCTGACGCGCACCGGGATTTCGGCGGCCCGCGCGATAAGTTGGTCTACGCCGCGCAAGAGCGCTCCCCCGCCCGAGATAAGAATACCCCGTTCGTGAATGTCGGCCACCAGCTCGGGCGGGGTTTTCTCCAAGGTTTCTTTAATGTTATCCACGATATGGCGCAATGATTTGGTCATGGCTTCGCGCACCTGCGAGTCGGAAATCATCACTTCCTTGGGCAGGCCCGTAATCATGTCGCGGCCGCGCATGGGAAACTGCATGGGTTCGGACAGCTCTATGGCCGAGCCGATTTTGATTTTAATTTCCTCGGCCTGTTTTTCCCCGAGCAGTAGGTTGAATATGTCGCGCGCGTAGGCGACGATATTTTTGTTCAACTCGTCGCCCGCTATTTTGAGCGACCGCCATGTGACAATGCCGCTTAAAGAGATGACCGCGATTTCAGTGGTGCCCCCGCCGATTTCCACGATGAAGTTACCCATCGGTTCTTGAATGGGCATGCGCGACCCGATAGCGGCCGCCATCGGTTCTTCCACAATCCACACTTCTTTGGCGCCGGCGCTCATGGTCGCGTCGCTGATGGCCTTTCGTTCCACCTCGGTAATTTCCAAGGGGGCGCCGATGACCACGCGGGGACGGTTGAAAAAATTCATACTGCCCTCGCAAATTTTTTCTATAAAATAGTGCAGCATTTTTTCGGTGACTTCAAAATCGGAAATGATGCCGCCGGTGAGCGGGCGCGTAGTAACGATATGCGGCGGAGTTTTGCCCAGCATTTCTTTGGCTTCGTTGCCCACGGCCAAAATTTGCTCGGTGCGCGTGTTGATGGCTACGACGCTTGGCTCGTTTATCACGATGCCGCGGCCCTTCACGTAAAGCAAAGTGTTGGCCGTGCCCAAATCAATGCCGATATCGCGCTTGAAGTGGTTTAGTATTTTTTTAAACATATTCCGATTACAAAAAGAAGCAAGATTACATTCCACCAGCGTAAAATTCTGAACTGCTGCAGGAGCAAGGCGAAAATTACCGCGCCAGCCGCCAGCGCTCCCTGCCAAAAAGCGCGCTTGACCTGGTTAAAGAGCACAGTGGCAGGGTTGGCGAAAAGCCACTCTTTGAGCGCGAAGCCGATAACCGAAAAACTGCCGAGCAGGGCCAGATACAAGCTGGAATAGAAAAAAAAGAATCCAGCTGTTTTGGCTTCACCCGGGTCCATGCTGGTGACCACGAAGAGCCAGGCGGCCCAGCAAATCGCCGTGGCAATGGACATCAAAATTAAGTAGGCTTTTAGAGACATACGCGCGGAGGTATTTTATCCCCTTTCAGTCAAGCGGTCAAGGCGTTGAAATTACGCCAAGTAGCGTATTTTTTGCACTGCGTTTTCGCCTGCCCGCGAGTTGATTGTTTTGATTATTTCCTTTTCATTAAGGCGGATGGCTTGGGCGGCCACGGTGCTAAGGCAGGCCACCGTCAAAACGTTGTTTTTAACGTAAGCGGCGTTCGCGTATTTGCCTGCTTCCTCGCCCAAGAGGCGTTTTATTTCAAAGTTGGCCTGCTCCAGAATGGTCGCCGCCCGCACCCCGCGCCATATAGGCGAGGTACTGGCGCGTTGTTTTAAGATGTTGCCCAGGGAATCTATCATACGCGAAATTCGCAAATATCGCGGAAATGGCAATTTTTGCAGACAAATTTTTCCGGCGTGGCGCGAAAGTCGCCGGCAATTATTTTTTCCATCACCCCAAGCAGTTTTGTTTTTATTTTTTCCAGTTCTTTTTCCTCGCCGATAAAAGACACCGGCAAATTATCGCGTAAATAATACAGGGTGAGTTTGCCGGCGCGGCCAATTTCTTTGTAGCGTGACAACTGCTCGGCCGCCATCTGGTAAATCATCAACTGCTCTTTTTCTTCGCCCGCGGCCGTTTCTTTACTTTCGCCGGTTTTGTAATCAATAATTTCCAACGAACCGTCTGGCAGTTTATCCACCCTGTCCATGCGTCCGGCCAAAAAGTACTCCCCTATTTTGATTTTGAACGCGCCTTCCAGCGCCACGGGCACCGTCCACCTGTCCTTATTGGATTCGTAAAAAGCGGCCAGCATTTTTTTGCCTTCGCTAAAGTATTCATCTTTTTGTTTTTTGCTCAAATACCACTCGTCAATCCAATTTTTTTGATAAATTCCCAGAAGTTCATCCAAGGGCGGGGCTTTTACTTCGTTGTTTACACTGTTCACGGTTGGCTCCATAGTGCCGCGTAGGCGGATAGTGCCCGCCGCGCGGCCTGCGGAGCCATTTGTAATTCCGAACAAACTTTCCTGCCGGCTGTTATTTAACGCCTGTACCCGCTTGTAAAACTCCAGTAAGGTGTTATGCATGCTGTTGCCAAAACTGAAATAGTGACTTTGCTTTTGCGGTAAGTGAATAATGCTGGCGAGTTTGTACTGATACGGACAATTATTGTACGATTTGATTTGCGAAAAGGAAAAAATCTTGGGCGGGGCGTAAACAAACTCACCCTTCGCTGGCTCCATAGTGGTTGCCGCAGGCAATCCTATGGAGACATACTGCATCTTGGCTCCATAGCCCTGCGGGACTATGGAGCCAGCTTTATACCCCAACTCATCCAAAAAGCGGCTGATTTTTTTCTTGCGCGCTCCGCCGTAGTCGTCGGCGCTGGTAAAATACAAGCGCTCTTTGGCGCGCGTAGCCGCCACGTAAAACAAGCGGCGCTCTTCCTGCAGATGGCTGTCTCCCTCGGGCAGTTTTTCTTTCACCAGCGGCAGAGGGATTTCAATAGGCTCGGATTTTTTGCGCGAGGGAAAACGGTCTTCCACCAGATTGACCATAAAAACATACTTGAACTCCAAACCCTTGGCCTTGTGCACGGTAAAAATGTTCACCGAATCGGGCGTATCGTTTTGTTGGCGCATGGCGCCTTCTTCGCCAGAGTCAAGCAGATATTCCATGTGTTCCATCAGGCCGTAAACGTTGGCGTCGGGGCTAGCCTGCTCGTACTTTTTTATAAACTCAAAAAAGTCGGTCAGCTGGTAGATTTGTCGGATAACATTGGCGTTGCCCTCGTTTTCTTCGTGCGCCAGATATTTCAGATAGCCACTCTTGTCCAAAAAGTCGTAAAGCACGCGGTGTGGTTTTTCAAAGCGGCCGGATTTCATGCCGTCGTGAATAAGAGAAATGATTTTATCCGCGATTACGGCGCCTTCGGTTGATAAACCAAACTCGGCGCCGCGTTTAAGCGCCTCGTAATACGAAACGGTTTTTTTGTGGGCGTTATACGTGATTTTTTGTAAGTCGTTTTCCTTGAAGTTTACAAACGGCAGGCGCAGGAGGCGGTAAATTGCCGTTGATTCGTGATAATTGGTGATGAGTTTGAAAAAATTAAAGCAATCCAATACGATGGGCTGATGATACAAGCCGCTGGCGGCCCAAAACTCACAGGGAATGCCGGCATTGGCAAGCGCGTTTACAAAAATATCAGCGTGGCTGTTGGCGCGCACCAAAATCGCGAAATCGTCCCAGTTCGCTTCGGACTCGCTTTTTTTAAGCCGTGATATTTCTTGGGCCACCGCGCTCGCCTCCTGCTCCAAGGTGGCGCAGTGGATATGGATTACTTCCCCCCCTTGATAAGGGGGGGGCGAAGGGGGGGTAGCCACTTTCAACTTTTTATCAATTTTTAATTTCGCTTCCAACCGGTCAGGATTATTGTTTTGAATTGATTTGTAACAGATGTCCAATATCTTTTGTCCCGAGCGATAGTTTTCGGTCAGCACGATTTCTTTGCACTTCGGATAATCATCTTTGAAGCGCAAGATATTGGACACCGAGGCCCCGCGAAAAGCGTAGATACTCTGGTCATCATCCCCTACCGCCGTGAGTTGGGCTCCATGTCCTCCCCCCCTGCCTGAGGGGGGGACGGAGGGGGGGTGGGAGAGCATTTGCACGAGCTCATACTGCGCGTAATTCACGTCCTGAAACTCATCCACCAAAATATATTTGAATTGCTTGCGCAAACCATCTAAAATTTTCGGCCGTTCGGCCAATAGTTTGTTCGCGTAAAAAATCAAATCGCCAAAATCCAAGACGTTGTTGTCCAGCAACAGCTGATTATAGGCGTGATAAGCGTTGGCCACCTCTGTCAGACGCGTGCGCTCGCCAGTGTTTTTGTTGTCTTTGTCTAATTCCACGTTCTCGGCGTATTCCAGATATTCATTCGGAGTAATCAGTTCGTCTTTGCATTTGGAAAAATGTTTGATGAGTTCGTGAATATGGCGCGTGGGATTGCCGAGCGGACGATAATAATCAAGATTGAACTTATCCAGATTTTTGCGCACCAAAATCCAGGCGTCTGTTTGCGTGAGTACTTTGAACTGATTGGAGATGCCAATATCCAGCCCGTATGTTTCCAAAAGTTTTTGGCAAAAAGCGTGGAACGTGGAAATATGCGTTTCGACGTAGCCCAGCTCCAGTTCGGCGTCAACGCGGGTCTGGATTTCATCGGCCGCTTTGTCGTTAAAAGCCAACGCCAAAATTCCCTCGGGCTTGGCCAGGTTTTGCTCTATCAGGTGGGCGATTTTTTTGGTGATGACAGTGGTTTTGCCCGTGCCAGCGCCCGCCACTATCAGTAGCGGTCCGCCAACATACTCCACCGCCGATTTTTGCGATTTGTTTAGCTCCGCCATAATATTTATCAAAGTCCCCACTCAGTAAGTTGATATTTTTTCTGTCGCGACAAAATTTCAATCTCTTTTTTAATTTCGACAATATCCTCGTTATTTAACGGCTCACAATTTTCATAAAATCCTGTGTCGCGTTGCGGCTGATAAAGTGCATCTCCCCATTTTTGAATTTTTGCACTTTTAGCCCGGCCGTACAGGTGAATGTGCAGATATGGACCTTCGGGCTTAAAAACGCTCCAATTTCCATCATCGTGATAGTTTATCCTGCCTATATCTATGCCTCTATTATTGAGTCCGACAGTCATCGCTTCGCCAATAAGCATCGTTAAACGCATAAGTTCAATGGCTAACTTGGGTGATAATTGTGTCCGGTCAACAATTCTTACTTTGGGATAAATTTTAATATGCCCGCCATCTTTGCGCGTAACGTGCGGATAGTCAGCCGCCTCAACAATGAAATTTTCTGTTTGAAAAATTTGAGCCATACAAACGTTCTATTTATTTATTATCCAAATTTTTTATTTTGCTTGATTTTAAAACTTCAGCGCATGTTGCTGATTTGCCATTATCGAAAAACAAACCTGAATCGGTAGAAGTAGGATTCTGTTTACAATAATCAGCCCCCTGCCTTAGTGAAATATTTTGATCTATACGAGCAGCTCTTGTTGATATTTCTGTATAGTCTGCCTGTTGTATAGATAAACGAGTTTGTATGATGGATAAATAAACAGAGGAAATAGCGAGTAAAACTAATAAAATTTGGATTCTATTTGCACTTCTATTATTTTTCACTGTTAGGACTGTAATTGCGCGTATTAATTTTTTATATTGTGGTAAATTCGTGTCTGGATCGCTTGTAAATTCAGTTAAAATACTATCAAGTTCTTTATTTTTTGCTTCAAAAATTTTTCCATTTGAAAACAATTCGTCAATTTTTCTCATTTTTTCTTTTGGCATAATAAAAAGATAGCCACAATATTTATAAAAGGATACTATATAAAAAACTTTTATTTTTCATATTACACAATAAATCCCCCGGCTTGCAAATTCCAAAGTTTGTTGTAAATCCCCTGCTGGTTTTTGAGCAAGGATTCGTGCGAGCCCTCTTCAATAATCCCACCCTCTTCTATCACGACAATTCTGTCCAGACGCGCGAGGGTGGACAAGCGATGCGCGATGATTATCACGGTCTTGTCTTTCATCAAATTCAGCATCGCTTCTTGTATCAATTTTTCCGACTCGGAATCCAAGCTGGAAGTGGCTTCGTCTAACACTAAAATCGGCGCGTCGCGCAGTATGGCGCGCGCGATGGCCACGCGCTGGCGTTCTCCGCCGGACAATTTTACCCCGCGCTCGCCCACATAGGTATCATACTTATCCGGCAAGTCGCTGATAAACTCGTGGCAGTGCGCCAATTTGGCCGCTTTCATCACCTCGGCGTCGCTGGCATCGGCTCGGCCGTAGCGGATGTTTTCCATCAAAGTTCGATGGAATAATATCGGGTCTTGCGGCACCATGCTGGTGGCGCGGCGCAAACTTTCTTGCGTAACATCGGCGATATTTTGCCCATCAATCAAAATCTTGCCACTGCCCACGTCAAACAAACGCAACAACAGTCCGACAATCGTGGTTTTGCCGGCGCCTGACTGGCCCACCAGCCCTACGCGCTCGCGCGAATTGATCACCAGATTAAATTTGTCCAGCACTTTTCTGGTCTCGTGATAATTAAACGTCACATCCGCGAATTCAATTTTTCCTTCTCTCGCTTTCAAATCTTTGGCTCCGGGCTTGTCTTGAATATCGTGCGGTGTGTCAAAAATTTGTGACATCTCCTCGGCGTCGGCCAAATCCTGATAAAAATGGCGCACGTTGCGACCAAACTCCCAGGTGCGGTCAAAAATCGTCCAGACAAATGTTTGCAACAACACAAAATCGCCCACCGTAAATTGACCGCGCTTCCACAAATAAGCGGCCATAAAAAGCGAACCGAATTCCAAAAGCACCACCAACACACCCTGCGCCATTTCAAAGTAGTTATTCAAATTCCAAGAAAAAATATTGCGCTTGCTATACTCTTGCGTCAATTGCCAAAAGCGACGCTTTTCTTTGCCGAAACCGCCAAATAGACGAACAGTGTTGTGATTCGTGATAGTGTCGGCCAAGTGGCGCGACACGGCCGTTTGCGATTCGCTGCGTTTGATGTCAAATTTTAATTTATACAAACTGAAAATCCAGGCGACAACCAAAAACACAATCAGCCAAACGATCATACCCAATCCCAAGACAGTATTTACGCCGAACAAAACAGCCACGATAAACACCAGTTGAACCGCCATGTGTAAAAAATTCCAAACAATGGTGGCCGAGATGTTTTCAAAGCCGCGGCTGAACCACTGTACTTTTTTCACCAGCGACCCGACGAAAGTATTGTTGAAAAACGAATAAGAATGCCTGTGTAAATATTGATAACAAGTGTTAAATAAATCCGACACGATTTTTGTCTGCCAATAAGCGAAAGAAAAAGTATTTATTCGCCACAAAGCCCATTGCGCGACCAGCCAAACGGCAAACAGCGTTAATATGGATGTTATTCGGCTGGAGGCATCAGCGCCCGGAGACGCCAGTATATCCACGAATTTCTTAAGATAAAGAGGAATGACAACCCCGGTCAAGGCGGCACCGACAGCAGAAAAAAATACGATAAAAAGCAGAAGCCTGTATCGCTTCGCGTGTTGCCAATAAATTTTTAGAGCTAATTTGGTATGGGTTTTCATAATACGTACTTGTGTTTGTCTTTGCCTGAGGCGACGATAAGGGCGTGGTATTCTTGGTATGTCATTGCGAGGCCATCAGGCCGAAGCAATCCCCTGCTTAAACGTTTGGGGTTGCTTCGTCGCTGCGCTCCTCGCAATGACATTTCAAAAAACTCGCGATACTCGTCGTATTCCTTGAATTTTATGCTAAACTTTGCGCAGAGACGGCGAGTGTAGGCGTCAATCACGAAAATCGGTTTGTTCAGGGCGTAAAGAATGATTGAATCAGCGGTTTCTTTGCCGATGCCCCAGATAGACAATAATTTATTCCTGATTTCCAAAGGATTGCTTCGTCGCTTCGCTCCTCGCAATGACAGGACGTCGCCGCCGCAATTTTCCATCAGCCATTTGGCAAATATTTTCAACTTCTTGCATTTTTGATTGAAATATCCGGCCGGCTTTATCAACTTACAGAGTCGTGCTTTCGGCATTTTTATTATCGCCTTGGGCGTGAGGGCTTTGGCTTTGTCCAGATTCGCAATCGCCACGGCCACATTGCGCCAGGCGGTGCTTTGGGTAAGTATCGCTCCGACTGCTATTTCAAAAAGGGATTCCTCCACTCGCTTCGCTCGGTCGGAATGACAAAGTGGCCACCAACCTTGTGGTCCGTATTTCTTGAAAAGGTGCTTATACACCTTTCGCGCGTTCATACCTACTTTTTCTGGGCGCATTCGCATCCGCAGTCAGACCCGCAATCGCAACAATGAACGCAAAGCGTGTCATTGCACGCGCAAGTGACCTCCTCGGCTTCCAGCGGCATGCTACATTTGGCGCATTTTTCCATAGCGCATTATTACCCCTCCTTAGTCCTCCCCTTATCAAGGGGAGGAAAACTTTGCTTTACTTACTATACCAGATTAAAAAACCCGGCACAAGGCCGGGTTTTTCTTTGTTTAGGAATGCTGCTGTGGTAGTTTTTTATACTTCTTCCCCACTCTGATGCGGTTCATTTCACGGTCTATTACCGCTTGCAGTTTGGCGAAATCAATGTCTTGCACGGTTTTGACCTGTTTCATCTGCTCTTCGGCTCGCTGGCGCGCTTCTTCGGCGCGGGTAATGTCAATTTCTTCAGCGCGCTCGGCGTTGTCGGCCAGAATCACGACTTCATTGTTGCCTTTCACTTCCAAAAATCCGCCGGCCACGGCGATGTATTGTTCGCCGAGTTTGTCAACAACTTTCATTTCTCCGGATTTCAAAATAGAAACCAAAGGAATGTGGTTCGGCAAAATCGTGATTTCGCCGGTCATGGTCGGAATGGAAACCTGAAAAATATCGTTTTCGTAAACGGTTTTTTCCGGCGTCACGATTTTGAATTTGAGCGTGGCCATAATTATTTCACCTCATCTATTCCACCCTTCATGTAAAACGCCTGCTCGGGTTTATCATCGTGCTTGCCATCCAAAATCTCGCGGAATCCACGCACCGTGTCGGACAGTTTCACATATTTGCCTTCGGTGCCGGTGAATGTTTCGGCCACGAAGAACGGCTGAGACAAGAATTTCTGTAATTTGCGGGCGCGTGACACGGTGAGTTTGTCTTCGTCGGACAATTCTTCCATGCCCAAGATGGCGATGATATCCTGCAAGTCCTTGTATCTCTGTAACACGCGCTGAACTTCCAAAGCCGTGCGATAATGCTCTTCGCCCACGATGAGCGGGTCCAAAATAGTGGAGTTGGAATCAAGCGGGTCAACGGCCGGATAAATACCCAACTCGGAAAGCGAGCGGTTTAACACCACGGTGGAGTCCAGGTGCGCGAAAGTGGTGGCCGGAGCCGGGTCGGTCAGGTCGTCGGCCGGCACGTACACGGCTTGCACCGAAGTGATGGAACCTTTATCCGTGGAAGTGATGCGCTCTTGCAGTTGGCCCATCTCGGTGGCCAGGGTGGGCTGATAACCCACGGCCGAAGGCATACGGCCAAGCAAGGCCGATACCTCGGAACCGGCTTGCGTGAAGCGGAAAATATTGTCCACGAAAAGCAGAAGGTCGCGTCCTTCTTCGTCACGAAAATATTCGGCCATGGCCAAAGCAGTCAAGGCCACGCGAGCGCGGGCTCCCGGCGGTTCGTTCATCTGGCCGAAAACCAGAGCGGTCTTGCTTAACACGCCAGACGCTTTCATTTCACGATACAAATCATTGCCCTCACGACTGCGTTCGCCCACGCCGGCGAACATGGAATACCCGCCGTGCTCTTGAGCGATATTGCGAATGAGTTCTTGAATTACCACGGTCTTCCCTACTCCGGCGCCGCCGAACAAACCAATTTTTCCGCCTTTCAAAAATGGACAAATAAGGTCAATAACTTTGATGCCAGTTTCCAAAATCTCATATTTGGTGGATTGGTCCTTGAAGCTGGGAGCCGCGCGATGAATAGGATATGTTTTTTCGTTCTTTACTTCTCCCAAACCGTCAATCACCTCTCCGGTCACGCTAAACATGCGGCCCAAGGTCGTGGGGCCGACCGGCACGGAAATCGGTTCTCCGGTGTCAATCACTTCCAAACCGCGCTCCAGGCCGTCGGTGGTGCTCATGGCCACGGCGCGCACGTTATTGCCGCCCAAATGCTGCTGCACCTCCAAAATCAGGGTGTTGCCGTTCGGCATTTTTGTTTCCAGGGCGTTGAATATTCTCGGCAATTCTTCCGGAAAATTCACGTCCACCACCACGCCGATAATTTGCGCTACTGTTCCTTTGTTCATATAATTTTTATTCTTTACAATTTTCTATTTCCTCTTGAATTTTTAATTGAAAATAATCTTTTAACGACATTACCTTACCGCCATGTTCAACTTTATACTGTTCTTTTTCAGGGTGAACCATACAATCTATTAAAATTTCAACGTACCTTTTTTTTAAATTTCGGTAATTTTGTTTAATTTGATCCATTCCATTTTGATCTATATCTTCAATCACTTCATCGGCGTTAATGTTTGTACGCTTTCCAAATTTTTTAATATATTTTCTCACGTCCAATCCTTTGTCTAATACAAACTTGAGCAAAGCCAGAAAAAAGTATCTCCTTTTGCCATGATCATAGAAAAAATTATGAAATAATATTTTGTCTTCTTCAGAAATTTGATTATTTTTAATTCTACTTCGACTTCCTCCCTTTATATATTCGTCAGAGGCGAACATATAACTAACTCCTTCTGGGTTCCTTGTGAGGTCATCTAAACCTACCTCACCATCAACCAATTTATCCAATTCATATTGAACAAAACCAGGATTCGGGTCAATTTTTTCCCTGCCATATTGCGATAACGCTTCTTTCAGTTTGTCAATTGTGTCTTCATTTAAATCATTAGCGGTTAAAAGATAAATCACCCGACTAGTTCTACCATTACCATCGGCAAAAGGATGAATCGCATTAATACAGCTAGCAAGTAGGAGGGCAATATCTTTAATATCCCTTTTCAATTCTACCATCTCTTGCGCTCCCTCCAAGGATTTTTCCAATAATTCCGGCTTATCTTCCTGTTCTGGAGGAACATACGCGTCACCAAGAAGCACGCTAGAAAGCTTTACAGTTTTTCCATCCATGCTCCAGTCTGTTTTCTTCCTGTCGCGTAAAATTCCATTTACGCCACTCAATAAATCAATAAATCCGTCTATATCTAAATTTTTGATGAATTCGCGTTTTTGTTCTTCGTTCGCAAAAATTTCTTCTAGTTTTTTTCCTTTGAAAGGGGCGATCTCTCTGGCGAATTTCAAAAAGCGTGTCAGAACTTCGGCTCTTTTATCTCTTTCAACATCTTCTCCGGATCCAACTCGTGTCTCCTTCATAAATTAATCCAATGCCGCGGCGCCGCCAGCGATTTCCGCGATTTCCTGCGTGATCGCCGCCTGCCGCGCTTTGTTAAAATTCAAATTTAATTCTTTAATCATGTCCTCGGCCGCGTCGCTGGCGTTTCTCATAGCGAGCATGCGACTGCTGTGTTCGCTAGCCGCCGATTCCAGCATGGCTTGAAAAATCTGCACTTCCACCAGACGCGGTAAAATTATTTTCAAAACATCAAGTTTGTTCGGTTCAAATAAGTATTCAGAGAGTTCCAGCGTTTGTGTTTGGGATTGCTTCGCTTCGCTCGCAATGACTTCACTGTCAATCATCATCTTCTCCAAATCCTGTTCGGAAATCGGCAGTACTTGTCGCAACTTGGCTATTTGCGCGATGGTGGATTTGAAATCAGTGTAAGCCACCACCACTTTATCGTACTTTTTGTTTTCGTAATCGCCGATAATCATCCGGCTGATGGGCAGGGCGTCGGCCATGGCGGGCGTGTCGCTGAATTCGGAAAATGACGCCTCCAAATGATGGCCGGTTTTGCGCGCGAAATCCGCGCCTTTTTTGCCGATGCCGATAATATCCACTTCAATGCTTTGCTCGGGCTCAACTTGTTTGCCTTTTACCCGCTGTCGGCTGATGTTGGCCGGATTTTTCAATTGCTCGGCGGTTTTGCGGATAATATTGGCGTTGAAACTGCCGCACAACCCGCGGTTGGAAGTGATAAGCACCACTAAAAGTTTTTTCACGGGCCGCACGTCCAACAACGGGATCTTTGCCTTTTGCGATTTCGCCAAATCAACAAGCAAGTCCCAGGCCAGTTTGGCATAGGCGCGGGTGTCCAAAGCCGCGTTCACAGCTTTGCGCATTTTGGCCGCGGCTACCATCTCCATGGCTTTCGTGATCTTGCGCGTACTGCCCACGGATTTGATGCGGCGCTTAATTGCTTTGGTGTTAACCGCCATAATGTTTACCCCCTCTTCGTCTCCCCCTTATAAAGGGGGAGAAAATTATCGCTTAAACCCTTCGCACGCTTCTTTCAATTCTTTTTCTATTTTATCGTCCCATTCTTTTGCCGCGATTTTATCCAACAAAACGCGCTTGGTTTTGTTCAGATAAGTCAGAAACTTTTGTTCGGTTTCCAGCACATCTTGTACCGCGACGTCATCAAAGAAACCATTGTTAACGGCGTAAATGCCCGCCACCTGATCTTCCACGGCGTAGGGCCTGTACTGCGGCTGTTTAAGCAGTTCGGTAATGCGCTGACCGCGGTCTATTTGTTTTTTGGTTTCCGGGTCAAGGTCGCTGGCAAATTGCGCAAAAGCCTCCAGCTCACGAAATTGGGCCATGGCCAATTTCAATTTGCCCGCCACTTTTTTCATTGGTTTGATTTGAGCGTCACCGCCCACGCGCGACACGGAAATACCCACGTTCAAGGCCGGACGAATGCCGCGATAGAACAAATCGGTTTCCAAAAATATCTGCCCGTCGGTGATGGAAATGACGTTGGTGGGGATATACGCGGTGACGTCGCTGGCTTGCGTTTCAATAATCGGCAAAGCGGTGATGGAACCGCCGCCCGCTTCTTTGTTGCGGCGGCAAGCGCGTTCCAATAAACGAGAGTGCAAGTAGAACACGTCGCCCGGATAGGCCTCGCGTCCCGGCGGTCTGCGTAATAGCAATGAAATTTCGCGATAAGCCCAGGCCTGTTTGGATAAATCGTCGTAGACGCATAAAACGTCTTTGCCCTGGTCCATAAAATACTCGGCCATGGCCACGCCGGCGTATGGCGCGATATATGACAGCGAGGCGGGCATGGAAGCGCCGGCCACCACCACGATGGTGTAATCCATGGCGCCGGTTTCTTCCAGCTTGGCCACGATGCGCGCCACTTTGGATTCTTTTTGGCCGATAGCCACGTAAACGCAAAGCATGTCTTTGCCTTTTTGGTTGATGATGGCGTCTATGGCCACGGCGGTCTTGCCTGTCTGCCTGTCGCCGATAATCAATTCGCGCTGGCCGCGACCGATCGGTATCATGGCGTCAATCGCCTTGATGCCGGTTTGCACGGGTTGGCTGACGCGTTCGCGCGACATCACGCCCGGCGCGATTTTTTCAATGGGATAAAATTTGTCGCTCTTGATTTCCTTGCCGCCGTCTATGGCCTGGCCCAAAGGGTTGACCACGCGGCCGACCAGTCCCTCGCCCACCGGCACGGACAACACGCGGCCGGTGCGCTTCACCAAGTCGCCTTGTTTAATATGTTCGTATTCGCCTAGTAGCACGCAGCCGACTGTTTCTTCTTCCAAATTGAGAGCTACACCATAAACGACCTCGCCCGGCTTGCCCGCCGCAGCTTTAGCGGAGGCGGGGAATTCCAACATCTCGCTGGACTGACATTTGGAAAGCCCGCTGATTCTGGCGATGCCGTCGCCGACTTCGAGCACGGCGCCGACTTCTTCTTTTTCAATCTCACGCTTAAAGTGCGTAATATTTTTTTTCAGTTCTTCCACGATTGCGTTTGTGTGCATATAAATTTTAGTTTGTCATTGCGAGACCCGCAGGGTCGAAGCAATCTCATGGGATTGCTTCGTCGCTTCGCTCCTCGCAATGACATTAAATTGTTAGTTGTGTTTGTAATCTTTGTAATTGTTTGCGTAAACTGGCGTCGAAAATCTCGTCTCCGATTTTGACGCGCACGCCGCCCAGCAGTGACGGATCTATTTTCTCGGTTATCTCCGCCTTGCCTCCGAAAAGCGCGCTGATTTCTTTTTTCACGGCTCCGCTCAATTCTCTGGCCGCTTCCACCTCTATTTCCCGCGCCCCGGATTTCGCTTTGGAATATTTTTCAAACTCTTTGATAATGCCATCGGCGCGGCGCAATTTGTGCTCACGCGCCAGCAAGGCCGCGAAAGCGCGCAGTATGTCCGGCAATGTTTTGGCTGTCGCTTCCAGCGTCAATTCGTACAAAGCCACGGCAAATTGTTTGTTGGTTCTTTTCACATCTATTATTATAATTTCTCGCCCAGATCCTTCAAGGCGTGGCTGATTACTTTTTTATCATCCGACTCTTTTAATTTTTCGCCCAAAACTTTTTCCACCGCGGCGACCACCAATTCGGCGGCGCTGGCCCTGATTTGAGCGGCCATCTCGTCGTGTTCTATCTTGATGTTGCGTTTGGCCTGGTCCACCAAAAGTTCAATTTCTTTTTTCGCTTTTTTCTTCAAATTGTCGCCGAGCTCAACCGCTTCCTGATTGGTCTTCTCCAAAATTTTGCTCGCTTCCACTTTCGCCTGGTCAATTCTTTCCTGATATTTTTGTTCGCTCCTGGCCAGATTGTCTTCAATCTTTTTCACGTTTTGCAAACTGTCGTCTATCATGTTCTGCCTTTCCGCCATTTTTTTGGTGAGGGGTTTCAAAATCAAAAACCACAAAATAGCGGCGACCACCGCGAAGTTGATAAGCTGAAAAATCAAAAGAACGGGGTCTATGCCGAGCGAAGCCAGCACTCCCCCGCCGCTGGCGGTTTCGGCGGCCGCTTCGGCTGATTCTGACGCGTACGCTATGTCAATTAGAAACATATGTAAATAATTTTATTGAGCCGGTCGCCCGAAGCAACCGGCCGCATAAAATTACTTCAAAGTGAATACCACCACCAACGCGTAAATGGCGATGGCTTCGGCGAAAGCGGCGCCGAGCAACATCGGAACAAATACCTTGCCTGAGGCCTCGGGATTGCGTCCGATTGATTCCAATGCCTTGGCCACCAAACGACCGATGGCCAGAGCCGGGGCGAAACCGCCGATAGCGATGGCCATGGCTTTGGCCAGCACCACGATTGATTCGTGTTCCATATTATGGACCTTTCTTGCGACTTACGTCGAGGAGGAAATGAATTATTTTACCTCGCGTAACGCCGCATTAATTATTAATTGTCATGCTGAATTTATTTCAGCATCTCCGTTCGCGATTGGAGATCCTGAAACAAGTTCAGGATGACACTTTAATGTTCTTCATGCGCCGGTTCGGTGGTCAGTACCGTCAAATACACCAAGGTCAACATGGTAAACACCGCCGCTTGTATCAAACCGACCAGCAGTTCCAACAACATAAAGGGCGTGGGCACGAGTAAGCCGACCAAACTGCTCATCACGGTCATCAGCACCTCGCCGGCGAAAATATTACCGAACAACCGGAGTGAGAGCGACAGTACCTTGGCCATCTCGCTGATTATTTCTATAAAACCTACCGCGACTTCAATGATGGCGGTAAAAATTGCCATCGGCCCTTTGCGAAAACTTTTTATCAAAGTGCCGATCTGGACAAATTTGTTCAAATGCGTGAAAACACCCACGGTAATCAGACCAAACAAATGCGAGGCCACAACCGAAACCAAAGCCATGGAAACCGTGAGGTTGAGATCGGTGTTGGCGGGGCGCAAAAGCATTTTGCCGCCAAAGGTGATACTGCCGGTGCCGGGAATAAGGCCCAGCCAGTTGGAAAGCAGGATGAAGAAAAAAATGGAACCGGCCAGCGGAAGAAATTTCATGGTTTTTTTCCGATCGCCGGTAACCTGGTCAAAATAGCCCAGCAGTATTTCCAAAAAATATTCAATGAAGTTTTGCATCTTGCCCGGCCGCACGCCCAAACGCCGGCGCAAGCACAGACCGATTATCAAAAAAATAACTATGGCCAGCCAAACATTTATTATCGTGTTCGTGACTGGGAACTGACCGACGTGAAATAGTGTTTCAGGAGCCAGTGTGGGTATGTGCATAAGTGTTTCCCCTCCCCTTGCTAAGGGGAGGGTTAGGGAGGGGTCATTTCATTTTCTGATACTCATCTCCGTACCTTTTCGCTTTTTTGTAAATAAGTTTCGCCGAGATGGCCGCGGCCAAAACAAAACCGACAATTAAGAGCCATGGACCCGTGTTGTATTTCTCATCCAGATATTGCCCCAACAAAGCGAACAACACCACGGGCGCGGCAATGCTTATCCCGAAGTCGCCGGCGATTTTCAAACCAAACATGTAATACTTGCGGTCGCTCATAGTGCGACAATATTCTACTAAAAAACCTTGAAAAGGTCAAGATTTTAGCTTGTTGAAAAGTTTTTTTGCGTTATTTTCGCTGATTTCAACCACTTCTTTGAAGCTTAAACCCTTTATTTCCGCGATTTTCTTGGCTACTTCCTCCACCATCCACGGTTCGCACCGTTTGCCCCTATACGCCTGCGGAGCCAGGTAGGGCGCGTCGGTTTCTATCAAAATTTTGTCCAGCGGACAATTTTTTACCACTTCCACCAGGTCAAAATCCGGCTTGGGGTTTGTTTTGCGGGGCGGAAAGGTGATGATGGAAGTGAAACCGATGTAAAATCCAAGGTTTAAAAATTTTTGGGCGGTCGGCCAGTCGGACGAGTAGCAATGAATGACGCCCTTTAACGGATGGGATTGCTTCACTTCGTTCGCAATGACAGACAATGTCTCTTCGTACGCGTCGCGCACGTGAATCACCAGCGGCAAATCCAGTTCTCGCGCCAAATCAATTTGCGCGATAAAATTTTTCTTTTGTGTTTTCAGGCAATCATCCTTGTCTATTTTTTTTGGTAAATGAAAAAGCTCCAGCCCACACTCCCCTATCGCGATAACTTTCGGATGAGAGGCGAGTTTTTTGTAGTATTCGTAATCAAATTCTTCTTCTCGCGACTTAAAAGTAATTTCCTCCTCGTCAACTTCGGTGGAGCAGGTATGAATGGGATGCAAGCCCACCGTGGCGAAAATATTATCGTATTTTTCCGCGAACTTCACGGCCATAGCGCTGGTGTCTTTTTGCGTGCCAACCACATTTAAAACAACGCCCTTCTCGGCGCATCGCTTTATCACCTCATCGCTGTCTTTGGCAAACGCCTTAAATTGTACGTGGCAATGAGTGTCTATCACAAAATTCCTTTTACCGCGCTTTGGAGCACGCGCAGGGCTTCGGGCAGAAGCGGCCATAAAAACGACGCGATTTTAACAGTGTAGGGCGCCACCGCGGACGCGACGAGCTGATCCATCAGCCATTTGCTCACCGGAAAACGGGCGATGAAATAAAAAATCACGCCCAGAATTATCGCTCCTTCCAACAAACCAAAAACCAAACCCAAAAGCCGGTCCAAACTTTTTATCACCGGCAGGCGCGTAAAAATACTGAACACCTTTTCCAAAAACCAAAATACCAGCCCTACCAGCCGGGAAATAATGATAAAGGCGATAATAAAAACAAGCACCTTGGAAAAATTGGGTTTCCAGCCGGTGAAATTCATCAGCCAGTTGGCCATGGGTTCGTAGTATTTGCCGGCCAAATACAAACCGACCACCAAACTGATAAGGCGGCCCACGGCGCGCACCAGTCCGAACCACATGCCATAGAGTCCGAACCCGGCGATGATGATGAGGAGGAAAATATCAAATAAAGACATACGCGTGGGATTGCTTCCCCCCGACGTGACGTCGGGGGTCGCAATGACATTATTAAATTCTTGGGAACAATGGTTCGCCTTTGCTAATTTTGTTGCCAGAAATATCGGTCCAGGTCCGCAATTCGGAAAACGATTTGGCCAGTTCTTTGCCGGCGTCCAGACCCAACCGGACAAAAATTTTGTCCGTCGTGTCGGGCATAAACGGCAAGAGCATTACCGCGATTTGGCGCAATGATTCGCAGAGATAAAAAAGTAAATCTTCCAATTCCGACATGGATTCCCGCTTTCGCGGGAATGACAGTTGTTTGACCATTTTCCACGGCTGTTTTTCGGAAATGGTCTGGTCGCAAAAAGACACAAACTTCCAGACGGTTTCCAAGGCGCGGTCAAAACGCCACTGGGCCAAAAATCCCGCGTATTCTTTCCAGGTTTTTGTAACCAGACTCTGCCATTTGGCGTTTTTCTTTTCGGCGGCTGGCACGACACCGCCGGTTTTTTCCACCATTGTCAACACGCGACTGGTAAGATTGCCGATGCCGTTGGCCAGGTCGGCGTTATATCTTTCAACGAATTTTTCATTGGTAAAATCGCCGTCGTTGTCAAAAGGTATTTCGCGCGCGAAAAAATAGCGGACGCTGTCCAGCGGATATTTTGCCGAAAGTTCATCGGGGTTGACCACGTTGCCCAGCGACTTACTCATCTTTTGTCCGTCTACGTAAATAAATCCGTGCACCGCGATTTGCTTGGGCAAATCAATTCCCACCGATAACAGCATCGCCGGCCAGAGCAAAGAGTGAAAACGGTTGACGTCTTTGCCGACGACGTGCGCGTCGGCCGGCCAGTATTTTTTGAACAAACTTTCGTCCGCCGAACCCCAGCCCAAAGCGGTGATGTAATTGGTGAGCGCGTCAAACCACACGTACATCACTTGTTCCGCGTCGCCGGGCACTTCTATCCCCCATGGTAATTTTTTCTTTTCGCGGGAAATGCTTATGTCTTCCAGCCCGCTTCGCAAAACATTTTGCATCTCATTGTAGCGGCTGGCCGGATAAACGAAACTTTTATTTTTTTTGAATAATTTTTCCAGCGATTTCTGAAAACGTGACAAACGGAAAAAATAATTTTCTTCGGTAAGTATTTCGGGCGCTGTATTGTGGAGCGAACACTTGCCATCCATCAAGTCTTTTTCGGTCTTGAACGACTCGCAGCCCACGCAATACAAACCGGAATATTGTTTTTTGTAAATGTCGCCGTTTTTCTGCGCCAGTTCCCAAAACTTTTTCGCGCGTTTAATATGCCGCTCCTCGGTTGTACGGATAAAATCGTTGTTGCTGATATTGCACTGGTCCGCCAAACTTTGGAACTTGGCGGATTTTTCCGCGGCAAACTTTTCCACCGGTTGGCCGGCTTCTTTGGCGGTTTTCAACATCTTCTGTCCGTGCTCGTCGGTGCCGGTGAGAAAATATACGTCATCACCCAAGAGACGCCTATAGCGCGCCATGATATCGGCGTATAAAATTTCCAAAGCAAACCCGATGTGCGGGTCCGCGTTGGCGTAAGGTATGGTGGTGGTGATGTAGAATTTGTTTAACATGACAGTATCTTACCCATCCTTAGTCCTCCCCTTATAAAGGGGGGATATAACTATCACAAACTCTCCTTTATCGGGAATGGTTTGAGACGCGATTTCGGAAATTGTGCCGCGGTAAACGCTCTCAAATTTTTTGGTCAGCTCGCGGCAGATAACCACTTGTCTGTTTGGCGACAAGACCTGCGCCAGTTCGGCCAGGCATTTTTTTATGCGGTGGCTGGATTCGTAGAACACGACTGTGTGTTTGGCCTCGGCCACTTCTTTGAAAAACTTTTGTCGCTTGTTTTTGTGCGGCGGGAAACCCATGAACACAAATTTGTCGGTGGGGAGGCTGGAAATGGAAAGAGCGGCGACAACCGCGGATGGACCTGGAATGGGAACGACCGAATACCCCCTCCCCTGCCACCACACCAAATTCTTTGGTGTGGTGGCCTGTCCTCCCCCTAAAAGTGGGAGGAAACTGTGTGCCCCCGGGTCGGAAATACTCGGCGTGCCCGCATCGGTTACGAGCGCCAAATTCTTGCCGCTTTCCAGCAGGCCGATGATCTCTTTCGTCTTGCGAGCGTCGGTGTGCTGGTGATAACTGATAAGCGGCTTTTCTATTTTATAATGCGCCAGCAAATTTTTTGTCACGCGCGTGTCCTCGCACAAGATAAAATCAACATTTTTGAGTGTCTCTAAGGCGCGCAAAGTGATGTCGCCTAGGTTGCCGATGGGTGTCGCGACAATGTAAAGCATGTTATTTGATTACAAATGTCGCGCGGACCGCTACCATCACTTCCTTTTCTATTGTAGCCGTGTCATAGGCTCCGTAGTCGGATACGTCCGTGGAATTTGGGGCTAAAACCTGCACCACCCCCCCGCTGGCCGACTTCAAAGCCCCCAAGCGCTTACCGCTGGATTCGGCAATTTTACTTCCCCGCGCCTGCGCGTCTTTGACCGCCTCGCCCAAAAGCTCCACGCGCAGTTCGGGCAGTTTGGAATAATAATATTCCACGTTCAGGGTGGAGAAAATTACGCCCTGGTCAATCAAGCTCTGGATGTTTTTCGTCAATTTGGTAATTTTATCCACGTCATCGGATTCTATGTCAACATTTTGGCGCAGGGTGTATTCGGCTGGCCCGCTGTAATTGTATTTGTAATTCTGGTCCATAAGCACGGCCGAGATGCTGATATTTTTATCCGCAATACCGCTGTCTCTGAAAAATTTCGCCACCGCGGCTTGGTCGGTTTTCATCTGGGTGTAACCGGTTTTCAGGTTATCCACCAGGGCCACGCGGGTAAAATTGGCGCGCCATTTTACCTTGTCCGAACGCACGGCTTTTTTGGCCGAGCCGGTCATGGCCAGGGTGTTGTCCAGCGAACGCACCTTATAAAAACTGACGCCGCCGATAATGGCGCTGATGATTAAGCTGGCGCCTAAAATCAAAGCCAACGATAACAAGGGATTTTTATTTTCCGACATATAATAATGTTTATCCCTCCCCTTCTAAAGTGGAGGGAGAATTAAAATTGCTTGGGTGGGGCAGGCTTCGGCGGCCATTTTTATCGCCTCGTCCTCGTCCCCTTTTTCATTATACACCTCGGCCTTGTTATCGTCACGCATGCGAAAAGTGCCGGGCGCCAGCGCCGGACACGTGCCGCAGCCAATACATTTTTCCTCGTCTATTTGTGGAATCATATAATGTAATATCAAGCCAGCAGGATTTTATCCGTAATATTTCTCCGTATAAAACCGTAAGAGCTCTTCTATCTGCGGCACCGATTCTTTGTTAAACACCCCCACTTTTAATTTCTTCTGCACATCTTCCAAAACCCGCGCCCCCTCCAAAACTGCTTCCTCTATATCTTTGTCCGTAACATTCAAAGCCGCGTCAATCACCTTGGCTCCGGCCGTGAGCACGCGCGCGTGCTGGCCGGTGCGGCGGAAATAATCATTGACAGCCGCCTGCAGGGCTTTATCCCCAAGCACCGAGCAGTGCACCTTGCGGTCGGGCAAACCGCCCAAACGCGCCAAAATATCCTGGGGTTTTAATTTGAGCGCCTCGTCTATCGGCATACCGCCTTTTTCCACCAACATCTCGGAGAGTACCGAGGTGGAGGCGATGGCCGAGCCGCAGCCAAACGTACGCCAGCGGCAGTCTGTGATTTTTTCCGTTTGCGGGTTTATTTTCAGCCACATCACCATCTCGTCGCCGCAGGCCGGCGAACCCACCCGCCCCATACCATTATACTCAAACTTTTCCTCCTCGTCATATTGCATAAAATTACGCGGATTAAAAAAGTGGTCTTTCACGACATCGGAATACAGCCAGCCACCCCCACTACTTGAGCGGATATCTACTGGTTCAGATAAATCATCAGTTTTCTTTACTTTTTTAGACATAAAATTTTAAATTTTCAAATCCCAATGACCAATTTTCAATCAATGTCCAATGTCCAAATTGGACATTGGAAATTTAATATTGATTTGACATTGGAAATTTGGATTTTAACATTTATTTCTTGTATTTCGCGTGCTGTTTGAACCCGATGCTCACCGGCGACAGCTCGCGCAACTGCTCCACAATCGCCGGCAGATATTTCATCAGATACGTCACGTCCGCCAGGCTGTTTTCCCGCCCGAAAGTAAAGCGCAAACTGCCGTGGGCATACTCGTAGGGCAGTCCCATGGCCATCAGCACATGCGATGGCTCCAGCGATTCCGAGGTGCAGGCCGAACCAGTGGAGCACATCACGCCGTATTCGTCCAGGTACAGCAAAAGCGCTTCGCCCTCCACATCCATAAAAGTAACGTTCAAATTATTGGGCAGGCGCCCGTCCCCTATTTCCGGCCCGTTCAATTTCACCTTGGGAATTTTTTTCTGAATTTCATTCCAAAGCATAGAGCATAATTTTTTTTGTTTGTCGCCTTCTTTAATCCGGTCCGCTTGCGCCAGCTTCAGCGCCTCGGCCAGTCCGATAATGGCGGGCACGTTCTCAGTGCCGGAGCGCGTCCGTTTTTCCTGGCCCCCGCCCAAAATCATGGGTTTGATTTTTACGCCGCGGCGCAAGTACAAAATCCCCGCCCCCTTTGGGCCGTAAATTTTACTGCCGTTAATCGTCATCAGGTCAACATGTAATTTTTCCACGTCCAAAGTTAGGGCGCCGGCGGCCTGGCAGGCATCGGTGTGAAAATACGGGTAAGCCGTGTTATTTTCCTTTCGGTATTTCAAAATAGCGCGTCCGATTTCGGCAATGGGCTGAATAGAACCTACTTCGTTGTTGCCGTACATCACGGAAACCAACGTCGTGTCTTTGCGAATTTTTTTAATAATTTCATCGGCGCTTACAAACCCTTCTTTATTCACGCCGGCATAGGTTATGTCCCAGCCGTCTTTTTTTAAATCTGCCAGCGGACCTAAAACAGCATGATGCTCAATCAGCGTGGAGATAATGTGTTGGCCGCGGCTCTGATGCGCGCGGGCTATGCCGTAAATGGCCAAGTTGTCCGACTCGGTGCCTCCGCTCGTGAAAATAATATTTTCCGGCAAAGCGTGAAGCGCCGCAGAGATGGTTGCCCGCGCCGATGCCAAAGCGCGGTTCGCTGTTCTGCCCAGATTGTACAGCGAGGAAGGATTGCCAAATTGCTCCAAAAAATACGGACGCATGGCTTTTAGCACGCGCTCGTCCATAGCCGTGGTGGCGGCGTGGTCCAGATATACGTTGCGGTTTTTTTTCGGTTTAGGCAGCATAGATGTTCACTCCCCGCAGCATCTTTACCATACCTTTATTGATTTTGGCCGAGACGGCTTTCGTGAAGCATTTTCGATTCTTACCGGCGCAGTCAACCGCGTCTTCACATAGGCAGGGCGCAAAAACCACCCTGCCCTCCATCGCTTTAATCACTTCCAGCAGGTTTAGATTTTTGGCCGACTTTAATTTGTAGCCGCCCTTTATCCCCTGCCCGGCTGTTATCATTCCGGCCAGGCTTAGTTTACGCGCTATTTTTTGTAAAAACCAAAAAGAAATCCCCGAAATGTCGGCGAACTTTTTTAGACTGCTGAAGCCCTTTTTTTTTGCCGCCAAAAAATTGAGTAGCTGTATGGCGTAGTCCGTTTCCCTTTTTAGACCGATCATAGAGGCAGGGTTAAATTAATATTCTTGTTTGCCGCGACCGTCTTCGTCGGCGAGAAATCCACCGCGAAGGGCGTAATCTCTCCGGTTAATGTTTTGTAAAATAGCTGGCGGTTGTTTTTCCCAAATTCGTACAATTCTTTTGTCACCCGTACGTCCTGCTCGCAATATTTTTTTATTTCGTCAATTTTGCCCTCGCGCCACCAGCGAATGGCCGCCAGCCCGTCGGCGCTCTTGGCTATATTGTCAAGGGTGGCTTGCGCCACATCGGCCAGCTTCAGGCGCACCCCCACCGCCTCTTTTATTTTTTTCATAATATCCAGATGCGGCAGTTTGGACAGGTCGCCCAAATAGTAATTGTTTAGAATCGGCAAGTCAAAGTGCTCGCTGTTATAGCCGATAATGCGGTCGGCTTTTTCCAGGAGCGGCCACAAGTCTTTCAGCTCGCTTTCGGTGAAGCTCTGATATTTGTCGCCGTCGTATCGGTAAATGGATACAACCGAAATTTTCAGACGCTTAAAATCATTGTCCACGTCGGCGAAGATGTTTTGCGTTTCTATGTCAAAGACTATTTCATTGGACATATCAATTCTTACCAATATAGTATGATATAATTTGTTTGGTGTCAAGCGCGTCAAGGTTTATGCCTTTCTCGTATTGTAAAATATCTTTCAAGCGTGCCTTGGTTTCCGGGTGCTTGGCCACGAATAAACTACAGCAATCCTCGTACGGCCGGATGGAAATATCAAAGGTGCTGATTTTCCGCGCCAGGGCCGTGATTTCCGATTTATTTTCGCCGATGAGCGGAGCGAGCGAAAGCAAATTTAGGCTTGAATTGATGACATTAAGATTTTCCAATGTTTGCGAGGCCACCTGCCCCAGACTGTCGCCGGTGGCCAGCGCCAGACAACCCTCCTGGCGGGCGATTCGCTCGGCTATTTTGTTAAATAGCCGCCGCGTGGCCAGCATGCGGTATTGGCTCGGCACTTTCATAATCACTTCTTTCTGTAAATTCGCGAATGGCGCCATAAAAAGTTTCACCCGCGGCTGGTAGCGCGACAAAACGTTCGCGAGGTCCATGATTTTTTGGCCTACTTCTTTGTCGGCCGCTGTTTGATTTTGAAAATGAATGAGAACGACCTCGGCTCCTCGCTTCATCATCTTATACGCCGCCACCGGGCTGTCCAAGCCGCCAGAAAGCAGGCACAAAATTTTGCCCGAACTACCGGTGGGCAGGCCCCCGGCTCCGGGCCGCGGGTTGGCGTAAATCAGCGCCCGGTCCTTGCCGACGGAAACGCAAATTTCAACGTCAAAATTTTTAAGGGCAACGCCCCAGCCGGTTTTTTTTCTGATATAATCGCCGAGTCTGTCTTGCATCTGCGCCGAAGTGAACGGATACTGCTTAAACGAGCGCTCGGCCGAAACGCGAAATTTTGTTTTTTTGCTGAATGACAATGAGCCAATCAACTCATTAATTCCCTTTTGTATATTCTCCGGCTCCGAACCAACCACCAGCGCCGGCGCGAAATTGGCAATGCCAGGAACCAAAGACAAGCGGGCCATTTCGCCCTCTGAAAAATTACGCAAAATAATGCCGCCCTCCACGCGGGCGGCTTTTGTTTTCTTGAACAGGCTTTCCAAATTTTGCGTCAGCTTTCTGATGAAAAAATTTTGATTTTTGCCCTTGAGAAAAATTTCATCCAAATGTAAAAGCAAATCCATATTACATCTTGGCGCTCCAGCGGGCGAACAGCAGGAATAATAGAATAAAGACGGCTGTCATAACTATCGGCGCGACCAACGACAGCCAATTTGAGCGGCCGGGCCTAAAGCGGCGCAGAAGCAGAGAATTGCCGACCACCGAAACCGAAGACAGCGCCATGGCCAGCCCGGCCAGCTCGGGCCGCAGCACGAATCCGAACGCGGCAAAAGCGCGCGCCGCGATGGGTATGCCAGCGACATTATAAAACAGGGCGAAAAACAAGTTCTGCCTGATTTTAGCCATGGTCTGGCGGCTCAAATCAATGGCTGTCAAAACATCCTGCAAATTATTTTTCACCATGACAATGCCGCCGGTTTCCATAGCAATATCGGTTCCACTGCCCATGGCAATGCCCAAATCAGCCTGGGCCAGGGCCGGCGCGTCGTTGATGCCGTCGCCGACCATGGCGACCTTAAACCCGCGTTGCTGTAATTTTTTTATCTCTTCGGCCTTGTCTTGTGGCAGGACCTCAGCCAGTATATTTTTTATGCCGGCTTGGCGGGCGATGGCCTCGGCCGTGCGCTGATTGTCGCCCGTGAGCATATATATGTCAACGCCTTTTTTGGCGAGACGCGCCACGGCCTCGGCCGAGCCATCCTTTAACGTATCGGCCACGGCGATGAGGCCGGCCAGCTCATTGCCGGCCGCTAAAAATATTACTGTTTTCCCGTCTTTTTCCAGTCTTTCCGCGGCATCATTGTTTATTTGCTGAACGGCTAAATTATTATCAGTCAATAGCTTACGATTTCCCAGAAGAATTTTTTGTCCACTGATTTCGCTTATTACGCCATGCCCAGGGATTGTTTTGAATTCTTGAATTTCCAACAGCGGCAGATTTTTTTCTTTGGCTTTTTTAACGACAGCGTCGGCCAGCGGATGTTCTGACTTAAATTCTATTGACGCGGCCAGCTGAAGAATTTGGTCATTTGATAGTTTGACATCTGGCAGGGCGATGATGTCTGTCACTTCCGGCTGGCCTTTTGTCAATGTGCCGGTTTTGTCAAAAACAATCGCCTGAATTTTTTGCGCCGCCTCCAATGGTTCGCCGCCCTTTATTAAAATGCCATATTCGGCGCCCTTGCCCGTGCCCACCATAATGGCCGTGGGCGTGGCCAGTCCCAGGGCGCACGGGCAGGCGATGACCAGCACGGCCGTGAACGCCATCAGGCTATATGACCAACCGGCGCCAAAACCAAAAAACCAAATTCCGTAAGTAAGCACAGCGGTTAAAATAACCGCCGGCACAAACCAGGCCGAAATCCGATCGGCCACCGCTTGTATCGGCGCCTTGGAATTCTGCGCGTCTTCTATGAATTTGATTATCTGGGCCAGCACGGTTTCACTGCCGACTTTAGTGGCTTTAAATTCAAAACTGCCGGTTTTGTTTATGGTCGCTCCGATGACCTGGTCATTGTCTTTTTTTTCCACCGGAATGCTCTCACCCGTCACCATTGATTCGTCCACGGACGAATAACCGCTCGTGACCTGGCCGTCAGTGGGAATTTTTTCGCCCGGCCGCACGATGATAATGTCGCCGACCCTCACTTGGTCCGCCGGGATATCAACAGTTTCCCCGTTTCTTTTCACGCGCGCTGTCTTGGGTTTTAGCCCGATTAGTTTGCGTATCGCGTCCGAGGTGCGGCCTTTGGCCCTGGCCTCCAGCCACTTGCCCAGCGCAACGAAGGTTATCAAAAAGGCGGCGGTTTCAAAATATAATTCAGAAAGTTGAACGTCTTTGAGCAATATTGAACCGGAAACGGAAATATATTTTACAAAATTTACCACACTGTAGATATAAGCGGCCGTGGTGCCGATGGCGATGAGACTGTCCATGTCAAATGCTTTGCGCCGCAGGGCAAAATAGGCGCTGCGATAAAAACCGGCGCCGATAATAAACTGTACCGGCGTGGTTAAAATAAAAGAGATGAGCGGCACATAGGGCCGCAGGAAGCCGGACGCGGGCATTTCAAAAAACAGCATCAGCATGAAATAGAACAGGGGCAGAGACAGGCCCAGGCTCCAAAAAAATTTATTCCGCCATTGAGGCGCGGCGCCATGGTCATGATGCGCCGGACCTGGCATGGCGCGATGGCCGACGTGCTGGTCCGGCGCCTGTTCGCCGTGCGCTGTGTGGCCCATGGCAACGTGGTCAATCTCGGCGCCGTATCCCAAACGTTTAATGGCGCTGACGAAATCTTCCTCTGTGGAACGCGTTGGGTCAAATTCAATTTTTACCTTTTCGGTCACAAAGTTGACTTGCGCCAAACTAACGCCGGGCATTTTTTTCAACGCGCGTTCAATGGTGTTGGCGCACGAGGCGCAGTGCATTCCGGAAATTTTGAGAATCGTGATTCTCATAATTTGGAGTAAGTAAGCTTTGGTCCAGACTTTATATATTCCACTCAAACGCCCGTTCTTTCACGTCGTAAATGTCAAAAAGTTTGAGCATAATTTTTTTCACGCCCGGATTAAGCGGGGGAAAAACCAAACTGCCTTCAAGGTGATGGCCGCCTGCTTCTCCCAGCCAGCGCGCCGGACGGTAGACGCGTCCGCTGTCGTCAAACAGCGCGGCCTGCATGAGCAGGTTAAAATTCAAATCGCCCTGATGCGTGTTAAAAGTCAGTTTGATTTGTGTTGGATACCCCATACTTAGGCTGACGGGCGCGGCGTCCACCGACAGTCCCCCGCCCTCGTTTGATTTTGTTTCAAACTGCGCGCCTGTCTCGCTTTGCTCTGGCGCAGACGGCGCCGCAACCGGAGCCGCGCCTGAATTATTTTTTGATTTTATGGCCTGTCGCCGAATACCATTAACGTATTCGGCGACAGGCCCTTTCACCCTAATCCAGCCGAAAGAAACAACGAGAACCGCCAGCAAAACCGCGGCGGCTATGTAGGCTAATTTTCGCATAGGATTTACCCCTACCTCCCTCCCCCTTAATAAGGGGGAGGACGAGAAAGGGTATTTATTTTCGCCGAACAGCGAATGTCTTTTGATTAAATTCAAAAAATGCAAAATGCCCAGGATGTTTGAACCAACGCCGAGGTAGATGAAGGGCATTTGGTATTGTACCAGAAAAGACGAGGCAATGGAAAGGCCAAAGACCCCGGGCAATATGTCGGTTAGGTGATGGGCGCAACACGCGGCCATGGATAGGCCCGAAATACCGGCGCCGGCCGCCACGCCGGTCGCTTGGCCGCGGGCGCATTCGCGCAGACTGGTTTTAATAAATGAATAAAGGCCGGCCTGGGCGCCAAAGCCCGCGGCCAGAGAGAAAATCCACGGCCACAGGCGCCGGAATTCGGCAAGCGCGTGAGCAAAATCATTGGCTATGGACAAAACCGCGAAATAGAAAATTAAAAGCAAGACGCCCCCGAGAACGCCCCACAGGATATGCCTTTTTTGCCGGCTAAAAAATCTCATTGATGCGATGAGCAGCAGCCGCCCCCGCCCTCGTGCCGCGCCTTTTGCATCTGCTCTTTGTACTGGTCGCGGCAGGCCGTGGAACAAAATTTTTGACCCATATCCTCCACAAACTGGCTGCTGATTTTCATCTGGCAGACAGGGCATTTTGGCCTGAACCAATCTTTGAACATAAGACGAACCTGGATTCCGGCTCCCGCCAGAGGCGGGCAGGCGGGACCGGAATGGCAAGCTGATTAACGTGTGACGTTGGCCAATAAAACCGCTTGCGCGACTTTATTGGTGGAATCGTTAGTGGATAAATAGACTATGCGATTAACCGCGCCGATGGCGTCGCGCCCGTGATAAGCCGGGTCAAACACCACCTCCAGTTCGGCGGTTTTGCCGGCGCCGATTTTCTGGAAAGTGGACATTTTGTCCATGCCAAAGCGCGAGCTTTTTTTGCCGTCTATAATTAAATAGGCGGTGGTGCAATGGCAAGAGGTCCAGACGTTGTCTATGACCAGGTCGCCGGTGCCGGCATTTTTAACCGTGAATGTCTTAGTGATTTTGCCCGCGGCCATGGAAACTGTACCGGCGTCAATTTCGGCCGGGGTAATTTCCGCGCGCGGATTGCCCGAGGCCACGGAACCGCCACCCGAAGACGCGGCCAGCCAGATAAGTGCCGCCAAGACCAGCCCGGCGAACACGAACCAGGCCCCGCTTTTGATTTTTTTCGCGCGGAATGCTTTGTTGCTCATATTAGGGATGATTAAATTAATTCGGTTGAAAGCTAGGCAGTGAATTATGCTAAAGTAAGAGCTTATTTCGCCTTTTTCTGGGATAATTCTCGTGTATGTTCATACTACACGAGAAATCGCCATG
>SCQK01000019.1 GCA_004321885.1 Patescibacteria group bacterium | reverse complement strand
CCCCAAGTATTGGGGCGCCTCAAGCGTTCTGTTCTGATTACTTCAACCGGCGCATCAACTCGCATTGAGGGTGCGCGTCTTTCGGATGAAGATATTGAAAAATTGATGCGCGGCATTGATATTCAAAAGTTCACTAATCGTGACAAGCAAGAGGCCAAAGGATACTACGAGCTTTTAGAGAATGTCTTTGATTCATGGAAACGGCTTGCCTTTAGCGAAAGCTCAATTAAACACTTCCATCGGGAGCTTCTCAAATATGCCGAGAAAGATAAAACGCATCGCGGTGAGTATAAAAAGAGAGAAAATAAAGTTCACATGGTTGATGAGGCCGGCAAGTCAATCGCCATTCTCTTTGACACAACTGCTCCGTACCTTACTCCTAAAGAAATGCAGGAGTTGGTTGAATGGACCCAAGAAGCCCTTCAAGAAAAAAAGTATCATCCGTTACTTGTTATCGGCAATTTTATTGTTCAGTTTTTAGCCATTCACCCATTCCAAGACGGCAATGGCCGGCTTTCGCGCGTTCTTACAAACCTTCTTTTGCTTAAAGAGGGGTACTTATATATGTCCTATATCTCTCACGAGAAACTGGTTGAAGATAACAAGCCGGAATATTACATCGCGCTTCGCAGGACTCAAAAAACTTTTGACGAGAAAAAAGACAGTATCGCGCCATGGCTTGATTTCTTTTTCACTATTCTGCTAAAGCAAGCGCAAATGGCCGTGGAATTACTTTCAAAAGAAAAGGTGGAAAAAATCCTTACCAAAAAACAGCTTACCGTGTGGGAGTTTCTCCAAAAAGTTGAGGAAGCGTCTCCCGGCGAGATTGCTAAAAAAACAGGTGTTGCTCAACCAACCGTGCGTCAAGCACTTGATAAATTATTGCGTCTCAAAAAAATTGAGCGTATTGGTCTTGGAAGAAGCACGAAGTATAGAAAGTTGTAAACAAAAAATAAGGTAATTAGTGGGAAACGTAACCAAAATAGATGTTTAAGAATAGCTTGAACAGATTCTCTCTTCGATGGTTGAATCGGTATTCGACCTCTTTCAGATACATGGGAAAATGATATTTGGACACGCCCCGGTAATTGTACAGGATATGCTTGGCAAAACTCCAGAAACCCTCAATGCCGTTGATATGATTCTTACCGCGGTAGGCAAGGGCTTTGGAATGGTTCAGGCGGTGGTGCTTGCCCCAGCGCCGAAGGGAGTTGTAGCTTCGGAAGGTGTCCGTGTAGTAGACCGAGCCCTTCCGCGTATGCTTGCGGATATGGGCCATGAGCTCGTCTGCGGTCACGCGCTCCACCACCTTGGTGTAGACCCGGCCATCGCGCTCCAAAAGGCCGAAAACAATGCTCTTTCCGGCAGCTCCTCTCCCGCGTTTGCCCTTCCGCCGTCCCCCGAAGTACGCCTCGTCAATCTCGATCTCTCCTTTCAGCTTGCCCGCCTCAAGCTCGGCCACGTGGTAAACCGCTTCACGCAGGCGCTGGTACACGCCGCTCACCGCCTGGTAGTCGAGGCCGAGGTCGGTGCCAACGCGGTAGGCCGGCTGCTGCTGGTAGAAGCCGGTGAGAATGGCAATCTCCTTCCGCAGCCGTTTCAGCGACTTCTGCTTCCCGCAGGATTTGTTCCGGCACCGGACGTAGCCGCGCTTAGTCCGATACACCTTGAACGAACCGCAGAAAATGCACTTCCTGCCTCTCAAAAAGTTGGCCGCACAGTTGAAAACGTTCTTTTGCCCAGTAACCATGAGGGTATT